>NZ_CP101156.1:3000000-3300000 GCF_024298845.1 Natronosalvus amylolyticus
GGGGACAGAACGTTCTCTTCGAGGGGGCCTGTGGGACGGGAAAAACGCTCTCCGCACTGGTCCCTGCCCTCGAGGTGGCTTGCGAACAGGACAAAACCGTCGTTATCTCGACGAACGTCCACCAGCAGATGCGCCAGTTCATCGCCGAAGCCCGTGCGATCACTCGCGAGGAACCGATTCGTGCGGTGGTTTTCAAGGGTAAAGCGTCGATGTGTCACATCGACGTCGGTTACGAAGAGTGTCAAGCGCTTCGGGATAACACCCGGGCGCTCGTGGACGCCGAAAGCGACCACGCCCAACTCGAGTCCCGACAGCGGGAACTGCTCGAAGCGAGTCAGGAGGGCAGCGATTCGGCCGCTGATGCTCGAGCAGCCGTGATGGACGAACTCGAGAGCCTCGAAGACCGAATCGACGACCTCGAAGACGCCAACGTCTGCTCGTACTACAGGAACAACTTGCTCGATACTGAGGCGACCGAGAACTTCTTCGAGTGGCTGTTCGAGGACGTCCGCACGCCGGAGGAAATCTACGAACACGCCGACCGACAGGAACTCTGTGGCTACGAACTGTTGAAAGAAGGGCTCGAGGGCGTCGACCTGGTCGTCTGTAACTACCACCATCTGCTCGACCCGATGATCCGCGAGCAGTTTTTCCGCTGGCTCGGTCGTGATCCAGAAGACGTCATCACCGTCTTCGACGAGGCCCACAACGTCGAAGACGCCGCCCGCGACCACGCCTCGCGTGAGTGCTCCGAACGAACGTTCGACAGCGCTCTCGAGGAGCTGAACGAGACGAGCGACCCGCGCGCTGAGGATGCCCGAAACGTCATCGCGGCGTTTCGAGCGGCGCTGGTCGACACGTACGAGGACGGCCTGGGCTTTGGCGGGCGTGAACGAGTCGGCGAGAACTGGGAAGACGTCCCTATCAGCAACGAGGACCGACGCGACGAACTGACCCTCGCCTTCTTACAGGCTTACTCCGGGCAGGGAATCGACGGCGACCTCGAGGCGGCGTTACAACTCGGCCAGCAACTCGACGAGGAGTACGAGGAAGCCTATCGCGAAGGTGAGTCCGCGACGCGAACCGAGTGTCAGGCCCTCCAGGCGGCGGCGTTCGTCCGCGCCTGGATGGACGAGGGAAACGACGAGGGACTGTATCCGGTCGTCTCGGTCCGCCGGGATTCGGGGACCGACGAGGTGTACGGTCGCGCCGAACTGTACAGCTGTCTCCCGCGACACGTGACCGGTCAGCTGTTCGAGGAGGTGGCCGGAACCGTCCTGATGAGCGCCACGATCCAGCCCTTCGAGGTGACCGAAAACGTGCTCGGCCTCGAGGAGTGCGTCACGATGGCCTACGGGTTGCAGTTTCCCGAAACGCGGCGACGAACCTACGCCGTCGAGACGCCGGCACTGTTTGCCTCCGCTCGAGACGACCCCGACGTGCAGTCGGCGGTCGCCGACGCCATCCACGACGCCGTTCGGATGACGCCCGGCAACACGCTCGCGTTTTTCCCCAACTACGGCGAGGCAGCTCGCTACGCCGAACGTCTCGAAGGGCGAACTGAGGCGTCGGTCTACCTGGACGAACCGGGTGTCGCCGCCGAGGATCTCCGCCAGTCGTTCGTCGACGACGACCACGCGATCTGTTTCACCTCGCTGTGGGGCACCCTCGCGGAGGGTGTCAGTTTCGATGGCGACGACGCACACACCGTGTTGGTCATCGGCGTCCCGTATCCGCACCTGGACGACCGGGCCGAAGCCGTGCAAGCGGCGTACGACGGTGCGTTCGAGGGAACCGATACCGGCTGGCGGTACGCCGTCGAAATCCCTACCGTGCGGAAGACGCGCCAGGCGCTCGGCCGAGTGATTCGCTCGCCCGAAGACGTCGGCGTCAGAATCCTGCTCGATAGACGCTACTCGAGGCGGATGAAATCCGACCTCGGGAAATACAGCGTCAACGGTACCTTTCCCCACGAAGAGCGCGAGGAACTACTCGATATCGACCCGGAAAAACTCAAGTTTGCGATGCTCAACTTCTACGCCGACCACGACCGGTACGCGGACGAGCCGCCGGTACCGTAAGCTCCCCCACTCATCAAACCGGCTTCGGGCGGTCGAGGCGAATCACTCGTCACGGTAAGGGATGGACTCGAGGTCGAGTTTCCCATCGGTGATTTCGTGCGCGGCAGCGACGACTTCGCGATACCGGTCACCGCGCAATTGCTCGTTGGGATCGGCGTCCTCGAGGTCGTAGCCAGTTTTGAGCTGAATTCGCGCCAGTGCGTGCCACGGTGGCTCATCGCCGGGGTAGGCGTCGATGACGGCCTGTCTGAGTCGAGTGGCAGCAATAGCGGGCGTATCGGTATCCTGGGTGTCACGCTCGCGATCAGCCGGTTTCGACGTGTGGCCGGTCGTCTGTGCCGCTCGTACGGCCGATTCGAGCCGGTCTTCGACGGTGTTACTCGAGCTTGCGTCCGGTTCGGCAGGCACGGTTTCGGTTGAGGCGATCCACTCACCGGGGAACGGGTCGACATCGACCTCGACGTCAGTGTTGAACGCCTCGAGACTGCTGCTGAGTTGCTCCGATTGATGGGTGAGGTCGCTGGCGCTTTTCGCAACGCGGCTGATCGCGGCGTTTTGATCCTGTGCCGCCGTTGCCACGTTCGCCGCTTCCTCGCTCGTTCGTTCGGCGATAGTGGTCACTTCGTCGACGACGGCGACGACCTCCTGCGTGTTTGCGGCCTGCGCTTCCGTCGCAGTCGTAATCTCTCGAATCCCATCGTCCGTCTTCTCGGAGTACACCGCAATTTCGTCGAGCGCTTCCACGACATTGTCGACAGTGTCGGCGTTTTCGGCGACCTGTTCACCGGTATCACGAACGACGGACACCGTGGTGTCCGTCATCCGTTGTATTCGCTCGAGACGCTGCTCGATGGCTTCTGCTGCCTCTTTCGTGTCGACGGCGAGCTCTTTCACTTCGTCAGCGACCACAGAGAACCCTTCGCCGTCGCTCGTATTCGACCCCGATCGGGAGGCTTCGATGTTGGCGTTGAGCGCGAGCAGGTTCGTTTGATCGGCGACTTCGGTAATGAACTCGATCAGTTCGTCGATTTCGGCGATTTCGTCCGCCAGTTGCTCGATTTCGCCAACGGCCGTTTCACTGACCGATTCGATCTGTTCGATCCCGTCAATCGCGTTCTTTGCTGCCACACGACCACGACGGCCGCTTTCTGCAGTTTTTCCGGCGAGTTCGGCGACCTGGTTCGAGGAGGCGGCGATCTCTTCGATCGTCGTCGAGAGGTCGTCCATTCTGGTACCGACCGTCGCGAGATTCTCGTGTTGGCGGTTTGCACCGTGGCTAATCGTCTCGATCGACCGGCTTACCTGAGTGCTGGTGGATTCGATTGCGTGGGTCTCTTCGGTCACGGTCTCGGCCGAGGTCGCGACGCCATCGGCGACGGTCTGTAACTCTTCGATCGTTCGCTCGAGGTCGGCCATCGTTTCGTTGAATTCGGTTCCCAGGGCAGCCAGTGCGTCACTCTCGACGTCGGGGTCCATCCGTCGCGTCAGATCGCCAGTGTTCGTCGCCTCGAGGACGGCCCTATACTCGGCGAGGGTCGCTTCGATGCTTTCGAGGCGCTCAGTTGCTGACTGTCGATCGGACGCTGATTGTGCGGCTTTCGCCTCGGCTTCGACCCGTTCGCGCTCGAGCGTTTCGATCGTCCGCGCTAGCTCACCGATGGCGTCTTCCCGATCGGTCGGCAGCGATGCGTTTTGCCCTGTCGTAAACTGCTCGACGTCCGTCTGTAGTTGCTCGATTGGCCGAACGGTCTGGGCTGTCAGTATCGCTCCGGTCCCGACGACTGCAATACTCGCGATACCCAGCACGAACGCGAAGAGCGCATCGCCGGAGAGGCCGCCAAGTTGTGCGATGAGTCCCGCCGAAAGAACCAGGACAAGCCCACCGACGACCGCTAGTATGGCCGTCCCGCGTGAGAGGCCAGGTCCGTTCATCGTTGATCCCTCTCCGTCAACTGAGAGGATAACGCAGCCTCTTCACTCGCTTTACTCTCGATCGTGGTGTGGGGAAGGGAGGTTTTGCGGGACATCGATCGTGTTACCTATACCCTCCATTCTGCTTTCAGTAAATGATTGTTCCGGTGAAGAAAGATCCAGTGGCGTCCATCGTGCGTCTGCTCTCGAACCCGATCAGGCAGGCAGCGAGATTCGACTGATCGGCAGCCGATACCCCCCGTCGTAAAACGCGAGTTCGCTCACCGTCCAGGTGACCGGGTCGATGTCGCGTTCGGAAAGCGTTCGTGCCCGCTCGAGGTCACCACCACGGGCGAGGGTGACGTGCGGGACGTACGCATCGCCTTCGAGACCGTCGACCGGTCCGAACGTCTCGCTAAGCGTCTGGTGAATCGACTCCAGGCCGGGGCTCTCGACGGCCAGGTAGACGACGGGTGCGGTGCCAAGCGGTGGGTCTTCGAAGTAGTCGATCCCGGTGATCTGGGCTTCGACGGCCGGCGCACCCTCGAGTGCGCGATGGGTTCGCTGCTGGAGGTGTGCGTGACCGTGTTCGGCCTCACCGAGTCGTTTGAGGAGACAGGTGTGGTCCTCTCGAACGGTGTCGAAGGCGACCAGATCTGGGTACAGTTCGCCGGCGAGTGCACGGACCCGGCCGGGAACGGGAACGGTGACGCTGTACACGCCACAGCCTAGGGCGTTGCGGTGTATCACTCTACTGGTCTCTGTGTCCGGCGGGGTGTCTCAACACGCCTGCTGATCACGATGGGATGGCGGATCGGCCAACTCGAGTTTGTCGGACAACTGCCACGTCAACGAGTGCCGTGTCGGAAAGACATATTTGTACGGCCATACCAACTGTGAACGATGGATGCGAGGGAGCACCGAGCGCTCCTCTGTGCGCTCGTCGTGCTCGGGTGCTGCATTACAGGATTTCCATCGCTTGTGACGGCCGACGGAAGTACCACTGGTGCCGGTACGACCCCATTCGAGCCGACCGAACAAGCGGTGGAATCGGTCACCGTGAGCGGGCCGTCCGTCATTGTGCTCAACGAGACCGATGACGGCCTCGAGGACGGAAACGAGACGACGACTGACAACGAAAGTACGGAGAACGAGACGGACTCGAGTGACAACGATACCGTTACTGATGGGAACGTCAGTACTGACGAGGAGTCGACGGCGAACGAGAGCCAGCGCATCGGGCCGACGCCAAAAGGGTACGACGAACTCGTCGTCAGCGTCGACGTTCGAGAGAACGGTTCGGCTACCTGGAGTCTCGAGTATCGCTATCGGCTTGACGAGGACAACAACGCGAGCGACCGCTGGGAAGATGCCCGCGAGGAGATCGAATCGGACCCTGACGGCTATCTCGAGATTTTCGAATCGAACTGGTCGGATCGTGTCGATGCGGCGGCCGAGTCCACGGGCCGTGAGATGGGTGCGAGCGACTTCCGTCTCGAGATCGACGAGGAGTCGACACCACAGGAAACGGGCTACATCCGGTTTAGTTTCCAGTGGGAGGAGTTTGCGAGAGTCGAACTCAACCGGATCGAAGTCGGTGATTCGTTCGGTGCGTTCGCTCTGGACGACCGGATGCAACTGATCGTCACCTGGCCGGAGGCCTACGAGCATCGGACGATCGAACCGGAACCCGACGATAGCCGAGACCGGGCGGCCATCTGGAACGGCGAGGCAACGGACTTTCTCGAGGGGGAGCCGTTCATCGAACTGATGGAGCGAACTGCAGGGGAGGCCGAGAGCGAATCGGAACCAGACTCACTCGTCCCTGTTTCGTGGCTGGTGGGCTTGCTCTTGCTCGTGATGGTGCTTGCTGGTACACTCGGCTGGTGGGTGTTCCGCCCGGAGACAGAACGGGCGCATCAGACGGATGCGAGTGCGTCGACACCGCCTGTCACCGGTCCTCAGCGACCACCCGAAGAGCTGTTGAGCAACGAAGAGCGGGTGTTGAAACTGCTCGCCGAAGAGGGCGGCCGGATGAAACAACAGGAAGTTGTTTCGACGCTCGAGTGGACCGAGGCGAAGACCAGTCAGGTCGTCGGTAGGCTACGCGAGGACGGATCGATCGACGCGTTTCGAATCGGTCGCGAGAACGTGCTGACGCTGACGGAAACGGGTGAGGCAGCGGTGCCGGGCAGCGAATCCGGTCCGACGGATGCGACTCCCTACGAATCAACGCCCTCGAGCGAACGTGGCTCTGACACTGATGAAGGGAACTAGTCCCCCCGAACTGTTGTCACTGTGAATCAGCCAAGCGCAAACCGAGATGGTCGTTGACCACAACACCGAACGCTATCGGGAGATCAAATCGCGACACCTGTTCCCCGGTGGCCGAGGTAATTCAGATGTGATGTCACGGTTTTGCCCCGCCACACTCGAGTGACCGTTTCCCCTCCTCGAACCTGTTTGTGAATCTGAAAATGTAACATTTGCCCATCCAGCAGCCTTTAATAGTCGCAAAACGTTACGATTGTGTAGATGACCCGTTTCGCTGCCTCCGCGCTCGCTCTCGCTGGACGCAGCGACGCCTCCGTTCGACCGCGGCGACCACGGCCGGGCCGCTAGGCCCACTCTTACTTCATCCCCTGACCCCAGTATATTGCAACTTTGCAGGAAACCCTGTTTTTCCCGGTTAGCGTCCGCCACGCACCTAAATTACAAAAACTAAACCAATGAATTTAAGTCCGTACTCCCGCTTTCCTCGAGTACCACATGACACGCGTTGCACTTGCGTTCTCGGGCGGACTGGACACGACGATTTGTGTGCCGCTGCTCGAGGAAGAGTACGGATACGACGACGTCATCGGCGTCACCGTCGACGTTGGCCAGCCGGCCAGCGAGTTCGACGAAGCCGAAGAAACAGCTGAAGCCCTCGGTCTCGAACACTACGTCGTCGACGCGCGAGCGGAATTCGCTCAACTCTGTCTCGACGGCGTTCGCGCGAACGCGACCTATCAGGGGTATCCGCTCGGGACGGCGCTCGCACGTCCGATCATCGCCTCGAAGATTCTCGAGGTTGCACAGGAACACGACTGTACGGGCGTCGCACACGGTTGTACCGGCAAAGGAAACGACCAGTTGCGTTTCGAGGCAATCTGGCGTGATTCGGATCTCGAGGTCATCGCGCCGATCCGTGAACTCGGGCTCACCCGCGACTGGGAAAAGGAGTACGCTGCAGAGAAGAACCTGCCCGTCCAGGGCGGGAACGAAGGTGACTGGTCCATCGACACGAACATCTGGTCGCGCGCGGTGGAAGGGAACGAACTAGAGGACCCGGCCTACGTCCCCGGCGAGGAGATTTACGAGTGGACGTCGGCACCAACCGGCGATAGCGAGACGATCGAAATCGAGTTCGAAAACGGCTACCCGGTCGCCCTCGATGGCGAGGAACTCGACCCCGTGACGCTCATCGAGACGCTCAACGAGCAAGCCGGAGCCTACGGCGTCGGGCGCTCCGACGTGATGGAAGACCGCATGCTCGGACTCAAAGTTCGTGAGAACTACGAGCACCCCGCCGCGACGACGCTGCTCAACGCTCACGAAGCGCTCGAGGCGCTCGTTCTAACGCAGGAAGAACGTTCGTTCAAGGCCCAGGTCGACCAGCAGTGGTCACAGAAAGCCTACGAGGGGCTCATCGACGCGCCGCTCGTGGACGCTCTCGAGGGCTTCATCGCCGAAACGCAAAAACGCGTGACGGGAACCGTCACGATCCGCTTCGAGGGTGGGCAGGCACGCGCGGTCGGGCGTGACAGCGCCTACGCGGCCTACTCCGCTGCGGCAGCCTCTTTCGACACCGAATCCGTCGGCGATATCGCCCAGGAGGACGCAACGGGCGTCGCGAAGTATCACGGCTTCCAGCGTCGCCTGGCGAAAAAGGCGGCCAAAGCGGCCGAGGAAGACCAGCAGGTCGAACTCGCCACTGACGGCGGGGCAAGCGAGGAATAACCATGTCCGAGGAATCCAGCGACAGTGTCGTCCGCCGCGACCGCTTCAGCGGCGGCCCCGCTCGAGGGTTCCTCTCCTCGCTCGCGGCCGACGAACGGATTTTCGAGGCCGACCTCGCGGTCGACCGCGCACACGTCGTGATGCTCGCCGAGTGTGACGTCATCGACGACGAGACGGCAGGCGACATCCTGAGCGCGCTCGACGCCATCGAAGTCGAGGGCCACGGGAACCTGCCCGATGGCGAAGACGTCCACGAGGCTATCGAAACGGCCGTCATCGAGACGGTTGGGCCCGACGGCGGAAGGATGCACACTGCTCGCTCTCGCAACGACGAGGTGGCGACGTGTATCCGCTATCGCCTTCGCGAAGACGTCCTCGCGACCCTCGAGGCAACGCTCACGCTTCGAGAAACGTTGGCTGACGTAGCCGCCGAACACACCGAGACGACGATGCCCGGGTACACCCACCTGCAGCCGGCCCAGCCGGTGACGGTCGGTCACTGGGCGCTCTCGTACGAACAGGCGGTTCGCCGCGACACCGAACGCCTGCTCGAAGCGTACGATCGGATTAACGTCTCGCCGCTCGGTGCGGCGGCGTTCGGCGGGACGACCTTCGACATCAACCGCGAACGTACGGCGGCGTTGCTCGGGTTCGACGGCGGTGTCGCGAGTCGGACGAGTGACACCTCGTCGGGGCTTCGCTCCGATGGTGTCCTCGAGAACTCGATGGACGCCGCCTCGAGCCGTGATTTCCTGCTCGAGACCGTGCAGGCGCTGTCGACGCTCGCGACGACGCTTTCCGGGCTGGCTGAGGATGTGATACTCTTCGCGAACCGCGGCTTCGTCGTCCTCTCGGACGACTATTCGTCGACGTCGTCGATCATGCCTCAGAAGAAAAATCCGGACACGCTCGAACTCGTCCGCGCGGTCGCGGGCGATGCGGCCGGCGGAGTCCAGGGGCTGACGACGACGCTCAAGGGACTGCCACGGGCGTACAACCGCGACTTACAGCGTGCGACGCCACACGCGTGGTCGACCGTCGACGCCGTCCTCGAGGCGACGAACGTTGCGGCGGGTGCAGTCGGGACGGCCGACTGGAACGAGGCGGCGCTGGCCGCGGAAGCCGGCGCTGGCTTTTCGACGGCGACGGGCGTTGCCGACCTGCTCGCAGCGAACGGCGTCCCGTTCCGTACCGCACACGAACTCGTCGCGCTCGCGGCTGAACGCGGCGGGGACGCCGCAGCAATCGAGGCGGCCGCCGGCGAGGTGCTCGCAGAACCGCTCGACGCGTACGTCGACGGCGAGACGCTCGAGACGGCACTCGATCCCGACCACAGCGTCGCGAGTCGTGATTCCGTTGGCGGGCCCGCCCCCGAGGCGGTTCACGCCCAGATCGAGTCGGCCGCGGCCGCCCTCGAGGCGGATACCGACGCCGTCGACGAACGGGTATCGGGCCTCGAGGCCGCTCACGACGCGCTCCGTACGGCGGTGATGGCGTATGTGTGAACCGCGTCGGAAACCGCCGCGGATGCGGCCGCGACGACGGCCGCCGTCCCCCGCCGGGGACAAACTACCTATTCGATGATACTCGAAAACGAAAACGCGGCCTGAAGCATTTTAACTCCGTTAGAGGCAACCATAGGATACTTAATTTTACAAACACTTTCGAAGGGTTTAAGGGCTATCGCCGCCGATGATGGAGTACAATGACCCAATGCGTTGAGTGCGGGGCGGACCTGACCCTGCACGCCGATCTGGAAGTGGGAGAGATCGTGGACTGTACGACCTGTGGAGCCGAGCTGGAAGTAATCGATGTCGAGCCGCCAGTCCTCGAGAAAGCCCCCGAGCTTGAAGAGGACTGGGGTGAGTGACCTTGAAAGTAGGAATCCTCTACTCGCGAATCCGCCGGGACGAGAAGCTCCTGTTGAACGAACTTCGCGAGCGCGGCCACGAGGTCGAAAAGATCGACGTCCGCAAGCAGGCGTTCGATATCCAGGAAGCTGGCGAGGCGTTCGACGACCTCGATCTGGTCATCGACCGCTGTCTCGCCACGAGTCGTAGCCTGTACGCGACGCGCTTCTGTGAAGCCTACGACATCCCCGTCGTCAACAGCAACGAAACGGCGGAGGTGTGTGCGGACAAAGTCAAAAACAGCCTCGCACTCGAGGCTGCTGGCGTTCCCACACCTGCGACGAAGGTTGCGTTTACCAAAGAGAGCGCCCTCGAGGCTATCGAATCGTTCGGCTACCCCTGCGTGTTGAAACCCGTCGTGGGTTCGTGGGGGCGACTGATGGCCAAAATCGACTCGAAAAGCGCTGCCGAGGCTATTCTCGAACACAAGGCCACGCTCGGTCACTACGAGCACAAGGTGTTCTACGTCCAGGAGTTCGTCGACAAACCTGGCCGCGACATGCGCGTGCTGGCTGTCGACGGCGAGCCCATCGCGGCGATGGCGCGCTCTTCGGAGCACTGGCTGACCAACGCGGCGAAAGGTGCGGAGACCGAACCGTTCGAACTGGACGACGAGGCGCTCGACCTTGTCGAGAAAGCGAGCGACGCCGTCGGCGGCGGCCTGCTCGGCGTCGACCTCATGGAGACCGGTGATTCCTATACGGTCCACGAGGTCAACCACACCGTCGAGTTCAAGGCGCTCAACGACGCGGTCGACATCGACGTTCCCGGTGCCGTCGTCGACTGGCTCGAGGAGAAAGCGGCCGCGGAAGCCGACACCCCGTCGATGGAGGTGCGTGCCTGATGGCAACGGAAGCGGCCGGTTCGTCTGTTGATGCCACCGGGAACGAGACGGTCACGGCATCCGTCGTCGGCGGCACCGGCTTCACCGGTGGTGAACTCCTGCGATTGCTCGACGGACACCCCAATTTTGCGATTCAACAGGCGACCAGCCGTTCGGCTGCGGGCAAGAGCGTCGGCTCGAAACATCCACCGCTTCGGGGCAGCGACCTGCGATTTAGCGAACCCGGCGACCTCGAGAGCGTCGACGTCCTCTTTACGGCGACGCCACACGGCGTCTCGATGGACCAGATCGACCACTTCTTCGAGGTCGCAGACACCGTCGTCGACCTCTCGGCTGACTTTCGTCTCGAGACCGAAACACAGTACGACGAGTGGTACGACGGCCACAGCGCGCCCGAGTACCTCGAGCGTGCGGAGTACGCACTTCCCGAAATTAACCGTGAGAACCTGCCGGGCGCGGACCTGATCGCCGGCGGGGGCTGTAACGCTACGGCGACCATCCTCGGCCTTTACCCGCTGTTCGAACACGGGATCCTCGATGGGGGAGAGCAAATCGTCGTCGACGTGAAAGTCGGCTCCTCCGAAGGCGGGGCCGGCGGCGGCGAAGCCTCGAGCCACCCTGAACGCTCTGGCATCGTACGCCCGTACGCGCCGACGGGGCACCGCCACGAGGCCGAAATCGAGCAGTTTCTGGGCACTTCGGTCGCGTTCACCTGCCACGCCGTGGATATGATTCGTGGGGCCAGCGCGACGGCCCACGTGTTCCCTTCGGGCCCGGTTTCGAAGGGCGACCTCTGGCAGGCCTACCGGGGGTGTTACGAGGACGAACCGTTCGTCCGCATGGCCGCCGGCGGGTCGGGCGTCTACCGCTACCCCGAACCGAAAGCGGTTGCCGGGACGAACTACGGCGACGTCGGGTTCGAACTCGACCCCTCGAACAAGCGGATCGTCGTCTTCTCGGCCATCGACAACATGATGAAAGGCTCGGCTGGACAGGCCGTCCACGCCGCGAACATCGCACTCGGCCTCGAGGAAACGGCCGGCCTCGAGTTTACGGGACTTCATCCCGTGGGGGCGCCGTAGATGGCGACGAACTCGTCTCCCGAAAGCGAGACGGTCGTCGTCAAAATCGGCGGCGCTCGCGCCGTCGACCCGGCCGGTGCGCTGGCTGACGTGGCTGCCCTCGTCGAAGCGGGCACGAACGTCGTCGTCGTTCACGGGGGCTCGACCGCCGTCGACGAGACGCTCGAGGAACTGGGCGAGGAACCCACCTACGTGGAGACTCCCGGCGGCGTCGTCGGGCGGTTCACCGACGAGCGAACGATGGACGTGTTCAAGATGGTGATGCCCGGGAAGCTCAACACCGACCTGGTCGAGGCCCTTCAGAACGAGGGCGTCGACGCCGTTGGACTCTCTGGCGTCGACGGCCAGTTGCTCGCGGGCAAGCGCAAATCCGCCGTCCGCGTCAAAGAAGACGGCAAAAAGAAGATCAAACGCGGCGACCACTCGGGTACCATCGACGAGGTCAACGCCGACCTGCTCGAGACGCTGTTTTCGGGCGGGTACGTGCCTGTTGTGGGCGGTCCCGTCCTCGGGGCCGAAAAGGGCGGTGGCTACACAGCCGTCAACGCCGACGCTGACCGCACTGCCGCGGCCGTCGCAGGGGCACTCGAGGCCGACCTCGTGCTCCTGACTGACGTCTCGGGCATCTATGCCGACCCAGACGACGAGTCGACGAAGATCGACGAAGCGACGACCGAAGCGGCACTCGAGGCCGTCGAAGACGCCGCTGAAGGGTTCATGACGAAGAAAGTCATGGCCGCGAAAGAAGCACTCGAAACGGGGGCCACGAGCGTCGTTGTTGGCGATGCGAACGCCGACGGACCGGTCACGAGCGCACTCGCGGGCGACGGGACGACGATGACCCCCGGCGCGTTGGGCCTCGAGGGAGCATCGGTTGCGGAGGACGCGGTCGCACCCACTGGAGGTGATTCCACGTGAGCGGTTTCGTCTTCTCGGAGAAACCGATTTCCATCGCCTCGGGCGAAGGGGTCTACCTGACGAGCGAAGCTGGCGACCAGTATCTCGACGCGGGAGCGAGTTACGCCTGTACCCCGACGGGCCACTGTCACCCGAGCGTCGTCGAAGCCGTTCAGGAGCAAGCGGGCGAACTGCTGTACGTACAGGGTTCGTATCCGGTGAGTGCTCGCACCGACTTGCACACGCGTCTGGCCGCGCTGGCCCCGGGCGACCTCGAGAACGTGTGGCTCTGTAACTCCGGGACCGAGGCCAACGAAGCGGCCCTCAAATTCGCCCGCAGCGCGACCGGCGGGCGGAAAATCGTCGCCGCGAAACGGGCCTTCCACGGACGTACCGCGGGGACGCTCTCGGCTACCTGGAAACCAAAGTACAAAAAGCCGTTCGAGCCGCTGCTCGAGGATATCGAGTTCGTCACCTACGGCGACAGCGAGGAACTCGCGGCGGCCGTCGACGACGACACCGCCGCGCTCATCCTCGAGCCGATTCAGGGTGAGGGTGGCATCCATCCCGCTCCCGAGGGCTACCTCGAGACGGCTCGCGAGATTACCGAAGAAACGAACACTGCACTGGTCTTCGACGAGATTCAGACCGGACTGGGTCGCACGGGTGCGACCTGGGCCTGCCAGCACGAGGCTGTCGCAGGTGCGGGCGTCACCCCTGACATCCTGACGAGCGCGAAAGGCCTCGCCAGCGGCCTGCCCCTCGGCGCGACGCTCTGTGCCGACTGGATTGCCGACGACGCGGGGCCACACGGCTCGACGTTCTCTGGTAACCCGGTCGTCTGTGCGGCTGCAAACGCCACCATCGACGTCCTCGTCGACGACGACCTGGCTGGCAACGCGGCAGAGGTCGGTAACTACCTGCAAGCACAACTCGAGGAATCCGAGATTCCCCTCCGCGACGTTCGCGGCGAGGGACTGATGGTCGGCGTCGAGGTCAAACGTGGCGCCAATCGTGTCCTCCGTGACCTGGCTCTCGAACACCAGATTCTGGCGTTGCCGGCCGGTCGAACCGTCGTCAGACTGTTGCCGCCGCTGGTGCTCGAGCGCGAACACGCCGACGACCTGGTCGCGGCGCTCTCTGACATCCTGGCACCGAAAGCCGAATCATGACCGCAGAAACCGATATGAACGGCGAGAGCGACGAAGAATACAATTCGGATATCGACGCCGAATCGACGACCGACCCGGAGGCCGACGCCGAATCGACGACTGAATCGGATGACGGCGACGACCGTTCGGTCTCGCTCGAAGCCGCCCGCGAGTTGCTGATTGACCTCGTTTCGATTCCGTCGCCCTCAGGTGATGAATCCGCGGCGGCCGGACGATTGCTCGAGTTCTTCGAGGCCCACGACCGCGAGGTCTGGCTGGATTCGGTCGGCAACGTACGCGCGCCGGCCGACGACGCCGTACTCATGACCTCACACATCGATACCGTGCCTGGGGACATTCCGGTGCGTGTCGAACCCGCCGCTGCGGACGACCCGGTCGCCGACCCCGACGAGGACGTCCTCTGGGGGCGCGGCAGCGTCGATGCGACCGGCCCGCTGGCGGCGATGGCCGTCGCCGCCGTCAACACTGGCGTCTCGTTCGTCGGTGTCGTCGGCGAGGAGACCGACTCGAGGGGTGCGCGCCACCTCGTCGAAGACCGGGAGGCTCCCGACGCCGTCGTCAACGGCGAACCGTCCGGCGTCGACGGCATCACCCTCGGGTACCGCGGCTTTCTGGCCGGTACGTACGTCTCGACCAGCGAGTCCGGGCACACCTCCCGGCCGGAACCGAACGCGATTCAACAGGCGATTCGCTGGTGGTCGGCGGTCGAAACTGCGTTCGAAGGTGACGATTACGAACCCGTCTTCGAGCAGGTGACCGCAAAGCCGGTCTCCCTCGAGGGCGGCACCAGCGATGACGGCCTCTCGGTAGAGGCGACGCTCGAGGCGCAGTTGCGCATTCCGCCGAGCCTCGACGCCGATAGCGTGCGCGAGACGGCCGAAGCCGAACTCGAGACGGGCACCGTCGCCTGGCGGGAGCCGATTCCGCCGGTGATGGAGAGCCCGCGAACCGATCTCGCGAGGGCGTTTCGCGTGGCGATTCGCCAGGCGGGCGGTGATCCACGTCTCGTCAGAAAAACTGGAACCAGTGATATGAACCTCTATGCCGGCGCGTGGTCGTGCCCGATGGTCACCTACGGTCCGGGCGAATCCAACCTCGATCACGCCCCAGACGAACGACTCGCACTGTCCGATTACGACCGATCGATCGCCGTCCTCGAGGGGGTCGGCGCTTCGTTGCGGGGTGATGGATCGTGAGCCCCGATGCAGCCGGGGGCCAGGCCTCGGATGGGGTCAGACACGTCCTCGACATCGACGACCTCAGCCGCGAGGAACTCATCACCGTCCTGGATCGGGCGGCCGATTACAAACTCGCTCAACACCGCGGTGAACCTCACGAGGACCTCGACGGGAAAACGCTCGGCATGCTCTTTCAGAAACCGAGCACCCGGACGCGCGTCTCCTTCGAGACGGGGATGACTCAACTCGGCGGCCACGCTATCTTCCTCGGCGCTGATGACATCCAGCTCGGTCGCGGCGAGCCGTTGAAAGATACCTCGAGGACGCTCTCGCGGTACGTCGACGCGGTGATGGCGCGGGTGTTCAAACACGAGAACATCGAGGTACTGGCCGAATACGCCGAGGTCCCGATCGTTAACGGCCTGACCGACGACGCCCACCCGTGCCAGACGCTCGCCGACTTGCTCACGATTCGAGAGCGCTTTGGCGACCTCGAGTCCGTCTCGGCGACCTGGATCGGTGACGGCAACAACGTCGCCCAGTCGTTCGTGCTCGGCTGTGCCATCGCGGGCATCGACCTCACGGTCGTCACCCCCGAAGACCACGCCGTCGACGACGAAGTCCTCGAGCGGGCGGCCGAACTCGGGCGAGCGCCCACGACGACGACCGACCCGGTCGAGGGTGTCGCCGACGCAAACGTCGTCTACACCGACGTCTGGGTCAGCATGGGACAGGAGGATGAACGCGAGATCCGACTGCGCAAGTTCGACGGATTCCAGGTCAACGAGGACCTGCTCGAGGGTGCGCCCGAAGCCGCGATCATGCACTGTCTGCCGGCTCACCGGGGCGAAGAGATCACCGACGCCGTGATCGAAAGCGAGCGCTCGGTGGTCTTCGATCAGGCGGAAAATCGACTCCACGCGCAGAAAGCACTGTTGAGCTGGCTGCTCGAGTGAGAACGCACGCTTTCTTGGACGAAACCACTCGAGTAATCGACTCACTCGAATGAGTCGTCGGTGTTTGATTCGTCCTGTTCGTTGTCGCCGCTCTCCTCCTGTTCCTCGTCAGTGTCCGATTCGTCCTGTTCCCCGTCGGTGTCTGCCTCGTCCTGTTCCCCGTCGGTGTCTGCCTCGTCCTGTTCGTCGTTCTCCTCCTGATCACCGTCGTCAGTACCGGGGCTGTACTCGTCAGCTTCGGTATCACCGTCGGATTCGGCGTCAGCGTCCTCGGTTTCGTCTTCGCTCTCCGAGTTCGTATCAGTATCTTCCTGCTCGCCCGTTTCGTCGGAATCGGACGAACCTTCGTCGTCTGGGGCTCCCTCAGTGTCGTCTTGAGTGGTGGCTTCGTCACCCTCGTCATCAGCGGCTTCCTGATCGTTCTGGGCTTCGGCGTCGGTCTCAGATTCGTTCTGCTCCTGGTCGCCATTCTCTGCAGCTTTGCTCTCGGTGGCTGAGTCGTTTTGCGCGTCGCTGTCTCCCGGCCCGTCCGTGCCAGCGGGTGGCCCGTCAGCAAACGCAGGTGGTTCAGTAGCTGAACCGTTATCGGTGTCAGGTCCACTCGAGTCGTTGGCGTCCGGTTGCGGACTCTCGTTGCCGCCAAAGCCTTCGAGTGAGTCGTTCGACGCGGCTTGCTCGCTGAACGTATCGGCCGTGGTAAACGTCGCCTCGAGGCGCTCCTGATCGGAGAACACCGCGACGGTGGCCAGTCCGCCGAGGAAGCTGGTGGTGACGACCAGTA
Organism: Natronosalvus amylolyticus; assembly: GCF_024298845.1. Lineage (NCBI taxonomy): Archaea > Methanobacteriati > Methanobacteriota > Halobacteria > Halobacteriales > Natrialbaceae > Natronosalvus > Natronosalvus amylolyticus. The sequence continues at coordinate 3,016,815 of NZ_CP101156.1, forward strand.
GACAGACGAGGACGACGAATCCTCGAGTCGCCTTCATCGGTCGATCACCTCGTCGCCGCCGTCGGTCTCCGGAACGGGTCGGACGCTCGCCGGTTCGAACTCGTCGAACGCATCGTCGATCGCTCCTGATCGATCGACACGGTGCGAACCGTCCGCAGTCGTCGACTCGAGTTCGGTTCGATCAGTCGAGTGGTCCGAAATCTGGTCGTCGGACCCGTCGCCCGGCTCGGTGTCGGTTGCTCCCCTCGAGGCCCCATACCAGGCCCCTACCTGGAGCGCGCCGACGGCAAGCAGCGAGAACGTCGCCCCAAACGCGACCGAGAACGCGAGCCCGGTTCGTAACTCGAGAGCGACATAGATCGCATACGGGGCGACGAGTATCAGGAGCCCGGTCGAGAGCGTGAGATCGGCGGCGGTGATCGACACGCCGTTCGCGCTCGAGGCTGGCTCCGGTTCGACGGCCGCTTCGTCTTCGAGTGAGGTCACCGGTTCGTCGCCATCCAACACCTCGGCGTTGGTGGGCCTTTCGGCGACAACTTCCGCGAGGCTCTCCTCTCCACCGTTGATTTGCGCGTCTGCATCCTTTGGTGGGGTCGTCTCGGTTTCCCCGGTTGGGATCGTCTCAGCCTCCCCGGATGGTGACGCATCCGGCTCCGCAACTGAGGCCACGTCTGTGTGCGCTGCGTGAGCCACTTTGCTTCCTCGAGCCGCTTTGAACAGCCGCCAGAGTTCGGAACCGACGAACAGTGCTACCGGAAGCAACACGACGACGGCGAAGCCGACCGGCGTATTGGTCGCCTGAATCACGTAGCCGATGTACGGAATCGAGAGGATGACGACGCCGAGAACGTTTTCGGCGGGAACCAGCGAGGCATCTACCTCGTTGTTGGCATCGCCTTTCGTTTCGAACGCGATGCCAGCGTCACTTTCGTACACGTCAGTGACGCGGTGGGTCACCGGCGCTTCAGCGTCCCCCCGAAGGAAGGTGATGACGTCTCCGTCGCCGATCGATCCTGGATCGGTTTCACCGACGATGACGACGTCTCCGGGTTCGATGGCTGGGGCCATGCTCCCGGTGAGGACGACGAAGCTGTACTCGCCGCCGATCACCCACGGCGCGCCGTAGATAGCGAACGGCACCACGATGGCGATCAACAGGAGCAATCCCAGCACGTTCACGATTCGTTTGAAACTCATTAGTTGGATACCTCACAGAGGCGATTCCCGTCGGTGTCGACCGCCTCGAGGACGGTCAGCGTGTGCGTTCCGTCCGTGATCTCGAGTCCGGGACCGAACGGGCGGGAACAGCTGATGTGGAAGTCACCGATCGTGGTACCGTCCACGATGACGTCGAAGTCGGCATTCCCCTTGATATCGGGCGGATCGTGCAAGAGCGCGGTAAACGTGTCACCGGGTTCGACCGTGCGACCCGGTTCCGACGTCCCGACGGAACGGACGAGCTCGAGGCCAACTGGGCCGCCCGGGCCGTCGTATTCGAACGTTGCACTCGCGATTCGTTTGCCACCCGAACGCGGACACTCCACACACGCCGGCGGCTCTGCACAGGGTTCGACGCCGGCGAAGGGATCGGCCACGGACGCTTCGTCGACGTGTCGACATTGTTCGGCGACCAGGGAGACGACGAACGTCGTCGATTCGCCTGCCAGCGTGTCAGAGACTGTCTCCGGGAGTTCCCACTCGAGTTCGAGGTCGAACGGCGTAGCCGGCTCGAGACAGTCGCTATCCAGCCGGACGCCCGTGGCGAGCACTCGAGAGATGGTTGTGAGCGTTCCTGTAGCGAGGCGTGTGCCGTCGGCGGTGAGGGAGCCCTCGATGGCGTCGCCCAACGGGTCCGTTTCCGGTGGACAGCTCGTCCGCAACCAGAGTCGGGCGGGATTCGACTCGACGCTGATGGATGCCTCGAGCGTCCCGGCTGCGCCACGGTCGAGGTCGTCGAAACCGAACGCGAGTGTCCCGCCGACGGCCGAACACGCGTCACACGCGACGTCGATGTCGACCGTGCCGGCGGTAGCTGCGTTCGTGTAGGTTTCGCGATCGCTGAGGTACGCGCTGGTGCCAGCACCGGCGACGGCACCGACGGTACCGACGGTTCCCACTGCGGCGAGGACTTGCCGGCGACTCAGGTACATGTGACGACGGCTCATAGCAGCCCACCACACTGCGTGGCAACGAACGTGAGCCCGAACTCGAGTCCCTGCCCTTGCCACTCGTTTCCTATCGATTCGTCGAGCCACCAGGCGAAGCCCAGACAGTGTCTGTCGCCCTCTGAGAGGCAGTTACTGAAGCCGTTTCGCAACAGCAAGCCGTTCTCGCCGTAGGCCTCGCTGAACGCGGCCAGCGTTCCTCGATAGGCGGGGTTGTCGGGTATTTGGTCGGTGCCGGCACAGCCGCCGATTCCGAGGACGCCGGTGTCGTGCCAGAACGCAATCTCGACGATTTGGCTCAGATCACCAGCGACCGTTGGAAACAGTCGTATTCGCGCATCCATCTCCTCGGCTACGCAGCTGAGTGCAATCGTTCCCGAATCGCCGGGTAACACGTTGGATTCGGCGACGAGCGGGCCGTAGATCGTCTCGCTGTAGCCGTCGACGTACTCGTCGGTCCCTGGTGTCGTATTTTTCACGGCTCCGTTGTACGTGCTGTACCAGGCAACGCGAAGTCGCGGCCCGTTCTCGTCGTCGGGTCGGGCGTACGTGTAGTCGGTATACGCCGGCCCATCGTCGGTGACGCCGGGTCTACGAAACCCGAGCCCCACCATTCCGACGACGCCGACGCTCCCAAGAACCTGTCGACGGCTGATTGTTTCTAGTTGTGGTTTCACTGTTTCCTCTCCGTAGTGTTCGCAGCCGGGGCCGCGATGTTCGGTCTCGCGTCGGTGCACAGCCGTTTCGCGTGCTCGAGTGCGAGGGCAGTCGATAGCTTCTGCGTCGTGTAGCTGGATATGGATGATCGGCTTACCGCCTGTGAACGGTTCCGACAGGGCGATACTACCGCCGCGAACGAACGCGCAAGCACGCCCCTCGAGGCCGACAGGCTCATCCTACCAGTGATATCGAGCCCTGGTGGACTGCACCCGAGGGCGATCATCGGGCTGTACTCGAGGGTCCCTCCTGTTTCTCGAAACCGGCCCGAACGAATCGACTCATTCCTGCTCGAACGGATTCGCCGGATCCGGGTTGTGCCGGCACTGTTCGGTGTAGAACGACAGGTCGAATGCGACGCTATCTCCCTGCACTTCGTTCCCGACGAAGGCGGGGAGGCTCCACTCGAACGCGATGAACCGGGTGTTCGACGGCTGGAAGCAGGGCGAGTCCTCTTCTGGTGGTTCTTCCGGTGGCACGACGTCGTAGCAGAAGCTGATGTGGCTCACGCCGTATGGCTGGTTGTTGTTCTGATTTATTGGGGCCTGGAGTCCTTCGCCCGAGTTCGCTGTGAGGTACCCATCGGTGTCCGATTTGCTGTACACGTTCGCAACCGGCCCGCCTTTGACGATGACGGCGCTCACTTCGAACCCGTCGAGTTCGAAGTCGAACTCCCGGACGTCGTCGTCGGAGATGGCAGTCACCGTGACCGTGACGTCACCGACCGGCGTCGGGTAGGTCTCGGAGTCGCCCACGTTTTCCGGCAGATCCTCCGATTCGATCTTGATCGCCCGGAACAGGCCGAGGTCTTCACACGTCGGATTTCCCTGGACGCGTTCTTCGTCACCGGATTCGAGCGTCTCGCCGTCTCCCGATACCCCCGTCCCGTCGTTTGGAACGCCGAGGTCCGAATCGGGGTCGTACGCGAGCATGACGCCCTCGTTCAGTGCCTCGAGGACCTCTCTGAGGGTGCCGGTGATAATTCCTGGCTCGCCAACGTCGAACACGTTGTTCCCGTTCAGGTCGTACCAGGCACGCGCGGTCATCAGGTCGGCGAGTTCGGGGCCGTTGCTCTCGGGATGTCCCCCGTCGCCTTCCGCCACGAGATCGCCGTGAAGCCAGATGTATCCGGGGTTGTCACAGAGTTTGATACCAAAGGTTATCTCACCCGAGTCGCCCGGTTTCACGTCCTCGAGTTCGATGAGCGACTCCTGGTTCGGTGCGAACGACGGCTCGTCAAACGTGGCAATCTCCGCACAGGCGAACGCGAGGTTCGTGCCGGCTTTCGCCGCATCGATCGGGTCGTTGTACGCTCCGAGGTCGACGTACTGGTGGACGCCGTCATCGCGCTCGAACGATTGGAGCCCATCTCCGTCGTGGTCCGGGTAGGCGTTGACGAACGGTCGACCAACGCCTCCGTAGTCCTGTGGTCGGACCGACTGATCTGCCCCGAAGTAGAGCTGTTGCCAGGTCACGCTCAGGTCGAGCACCCCCGCGGTGAGGGTGTTGCCCTCGAACGATTGATTGTCGCTGAAGTACGCCGTCGTGCCGATTCCGGCACCAGCGCTCGCTACCCCGACGGCACCGAGGCCGGCCAGGAGGCGGCGGCGAGTGAGTTCGATGGTGTTTGGTTGTTTGGTTGTCATGGTGTGTCCCCGAGGGGAGTCCCACCGGCGGAGTCGAACCGCCGTTCCGCGAACTGGTTTCGCGTCATGCTCCTCGAGTCGACTCGAGGAGTGTGTTCCAAGTGGGAAAGGTGCCGCGTCGGTGAGTGCGGACGTGGCCGATTGTTTCAGCGCGATTCAGGCAGCCATCGTCGGATCGTCGTTGTGGCGGCACTGTTCGGCGTAGAAGCCGACGTCGAACGAGACGCTCTCGCCTTGAGCATCGTTGACGTCGTCCTGGCCGATCGGGAACCACCACTCGAAGGCTACGCACGTCGAGTCTGCGACCGGGTAGAAGCAGGCGTCTCCGTCCTCGTTGGTGAGTGGCATCCCCTGGAAACTGCCGTCGCCAATAGCCGCGAACACTTCGTTGAGCGTTCCCTCGAAGACGGCGGGGCCATCGTAGTCGGCGATGTCGTCGAACCCATCGAGCTCGTTCAGACAGCCAGGGACGAGTCGAACCCTCGCGCGAACGAACTCGCCGAGGATGCTCTCGGCCGGGAAGTTTGCTGCGCCGACCCAGATGTACGCTGGGTTGTCACAGACGTGGAGCGAGAACGTCACCTCGCCACTGTCGCCCGGTTTCACGTCATCGAGTTCGATCAGCGAGTTTTCGTTCGGACCGAAAGAAGCGCTGGCTGCCTCCATGTCCAGCCCACACTCGCTGTGGATCACGATGTCCGAGAGGTCGTCGTCGGCCTGTGGGCCTCCAAGGTCGGACTCGAGCACGATGTCTCCGGAGGCGTCGCCGTCCAGGATGACGAGACTGGTGACGCCGGTGTCGAAGTCGGGATCGAAGTTCGGTCCACCGCCGCTGAGGGTTGCTGCTCCGTTGAGGTTGGGATTGATTCGAAGGGCGAAATTTTCGGTGAGCGAGCCGAGTACGCCACCGTCGGTGCGCTCGTCACCCCAGATCCAGTCGGCGGTCGCTTCGCTGGCGGTGATCGAGTAGTCGTCGTCGCTCGTGGCTCCGGGATCGTCCTCGACTTCCCAGTCCAGGCTCTCCCAGTTGGCATTGGTGAGATCGCCCTCGATCACGAACGATGCGTAGCCGCCACCGTCTTCGTTCCCGAACTTGTCGAGGACGAAAAACAGGCGTGGGTCGCCCAGTTCGCCGTCGCCCAGATCCTGCCGGTAGATGAAGAGGACGGCCGCGCTCTCCCGTTGAATGTCGAGGAATCTCGAGGAGACCGAACTGCGGTCGTCGTCGTAGAACGCTTCGGGTGTGCGTTCGTCGATGATCGGTGCGATACAGTAGGACTGCCCTTCGTAGGTCACGTAGTACTCGTACTCAGCACAGGGACAGCACGCTGGGACGTCGGCAGCGCTGAAGACGGCGTTCTCGCCGCCGTAGACGACGCCACCGAGATCCTGTTCGCCGTCGCCCGCGTCGTCCGGGAACGCGTTTACGTACGGGTAGTTCGGTACTTCCCCTTTCGTCGCGTAGTCCTGCGGTCGGACGTCCGGCGCGGCACCCCAGTAGCGCTGTTGCCAGTCAACCTTGATTCCGAGTGTCCCCGCAGTCAACGTGTTCCCGCTGAACGATTGCTGGTCGCTGAAGTACGCGGTCGTGCCGATGCCGACTCCCGCGGACGCGACACCGATCGCTCCGATGCTCCCGAGAATCTGGCGTCTCGAGAGCCCTAGTTTGTCGTTTGTGTTCGTCATGATGATGTCCCCCTCCGGGGAATCCCACCGGCGGAGTCGAACCGCCACTGCATCACGAAATGTGGCTGCAGTCACTGGAGCGTGAAGGCCCTCGAGCGCTCGAGCGCCCGGTGCCTGGATGGGTATTGGTGGTCGATAGCGGTTCCTCTCAGTCGTCCATCGCCGCAGCCAACACGCCAGCAGGGTCGTTGTGGCGAGCCTGTTCGGCGTAGAACGTCATGCTCGAGGTCAGGACTGCGCCCTGGATCTCGTTCCCAACGTCGGTTGGAATCGTGATCTCGAGACAGACGGTCACCGTCTCGCCGGGCTGGAAGGTTACTGCGTTGCCGCTGTCGTCCGAGACGATGATGCCGCTCTCGAGGCTGGCCAGGAGACTGGCGAGTGAGCTGTACTGTACCGAGTAGTCATCACCGCCGACGGTCGTCGTGAGGGCCGCGGTCGCCGATTCACCGATCGTCGAAAGGTCGTCCATATCGTCGATGTCCCAGAGGTCGGACAGGCTGACGTTCTCCGCCTGCACACCGTTCATCTCGCTCGAATCGCCGACAACAACCACGTAGCCGGGGTTGTCGTCGACGGTAATGTCCCAGCAGAACTTGTACTCGTCACCGGGTTTTGCGTCCTCGATGTCGATTGGTGACTGTACCCAGATACCGTCACCGTCCGCACCGTTTTCGTAGGCGTCTTGATCCGGACCCATATCGTCCTGATCGAGGTGCTGGATCGACTGCTCGACGGTGAGCGCGAACGTCCCTGCAGTGATCGTGTTGTTCTCGAAGCTCTGCTGGTCGCTGAAGTACGCTGTCGTCCCGATCCCCGCCCCCGCGGATGCGATGCCAATAGCGCCGATGCCGCCGAGCACGCGTCGACGGGACAGTCCAATTGTGTTGATTTTGTCGTCGGTCATGGTTTATTCCCCGAGCGGCCGTGAACCCCAACGGGCGTCGGTGGTCGCTCAGTTAGCTCTATCCGGGGTGTGGAGGGGTCGTAGTTAGGAGTGAGAACGTCATCTTCGAACGACACGTTCGGCCTCGAGACGCCCGACCAAATCACCCATTCGGAGGCTGTAGGCCCGACTTGCCGGTCGTTCGAGGCTCCCTTGACGCGCCGTCATGTCACGGCTACCGGTCTCCTCGAGCACCGGCTTTGCGACCCTACCGGTGTCATCTCGGCTGATGAGTGGTCCTTGCTCGAAACAGGGCTTGCGTACCACTCACGGTACGGTCCGCGTAGTGACGAGTGTTGACGACGATAGACTCGTACCGACCTGTGATAGGGATACGGTGTCATCACGCCTTGCCGACTGTCGTTACGTCGGTTAACAGGTGACAAACCGTTCCCTGAGCCGGTGTGGAGGATCACGAGACCGAATCCGAGATGGGGGGTCAGTACGGTCCAGTGGTTCCGGTGGGGGAGGCCCAAACTATGTTCAACACGACACGATTACCGGAGGGGGAGATTTACGAAATCCTGGCAAACGGTCGTCGCCGGGAAACCTTACGCGTCCTGACGACCGCGGAGCGGGGATCGATCGACTTACGAGAGCTGGCGACGGCCATCTCGGTCAGTGAAACCGGCCAGTCGCCACCGCCACGAACGACCCTCGAGAGCGTCCGGAGTTCGCTCCATCAGACCCACCTGCCGAAACTGCAGGAACTTGGGGTCGTCACCTACGACCGGACCGCACACACGGTGTCACTGTGTGATCACGCACGTGACGTCGAGCGGTACATGGAGGTCGTCACGCCATACGGCGTCACCTGGAGTGAAGTGTACCGCTCGCTCGGCATCGTCTCGCTGCTGATCGTTCTCGGGACGTTGCTCGAGGTACCGCTGGTGAGCCTGATCGATCCGTTGTTGTGGACCAGCGCGTTTCTCGCGGCATTTGCCGTCGTGATCGGTGCTCAACTCTGGTCGAACCGCTGGTTCCTGTTGCGGACGCTCCGTCGATAACCCCCGCTGCGGATCGCTTGCTCGAGACGACTTCGTCCTTTTTTGGATCGTTACCGGACCCGTATTCGGCATCGAAAAAGAGCGCTGGCAACGATTTTGCCGACAGAGACGGTATGTTCTGGCCGGCTGTGCGTTCCGGTCTGTGGCGTGCGTTTCTCGCTCGTTGTGTGTCCTGTAGCTGCCAGTGGGCGAGTTACCCCTCGCCCAGGGTAGACAGATCGACGTCCATCTCGAACAGCCGCGCGTTACAGTCCAGACAGGTGGCAGCGACCACGTCCCGTCGCCGACAGCAGGATTCGACGACGTCCTGTGAAAGGTCGACCGTGCCATCACAGGTCGGACACGTCTCGAGGAACAGTCGAAGGACGCCGAGCAGGTCGGCTTTGAACGGGAGCGACCGCTCTTCCCACGTTGGATCCCACTCGGTGACGCTGTCCACAGCGGCCGCGTCGGCGATACAGGCCGCCCGCGAGGGCCAGTTGGCGACGCGTTCGCCGTCGGCCCAGGCGGTGAAGGCGTGTGGACGTTCCTCGAGTTCGATCGCGTCCGCGCTGATTCTAGCGAGATCCGCCAGGGTGGTTTTCAGCGCCGACTCGTTCGAACGATACTGTGCAATCGACCGGGTCCACTGACGCTCGAATGCGGGGTCGAGCACGAGGTCGCCGACCGACGGGTCGTCGACCACGATACCGACCTCGAGCAACACGTCCTGCGGGTCGGCGACGCTGCCTGTCGCGTGCGCAGGCGCTTTGTCGAAGAACGCGAGCACTCGGTCTGGGAAATAGCGTTTGGTGAATCGGGGCGTTCCCGGGACCAGAAATCCGCGGAAGTAAATGACGGCGGCGGCGAACACGAACGTCCCGACGGCGACGCCGAGCGCAAATCCGCCGTCCGACCGCGCCGTGATCAGTCCGACGGCTACTGAGAGCCCGCCAGCGATGGCCAGATTGAGTACTGTACACGGGATACATCGGTTTTCGCCGGTGTACGTTGGATTTTTGACTGCTAGAAGGGCCGCTCGCGCTCGCGTTACCGGATGCATGATTCCTCATCGTTTTTCGAGGGTGTAGTTGCGTGTATCCTACCGTCTCCTCGTTGTCTTGTGTGGGTTCGATTGTCACCAGTTGGCCGACACCTGGCGGGGGCGTCGCCTTGCGAAGGGGCACCCGAGCGAAAATATTAACACTGATGTATTATCCAGTAACGCACATGAATGACGAAGAGCAGGTCTGGGTCGCACTTTTGACTGCGGGTTTAGCGCTCGCTGTCGGCGGTATGGTTGTTCTGGATAGCGCCTCCTGGCACGTACAGTATGCAACTATGGGGCTTGGACTGGTGTTGGTGGCTGCTGGGTTTTATTCCACATTACAATCGCGGTAGCCGTCTGCTTGATACCTACCCACGGCGAAATCGTCGGCTACCGTTTCGCCCGTCTCCAACCCTTAACAGTTCCAGTCCGTCGAAACGCTGGTAAGGATTGTTGTAACTGGTTATCAGTGATTGGCCAACTGGACCGACGACTCACCTATCAGAGACGATAATAGTCTCTGTGAGTTAATTTGGTTTGCCGTGAATGTCTGTTACTTTTAATACTACTTCAAAATGGTAATTCAGTCAAGATTATGCTGTTTGCTACCGAGTAGTAAACATGGGGGGAAATGACTCGAATAGAAGTGGCAACACCCTTGCCACCGGGGGAACCACGATGGCGCAGCCGTTGGGGGACGGCGAGCTGTCCAGAGACAAGATATTTCAGACGCTATCGAATCGTCGACGACGGCTGACGTTGCAGTATCTGAGCCAGAATCGGGGTACCGTTGTTCGGCTGCGTGATCTCTCGGAGTGGGTCGCAGCGACGGAGAACGAGATTTCACCGTCGGAAGTCACGTACAAACAACGCAAGCGGGTGTACACCTCGCTGTATCAATCACACTTGCCGGTGCTCAAACGTGACGGAATCGTTGCCTACGATAAATCGAGGGGGACAGTTAGTCTGACAGATACGCACAGTCTCTTCGAGACCTACCTCGAGCGCGATGACCCAGCGGCGTTTTCCTGGGGAACGTACTGGCTCGGTCTGGGGCTGACTGTGGCACTGGTCGCCATCGCGTTCTGGTTCGGTCTGGTGCCTCAATCGGTCACAGTAGCCACGGTGGTACTCGCGTCCACGGCTGCCGTGCTGGTGGTGTCGGCATTGCTATATACTCGCGCGGACGGCGACCTATTCTCCCCATAACTCGGCGGTTCCTGGCCGACGTTTCGGGGCGTCTCGAACCACCGATGCTCGCCTGTCCGATTCAAGGTTCCCTTGTGCCGGCGATTCGTTCGTCGTCTCACCGGACTAACCTACACAATTATATAGGATGGGCCATAAGCAATATATAGCAGCACGTTACCACACTGCTGCCCTCCCCGTTTGCCCTGCGTTTGGCGGGTCCATCTCGCCGGCGTGCCGGGCGTCCAAAGGGGAACCCATCGCAACGGCCGATCTGGGGGGATCGCGTACACCGTTGCCGTTTTTACACGCTCGAGCTGGCAGCATCTCGTTCTCGAGGAAACCTGACTCCATATTACTATGAAACACGTAGTGTATGGTCTTACAACTGAAGTGTAAGGTACACTCTCTGCGTATTTTACTATGGTTTCTATACTATACACTTCTTATATAATGCCATACACTCTGATTATAGTGGCAAGTAGTGCACACTCGAGTATGAGCGGATGAGACCACACACGCTGGAGTGCTCTCGAGGCGTGGGCCTGCGTCAGAGGGGACACACCCGAACCACCGGTGTCGCTTGGGCCTGGAAGGGGGCCCGTCCATGTCAGGGGCGATGGGAGGTGGTGGCTCGAGCGATCAGCACTCCATCACGCATTGGCGTCTGAGCAGCCGACCGCACCGTGTCGCTGCTGACGTTCGGTCGTGACGGTTCGCTGGATGACCCCGGTGTAGTGTCGAGGGTGACCGCGTGACACCCGGGGTCTACGCTGGTGTATGTCAGTTGGGTAAAAAGCCCCACCGCAAGCTGAAATATCGGTTTTAGTTATCGTCGCCCGTGAAAGTCACTGTACACCCTACGAGGTTGGATCGCGGTTGGTGTGTAAATTGCCTCACTGGCTACTATCCCGTCGGCAGTAGTATGACCGGTAGCCTGGCTTCGACCACTGGCGAAACGGTTTTGATACCTCCAGTGAAACGGTCGGTATGGTTGATCTCATTCCGAGCGACCCGGTTATCATCGCGATGGTGCTCGTGTTGCTCTCGCTCATCTTCTTCCTGTATCTGCTGTTGCGACGAACCGTCCTCGAGTTCCGCGAAGGCATGGATCGGTAGGCGGTCTCCGACCAGCGCCGTCTCGAGTGAGTACCGCCACTCCCTTCGATCTCACTCGAGACCCTTCGATCTCACTCGAGACCCTTCGATCTCACTCGAGCGCTCGCCGCACACCCTCGAGTGCGGCCGTAATATCGTCTCGAGAGACGTCTCGATGGGTACAACATCGAATCGTGGTCGGGCCGAACGGCGTCGCGAGGACGCCTTCACCGCGCAGTCGCTCGAGGACGGTGTCGACGTCGAAACCGGTTCCCGCCACGTCGATGACGACGATATTGGTCTCCGGGGTGTCGACGGTGAGACCCGCTATGTCGGCCAGTCCGTCTGCCAGTTCGCGAGCGTTTTCGTGATCGGTCGCGAGGTCAGTTTGGTTCTCGAGGGCCTCGAGTCCGGGCCCGGCGATGATGCCGACCTGGCGCATGCCGCCGCCGAAGAGCTTTCGCGTTCGCCGGGCGCCTTCGATGAAGTCTTCGGAGCCAGCGAGTATCGACCCGACGGGCGCGCCGAGTCCTTTCGAGAGACAGAACATGACGGAATCGACGTGCTCGGTGATGTCGGTGACGTCGACCTCGAGGGCTGTGGCCGCGTTGAACACCCGTGCACCGTCGAGGTGAACGGGAACGCCGTGGGCGTGGGCGGCCGTCGCGGTCGCCGCCACTCGTTCGGGGTCGATAGCCAGGCCGCCACGGGCGTTGTGGGTGTTCTCGAGACAGAGCAGTCCGGTGCCGGGCCGGTGGAGGTCCTCGGCCACGTAGCCAGCGTCGACCTGTTCGGGAGTCGGCAATCCGCGCTCGCCGTCGACCATCCGCACCTGTACGTTGGCGTGCTGGGCGATGCCGCCGAGTTCCCACTTGACGACGTGGCTCTCGCGGTCGGCGATGAGTTCCTGGCCGCGCTCGGTGTGCTCGCGAATCGCGATCTGGTTGCCCATCGTCCCCGTGGGGACGTACAGCGCCGCTTCTTTGCCGACGAGTTCGGCCGCGCGGGCCTCGAGTTTGTTCACGGTCGGGTCCTCTCCGTAGACGTCGTCACCGACGGCGGCTTCGGCGCTGGCGGTTCGCATGGCTTCGTCTGGGGTCGTCACCGTGTCCGAACGCAGGTCTATCATGGGCCGGGATTGTCTCCCGAGACGCATAGTGATTGCCGTCCTGGCTTCCCGGACCCGAACTCCCGTTTATCGGTCAGCGGCCAGCTCCGGAACGGAGACCTCGAACCGAGCGCCGCCCGCTTTGCTTTCGGCTGCCGTGATCGACCAGTCGTGAGCTTCGGCGATCTCTCGAACGATGGCGAGGCCGAGGCCGGTTCCATCTGGACTCGAGGTGTAGCCGTACTCGAACAGTGACTCCCGTGTCTCGGGGTCGAAGCCGACGCCGTCGTCGGCCACGTAAAAGCCGTTCTCGAACGTGTCGACGGTGACGGTCAACGTTGGCGTCGATTGCGTCTCGAGTGCCCCCGGTTCACTCCCCTCGGGGTGGCTCTCTTCGAAACCGTCGTCGGTAGCCGGTGGCATACCGTGTTCGATGCTGTTCCTGTACAGGTTCTCGAACAGCTGTCTACACCGGCCGGGGGCGGCCTCGAACTCGGCGTCACTGCCGGGTCCAATCTCGATGGTCGCATCCTGGGTCTCGACCCCTGCCCAGGCCCGCTCGGCGACCGCCTCGAGCGATACCCATTCGGTGTCGGTCGTTTCGACAGCAGCGCCCTGTCTGGCGAGTTCGAGCACGTCGTCGATGATGGCAAACGCTCGGTCGTGACTGCGCTCGATCTGCTCGAGAAACTCGAGATTGTCGGTGTCACGGACGTGTTCGAGATACCCCTGCGCGACGCTGAGCGGGTTGCGCAGGTCGTGACTGACGACGCTCGCGAAGCGGTCCAGGCGTTCGGTCTTCTCGAGGAGTTCGCGTTCGCGGCGTTTCAACTCGGTGAGGTCGGTGAAGATGAGATACCCTTCGGGGCCGTCGACGTCGGGTCGGCTTCCAACGGGGACGCTCCGCAGCAAGAACGGCCGAGTCCCATCGGCTGTGTGGCCAGTAACCTCGGTATCGATCGGGTTGCCGGCTGCTATTTTGTCGGTGAGTGCCTCGGGTGTCGAACCCGCTTCGGAGCCGGCGAGTAGCGAGCTAACCTGCTCCTCGACGATGGATGCCGGTTCACGACCAAACACCCGTACGAACGCCGAGTTGATGGCCCGGACCTCCAATCCCCCGCTGGGCTGACGACGATAGCGAAGCGCGGGATCGGGAACGTTCTCGAAGAGGGCCGCGAAGTGGTCGCGCTCGACGGTCAGGGCTGCCTGATAGCGAACTCGCTTGAGCGCGTTGGTCACGTGGGTGACGAGCAACTCAGCGAGCATACGATCCCGATCGGAGAACCCATCGGCACTCGTCGAAACCGCCTGAAAGACGCCAGAGTCGCCCACTGGAATCGAGACGGCCGACTGAAACGCCTCGTGGGCTGGCTGGGCGTCCGGCTCGTTCGCAACGTCGTCCACGACGATGGTTTCGCCCGACTCGATGGTCTTTCCTGCAACCCCCTCCGTGACTCTCAACTGGTCGAAATCGATCGATAGCTTGGAGGCTGTGGCTGCTCGTGCGACGATTCGACCGTCCTCGAGTTCGCCGAGAGAACAGGCGTCGAACTCGAGGACGCGGCTCGCGGATTCGACCGCGAGCTCGAAAATCTCGCTCTCGACGTCCGCGTCATCGAGAGCCGTTGCGATGTCGTGTAACCGGCGAACCTTTCGCCTGACATCGGCGTCCGTACTCCGTCGCGTTCTATCGACGCTGACGGGGACAAACCGAACGATACACACTGGGTTGGACGTCGCCGAGATCGGGTGGGTCTCGACTCGATAGGTACGATCACGGAGGCCCACCTCGCGTCCGTTCGCGTCCCCCTGAAAGGTCGCCGCGTACAGGCTCTCTATCTGTGCCCGAACGGCTGGCCACTCGTTGAAGGCCTCTCGGACGGTTGCTCCCTCGAGTGTCGCCGCCTCGAGCGGTGACTCGAATGATTCGCCGGCGACAGCCCGGTGGCGAAAGCCGGCCGTCACCAGGGCGATGAGTTCACCGTCGCCAACGGTCCAGGAAAGGGCCGCTTCGAGCGTCTCGAGTGCTTCCGAATCGACCGCGTTCGACGACTGACTCGATTCGGGCCGACATGTCAGAAGGCGTTCGAGTCGGCGAGCGACGACGGTCGGATGGTCCTCGGGAGTGACGACCTCCGTCGCACCGGCAGCGAGCGCCAGGGGGGTGTCTACCCCGGTTTCGGGAAGGAACGCAACGACGGGGACACCGGCTGGAACGGTATCGACGACCGTACGGATAGCTCCCTCGTCACTCACCGCGACTACCACCGCTCCCGGTTCACTCCCGCTCTCACCCTCCTCGAGGGCGTCGACGGATGCCACCCGGCGTACGGCGAGTTGGTCCGGGCCGTATCGCTCGAGCGCGCGAGCGACGCTCGCGGTGTCGCCGATCAGCGTCACCGACTCCGACCGCAGAGTCATACCACACAGGAGTTGGCTCGAGGCGAAGTAACTTGTGGCTCGATAACGGTCAGCCCATCGCCAGCGTACACCTACTCGTCTCCCGTTTCGTGCGAACAGCGTGAGACGACGACAGCGACTGCTCTCAAACGAACGGATAGAATGGGCCGATCTCGTCGGGACGATAGAGCGCCCCATCGACAACGGGGAGATACCACCGCGTCTCGAGTAGCTCTTTGAGTTCGTACCACTCGAGGGTGACGTCGAACGGATTCCCCCCGATGTGCCAGGCCTCGAGGATAAGCCCGCCAAAGCCCAGGCCTGCGTCGGTGTACCACGTCGGAATTCGAACCCTGAACTGCTCGGACCCGGCGGGGGTAATCTCGAGTGGAAACACCTGTATCTGATCGAACGACCACAGTTCGGTGAGCCCGTCTCCGTACACCTCGAGTGAGAGAGCCGATGACGAGGATTCGACCGGTGGACGTTGCCCGGATGCAGTAGCGCTCGTCGTCGACTTCCCTACGTCGCCGTGGCGTTGGGGCGGCCTGGTCGCGAACCGACGCGCCAGATCGATCGTGAAGCCACCGATGACCCCGCGGAGGAACGTGTCGATTGCCTCGTCGGCGTGGGCGTCACTCGGTGTGAGCGGCGTGTCCGAGGTCGTCATCCCCGTGGTTGACGTGTCTGAGGCCGTCATCCCCGTGGTTGACGTGTCCGAGGTCGCTCTCACATCCGCCGTCGCCACCGCCTGACTCCCGGCCTCGAGCAGTTCACGCGCGACCGAAGTCTCGACCCTCCCCTCGAGCAAGGCCGCCTGTATCCCCGACTCGTCGAGTACCTCCACCTGGAGGGGACCGTCTGCGGTGGGCAACCCCTCCTCACAGTTGCCGATCACGTGACACCAGTCCGCACCGTCTTCGATGATCGCTCGGAGGTCCCTCCGGCTCGGTTTCCGATACACGGTACAGCGGATCGGTGGCGGATTACCCCTGTAAGCGTCTCGAGCGGCCCGGAACCGGTCGATGTCAGCGTCGGGTCCAACGACGAGAGCGACGTCGATGGCCTCCCCCTCGTCGAGGTATCGTTGTCTGTGGCGAAGGGCTGCCGGCGTCAGCTCGTAGCCACGAACGCCCGCTGGTTGAGTACGACCGAGCCAGCCGACGTGGGGGTCTTCCGGGGTATCCGATCCGGGGTGGCTGGAGGCTCTGTGCTCGCCCACGGTCGGTGTTCCGTTCCCGGTCACGGGGAGCACCTGCGTGAACGTCGACACCAGATGTGGGAGCACGGCGGCGTGCTCGTACGTCGGCTCGGCGTACACCCAGGCGTGCCAGCGCGGAAAGAGCGGCGAAACCCGTTCGAAATCAGCCGACAGATAACGGTCGACTCTGGTCGCCATCGGGGCTTCGAGACACGTTTCGGGTTCGATATCGAGCATCGCGAAGGCGTCCGTCTCGACCCAGTCGGTATCCGACCGTTCCTGCCAGCGAACCGCCACGTCGAGAAAGAACACTCGGCGGAGCATGGCGGCGGCCTCGTCACTGAACCGTTCGCCGGGTGAAAACGTCCAGTGACGGTCTCGAGCGGGAATCTTCAGTATCGGTGTCTCGCGTTCGACCGTCTCGACTCGCGCTCCGAGGTAGGTAGCTAGCGTCGCTGCTGGAAACAGGGCCTCGAGTGTCGGCGGGACCTCGAGTACGATTCCGGTGTCGGAAACCGACGCGGCGACGGCGTCGGGAATCGAAACTGAGTCGCCGTACTCGATTCGGGGTGGATGGCCCCGGCGGAGGAGGGAAGTGCGCTGGGGGTCGGTGGCGGTAAACGGCGCGGCAAAGACCGAGATTGCTTCGGCGACGCCCGCCGGCGTTCGGGGAACGGTCACGCTGTGTGAGGGGGCGTTGACCGTGCTCTGGCCGGCGATGGTCACGACGGTCGGATGCGGAAACGTAATTTCACAGCCGTCCGGTCCCCGCTGATCGATTACTGCCGGGCCGTCGAACCGAATCCAGACGCCGATCAGTCCGGTAATCCAGATCAGATTCCGTCGGTCGGGAAGCTGTCGACGTTCGTTCGTTTCGATGTGATCGCGGTCGACGCTTACACCGTCTTCGCGAACGGCATCGAGGGTGATCGAGGAGGAGTGAAACCGCAACTTCGAAGCGCGGCCGCTCTGTCGTTCGGTCATCGAAAAGGGAACATCGAGTGAGTGGTCCGTTTCGTCCCAGCCGACCGCCTCGATTTCGAACCGATTGCCAGCACCGTCGCTGAGGGTGACGGTCGTGTCCGCGACCGAAATATCGACTGTCCCACCACTCATGTCAGTCGATCATACGATGAGTGAGGGACGTGTAGCCTATAGCTGTGCTGGCCCTGGGTTGCCATCTGCCATCCCCAACTGGATTACAGATCAGCGACGTCTTCGATGACGTCGGTCAGTGCGCGAATCGACTCGAGGTCGTGTTCGCCCATGTGGCCGATACGGAACGTTTTCTCGCCCAGCTGGGAGCCGTAGCCGTTCGAAAAGACCATGTCGTACTCCTCGGAGACGGTTTCGATGGTGTCGGCGACGTCGATGCCCTGGGTGTTCTCGATACAGCTCACCGTCTGCGATTCGTATCCCGACTCCGGGAACATATCGAAATGCTTGTGGGCCCAGTTCTGGGTGTACTCGGCCATCTCCCGGTGGCGGCCGTCGCGTGCGGTCATTCCCTCCTCGAGCAGGTACTTCATCTGTTTGCGGTAGGCGAGCATGACCGGGATGGCCGGCGTCGAGTGGGTCTGGCCCTTTCGGTCGTAGTAATCGAGACAGCGCTGGAAACCGCCGTACCACGAGGCGGTGTCGCGCTCGAGTTCCCGCTCGTAGGCGTCCTCGCTGACGACACAGACCGCCAGTCCCGGCGGCATGGCGAAGGCCTTCTGGGTGGAGGCGAAGATGACGTCGATGTCGTGTTCGTCGATATCGACGTGGTCGCCGCCCAGCGCCGAGACGGCGTCGACGACGAAGTAGGTGTCCGGGTACTCGGCGACGACGTCACCGATCTCCTCGACCGGGTTGCGGACGCCCGTCGAACTCTCGTTCATCACACAGGCGACGACGTCGTACTGTTTGTCGCTGTTCTCGAGTGCCTCGTGGATATCCTCGGGTTTGACGGCCTGTCCCCACTCGTACTCGAGGCGGTCGACCGATTTGCCCAGACGTTCGGCGACGTTAGCGTGACGCTCGCTGAAACTTCCACAGGTCGCCACGAGCATGTGCTCGTCGACCAGGTTGAGCGTCGAAGCCTCCCAGAACTCGGTGCCCGAGGCGGTGAGGATGATGACGTCGTTGTCGGTCTCGAGGAACGTTTTCGTGTCCTCGACGATGGTGGTGTAGAGGTCGGTCATCCGGTCCATTCGGTGGCCGAACATCGGCTCGGCCATCGCGTCGATGACGTCCTCGCGCACCTCGGTCGGGCCGGGGATGTACAGGGTCTTTTCGCGGTAGTCGTCTCGGTATTCGCGTTTCTTTGTCACTGAACCACCTACTTGGAGGCTACTGCGACGGGAGATGGTTTGGGCCTTTGGTTTTGTGCAAACGAACCGGGGCACATCTGCTCGAGTGTCCGTGCTCGAGGCCGCGCTGGCGTATTTCGTTCCGAAAACGGTATGGCCTCGCTGGCAGAATTTGCGACGTATGGATCCGCGAATCCGCGAACACGCACAGGTTATCGCCAACCACTCGGTCGACCTGCAGCCGGGTGACAACGTCGTCGTCGACGCCCACCCGGTCGCCGAGGACCTCGTCGTCGCATTGCACGAAGTGATCGGCGACGTCGGCGCGAACCCTATTACGACCAGCAAGCGGGCCGGAAAACGCCAGCACCGGGCGTTCCTTCGGGCGGGCAATGACGACTACGAGACGCCCGAACACGAACTCGCGCTCATCGAAAACACCGACGTCTACATCGCAATTCGCGCGGGCGATAACGCGACTGAAACCGGTGACGTGGACGCCGAGACCACGGCTGCCTACAACAAAGCCTACCGCCCCGTACAGGACGAACGCCTCTCGAAACGCTGGTGTCTGACCCAGTTCCCCGCCCCCGCCAACGCCCAGCTCGCCGAGATGTCTCGAGAGGGCTACGAGAACTTCGTCTGGGACGCCGTCAACAAAGACTGGGACGCCGTCCGCGAGCACCAACAGCAACTCGTGGAACTCCTCGACCCCGCCGACGAGGTGCGGATCAAAAGCGGGGACACAACCGACGTGACGATGTCGGTCGCGGGCAATCGCACGCTCAACGATTACGGCGAGCGCAACCTCCCGGGCGGCGAAGTGTTCACCGCGCCGGTCCCCGACAGCGTCGAGGGCGAGGTGCTGTTCGACATGCCGCTGTATCACCAGGGACGAGAGATCACCGATGCCCACCTCGAGTTCGAAAACGGCGAGGTCGTTTCCCACGCCGCCGGCAAGAACGAATCCCTGCTGACGGACGTGCTCGAGACGGACGACGGCGCGCGACGTCTCGGCGAACTCGGTATCGGGATGAACCGGGATATCGACCGCTTCACCTACAATATGCTGTTCGACGAGAAGATGGGCGATACGGTCCACATGGCGGTCGGTCGCGCCTACGACGACACCGTTGGCGAGGAGAACGAGGCCAACGAGTCGGCCGTCCACGTCGACATGATCGTCGATATGAGCGAGAATTCGGTTATCGAGGTCGATGGCGAGGTTGTCCAGCGCGATGGGACGTTCGTGTTCGAAGACGGGTTCTGAGGGTTTTCTCGAGGGGGAGGTACTTCTCGAGGTGGCATTGTTCACGTTTCCGTCCAGATTTTGCGAGCAAGGAGCGTAGCGACGAGCGAAACAAAAGTAGGTTCTGCGGTACCTCTCGAGGCGTATATCAGGGTAACAAGACCCCGTCGATGACGTGGATCACGCCGTTCGAGGCCTCGATATCGGTGGCGATTATCTCGGCTTGCCCGTCGTTCAGTACGGTACCGTCGACGTCGATTTTGGCGCCGTTCAGGGTCGGTAGACGCGGCGCGTTGACGACTGAATCGCTGTTTCGTCGGCCGGGAGTGACGTGGTACAGGAGGATGTCCGCCAGATCCTCGAGCGCTAATAGCTCTTCGAGTTCGACACCCAGGTCCTCGGCCAGCGCTACGAACGCTTCGTCGGTGGGCGCGAAGACTGTCAGTTGTCGCCTTCCGCTGAGGGCGTCGACGAGTCCTGCTTCCTGAACGGCTGCCACGAGGATATTGAAATCGTCGGCTGCGACGGCCACATCAACGATCGTATCGTCACCGCTCGCTCCGCGTCGTCCCCTCGCCGTGGCCGTTCCGGCACCGGTCGCCAGCAACAGGCCCGTGCCTCCGAGTGTCTGCAGTATCTTCCGTCGGTTTGGATGTTTCATGGAATTGGTACCCACCTGAGGGTTCTCCCGGGAGGATAATTCGCGCTCTCCTAACCAGTATGGGGGACGAACACGGTCCCGAGCGGTATGGCCACCGCTGCTTCCGTTCTTCGTTCGGGTTGGTGTGGAGACGTCTAGCCTGCAGGACCTTGCACCGGTCAGGCAGGCTATGGTAATCGAAGCGCTCGAGGGGGCGTATCGAGGCGCTCGAGGTGGCATCGTTCACTTTCCGTCCAGATTTTGCGAGCGAGGAGCGACGCGACCAGCGAGACGGTTCTGAAACGCGTGCTGCTCGAGCGTGAGTCGGATTTTGGAGAAAGTATAATTCACTATCTCATATAATTTTCATATAAATATATAGACTCTTGACTTACAATAGAAAGTTATTACATCCACCTCACAAACGAAAATCTATGGGGACAAACCCTTCCGAAAACGAAGGCGTCTACGGACGCCGAACGTTTCTGACGGTAACCGGAACGGCCGCCGGGGCCGCACTTACGGGCGTCGGCGCGGTCACGTCCGAGGATGATGAATCGGGAACGACCACGAGCACCGCCGAGACGGGCCTCGAGACGCTCTCGTTTTACTCGAGTGCGAGCCAGATCGCCGCAGACGGCGAGAGCGAACTGGTAGACGAGGAGACGGTCGTCGTCTGGGCGGAGCCGACGGCCGAGAACTTCGAGACGACCGACGACGGACCGACGACGGTCGTCTACGAGGACGAAGCGATTCCGTTGGTCTCACAGGACGGCTCGGTCGTCGGGATCGGTTCGGTCGACTTCCTCAGCGACGATCAGGGCGGATTCGACGCGGATAACGAAAAGTTCGCACTGAATCTCTTCGAGGAACTGATGGACGAAGGCGTCGTCCTCTGGGACGAAGGCCACGACCAGTTCGGCGGTCTCGCGCTGGAGAACTATCACTCGTTCCGGCAGTACGCTGCCGATTCGGGCTACGACCTCGAGGCGACGACGAACCTGCTCGGGACCGCTTCGCTGTTGTTCCCGTCGACGGCCAGCCAGGTCGCTCCCGACGGCGGGCCGTTGACCGACTCGAGCCACGTCGCCGTCTGGGCGGAACCGAGCGCCCAAAACGTCGACGACGACGGTGACGAAGCGTCCCATATTTACGAAAATGTGGAGATTCCGCTCGTCTCTCGAGACGGTGACGTTGTCGGGTTCGGGACGCCGGAACTGATCGAAGACGGCGATATGACCGAGGCGAACGAACGGTTCGTCTTGAACGTCCTCGAGGATACGGTCGGGAATTCGGGAACGGTCGTCTGGGACGACGCCCACGAGAGCTTTTATGACTCGTCGACGTTCGGCGAGTTCGCCGATGCAATCGAAGCCGAGGGCTACGAATTCGAGGCCAGCGAGGACCTGCTCGCGGGCGGGGAGAACGTCGACACTCTCGAGTTCTTCTCGACGGCGAGTTTGCTCGACGCCGACGAGCAACCGCTGACCGACGACTCGCTGGTGGCTGTCTGGGCCGAACCGACGGCCGAAAACGTCGACGAAGCCGGCGATGGCTACGTCAGCTACGACCAGGCCGATGCGGACATTCCGCTCGTCGCGGTCGATGGCAACGTCGTCGGGTTTGGCGCGGAACTCGGACCCGATGCCAGCGATGTCGATGCCAACCGCGAACTCATCGTCGATATTTGGGCAGATAGAATCGGCGCGAACGGGACCGTGCTCTACGACGAGAGCCACGACCAGGAACTGTCGCTGTCTGACTACTCACAACTGCAATCGCTCGCTGCCGACCGCGGCTTCTCGCTCGAGGCGACCGATGACCTCGAGGCAGACCTGTCCGAGGCCGATGGCGTGATGCTGACGACGTTCGCGACCGCGTTCACCGCAGACGAACGCGCTACACTCACCGACTTCGTCGACGACGGCGGGAGTGTCTTCATCCACGACCAGGCCGACTTCGGCGGCCACGAGACGGCGAACCTGAACGCGGTCACCGAGACGCTCGAGGTGAGTTTCCGCTTCAACTCGGATCAGGTACTCGACGAGGAAAACAGCGGCTGGGCTCCCTTCGTCGTCCAGACGACGAACGTCAACGAGGCGTTCGACTTCTTCGGTGGGAGCGAGAGCGACGAGGTTGGAATCGCAGCCGCCGACGCCGTCGCCATCGCGTCTCCCGCAGATGCCTATACCGATGCGGAACTCGAGGCACTGGAGAGCCACGTCGTCGACGGCGGCGCACTCTTCCTGTTCGACGAGTCCGAGTTCGTCAACGAGGAGACGGCGAATCTGAACGAAATCGCCGAGACGCTCGAGGTGGCGTTCCGGTTCAACGCCGATCAGGTCGAAGACGACGCGAACAACGTCAGCGGCCAGCCGTTTTTGCCGACCACGACGAACTTCAACGGGGGGTTCGATCTGTTCGAGGGCCTCGAGAGCCCCGGCCTCGAGGACGCCCAGGGACTCGTCGTCACCTCGCCCACGGAGTCGTTCAGCGGGGCGGAACTCGACGCACTCGAATCGTTCCGCGACGATGGTGGGGCGATTTTCCTGTTCGATCAGTCCGACTTCGGCGGACAGGGGAACGACTCGTTCGGTTTCGACGAGACCGAGAACCTCAACGCGATTGCCGACGCGTTGGCCCTGTCGTTTCGCTTTAACTCGGACCAGGTCAACGATCTGGGTGATTTCGACATCGAAACGGGGAACTTCAACACCGATTACGACTACTTCGCCGACCGCGAGAAGGCCATCGGGGTCGAGTTCGAGCGGGACGAAGCCTATTACGGGCGCGTAGTTCGGGTCTTCGACGGTGACACGTTCGAGGTCGAGTTCGACACCGAGTTCGATTACCGGGACGTCATCCGGAACGTCGGGATGGACACGGCGGAGACGGCTCCCGCGACGAACGACCCCGAGGAGTGGTTCGGCATCGAGGACCTCGATCACCTCGACACCTGGGGCTCGAACGCGACGAACTTCGCCCTCGACGTGATGGCTCCAGACGCACAGGCCGGCGAGTCAGACGTCGAGGGTCGCCGGGTGAAGGTGACCTTCGACGAGGCAGAACCCCTCCGGGGGAACTACGGTCGCCTCCTGTCGTACATGTACTACGACCCCGAGGACTACGACGCCACCCCCGACACAGGGGACTTTTCGGTCAACTACAATCTGGAAGCAGTCGAGAAGGGCTATGCTCGCGTGTACTCCTCCGGGTTCGCGAAACACGACACCTTCGCCGCTGCCGAGGAAGCCGCCCTCGCCGACGGACGCCGAGTCTGGTCGGCGGCCGATTTCGACGCCCTCGAGGAGATCAGAAACGACCCCTTCGAGGAGGTGTTCGTCCCGCGGGCCTCAAGCGTCACGACCGCGAGCGGGCCACTCGCTGACGACCGTGCGCCACTGTATGCCGGCGAGACTGCTCACCAGGAGGCGCTCGACGACGGTGGGGCGTTCGACGAGTACGAGGACGCTCCGCTCGTCGGCGTCGATCAGGACAACGCGGTCGCCGTTGTCGGCGGGATCATGGTGAACGAGGCCTACGAGGAAGGGGCCGGATTCGAGGCGGACACCAGCGAGTACGGCAACTACGCGTTCTTCGCCAACCTCGCTCGATACCTCTCGGACAACGACGGCCACTTCCTGCTCGAGGGTGGACACGGCCAGTTCGGGGCCGAGGGCTCGGTCTCCCTCGAGCGCGTCGAGTTCTTCCTCCGCTTTGTCGAGGGGGTCGGCAACCGACTGCGCCAGATCAACGATGTGGTGCACACGTTGCCCGAGGCGGACGACCCGACGGTCGTCTTCCTCACTGCGCCTGAGCGAGCCTATACCGAGGCGGAACTGGCGGCACTGCGCGAGTACCGCGACGCGGGCGGTGCGGTGATCCTGGTCGGCTCTGCGGCGGCGACCGCCGACACCCGGGCAAAACTCAACGACGTCGCGGCCGGCCTCGGCTCTGACCTGCGGCTCAACGACGACCGTATCGTGGACGGTGATGCGAACCTCGTCGACGATCCCGAACTGCCGGTTACCGGACGGTTCGACGAGTCCTTCCCACTGTTCGACCCATTCGGTGAGAACCCGATGCTCGTTCCCGAGGTGCAAGCCTACCTCGAGCGCATCGCGAACGAGGACGGCCTCATCGACCGGGCCGCACTCGACGGCGCAATCGAGGACTGGTCCGAAAACCGGATCGACAGTCGAACGCTCGAGGCAGTCGTCGAGGCTCACGAGGAGCAGGCTGTTGTCGCGGAGGTGTAATAATGCGCTCTCGAAACAGTCGCCTCGGCGTCGTTGCGCTGACGCTCGTCCTGTGTCTCGCGGCCGTCGCGGGCGTCCCGTTCGTCCTCGGCATGGCTGACGCCGACGCGACGCTGTCGGTCGACTCGAACGAGGCGGGTGAACCGGCCGAACACACCTGGGAACTGACTGGGGTCGACTTCGAGGGCGAGGTCGACGAGATTACTCTCCAGTACCCCGAGGGTGCGAGTTTTGACGGGGTAACGAACGAGGATGTCACCGTCGAAATCCAGCGCGAGGGCGAGACGGAACCGACGGAGATCAGCGTCAACAGCGATTCCTACGCGGGCGACACGGCGACACTCGATCTTAGCGGCGTCTTCAACACGGACGTCGACGGTCCCGTGATCGTGACGGTTGCCGACCTCAGGAACCCGCCCGAAGGTGACCACGAAGCGACGCTCACGCTCGAGGGAGCGGACGATTCGCTCTCGGTATCCGACGCATTCGAGACCGAGGGGGACTACGAGGTGCCGGAACCGCCGGAAGCTGAGGCGACGCTCGCTCTCGAGCCGACGGACGCCGGCGAATCCGCCGTCCACACCTGGACGCTTTCGGCCGTCGACTTCGGTGACGACGAAATCGAGACGATCACCGTCGAGTATCCCGATGGGACGGATTTCGACGGGGTGACGAACGACGACGTTACCGTCGAAATCGACCGTACGGGTGACGGCGAGCGAACCGAGATTAGCGTCAACAGTGATTCCTACGACGGCGAGCGGGCGACCTTCGACCTTAGCGGCGTGTTCAACACGAACGTCGGTGGCGACGTCGTGGTCGCCATCGACGGTCTCGAGAATCCGCCGGCTGGCGATTACGCGGCCTCGATCACGCTTACTAGCGAGGATCGAACCAAAACCCTCGAGGCACCGTTCGAAACGACGGCCGACGCCGAACCGGTTCTCGAGGCGACCGTGTTCGCAGACGGAGGGCCGTACGCGAACGAACCGGTCGTGCTCGAGCTCGAAGGAACCGTGGCCTTCGTGACGACCGACGAAGACGGGGTCGTGACGGTCGACGTCCCTGCAACCGGCAGCTACGGCGTGACGGTCACGAGCCAGGGTGATGGCACGGCGACGGACACGGTTTCCGTCGACGGCCAGACCGGCGCTACTTTCGACCTCACGCGTGCCGAGTCGGGCGCTTTCGAGGCGACCGTGGCCGACGAGGACGGCGACCCACTTCCCGACGGGACCCTCGTGACCTTCAGCGGCGACGACGGCTTCGGGCCGGACAGAACTGGCCAACTCGAGGACGGCTCGGTGCACATTACGGGCGTCGAACCCGGTAGCTACGAGATTACGGCCGAGACCGACGACCTCGGGATGACCGACCCCGTCTCCGTCGAGGTGACGGCTGCCGAAACGACGGCCGTGTCAGTCGGCTACGGCGACGAGCAAACGGCCCTCGAGGGCAGCGTTCGAACACCCGACGGAACCGTCCTGGCCGACGAACTCGTCGCACTCGAGCTCTTCGGGGACGACGACCGCGTCGAACTTCTATCGACCGACGAGGACGGCGCGTTCGCACTCGAGGATATCGAACCTGGGGAGTACGAACTCGCCGTGACTGGGCAGGGATTCGACACGAGCGAGTCGGTCTCCGTGGGTATCGAAGCCGGTGAGACGGCATCGGTCGAACTGGTGCTGGCCGACTCGGCTCCCGGAGCTTTCGAAGCGACCGTAACAGACGAAGACGGCGACCCACTCCGGGACGGGACGTTCGTCACGTTCAGCGGCGACGACGGCTTCGGCCCGGACAGAACGGGCCAGATCGAAGACGGTTCGGTACGGATTACGGGGGTCGAGCCCGGAACCTACGCCGTCACCGCGACGACGACCGAGTTGGGGAGCACCGAACCGGTGACCCTCGATATCGGCGCGGAAACGACCGAAGCCACGTTCAGCTATCGGACCGTCGAGGACGTCGATACGGTCGTGATCGACGGAACCACGGCGACGGAGTCTCTCGAGGTGGGAAGCGTCGAGGGTGACGTGATCGTCACCGGCGCGGCCACAATCGAAGACGAACTCCTGATTCGGGGCGACGTCGGTGGCGACGTCGTGCTATCCGGTGGGAGCACCGTCGGCGATCTGACCGTCGAGGGGGACGTCGACGGCGGCGTTCTCGTGACCGGGTTCGTCACGGTCGACCGACTGACCGTCATGGGAAGCGTCGGCGAATCGGTCGAACTCCGGGGGGCCAGCCTGGTTCGCGAGGATCTTTCGGCAGGTGAGATCGACGACGACCTGACGCTCCAGGGCGTCTCGACCGTGGGCGGCGACCTCACTTCGGGTGCCGTCGGCGGAGATGTCAGCTTGCAGGGCGTGCCCCTCGTCCGCGGCGATCTCACCATCGAGACGCTCGAGGGCAGCCTCGAGCGACGCGGGAATCCCACCGTTGGCGGCGACATCGTCGTCGACGGTGAGGTGTCCGAGGACTCGAGCGGTCCTAGCGGACCCGGCGCAGGGAACGGCGCTGGTGGCCCGGTCTTCGTCTTCGGCTAACCGGATTGTCGATTTTCCGAGTTGTTTTTTCGTTTGTTCAGGCCCTGTCTGGACAGGAGGCGTAGGTGTTCTGCTTTCGCGTCGACTCGCTGGTCGCCTTGGAGGGCAGGTAACCACCTGAAAAAGAGTGCGATAGTGGAAACCGCTTTGGCCTTCGAAATGATGAGAGCGCGTGAGAGATGGTGGGTGCCCATTCAAAATAACAATCTCTTTCTCACTCGAAAAGAAGCAGCCACCTATGTCAATGGCTTCGTCGGAAGGGACACAGGAAACAGCCGACCCCGGGCCGACGGACCCGTCAGAGCGGATCGTTTCACTCGATGCGCTGCGCGGGTTTGCCCTGCTCGGCATTCTGGTAATCAACATCTGGCTATTCGGGTTACCGACGGTGGCGTCGCTCAACCCGACGCTCTACGGGGACTTTACCGGCAGTAACTACCTCGCGTGGCTGGTCAGTCACGTCTTCTTCGAACAGAAGTTCGTCACCCTGTTTACGTTCCTGTTCGGGGCCGGCATGGTCCTCTTTCTGGAGTCGAAAAATCGGAAAGGACAGGCCGGGCGGAAGCTACACTTCAGCCGAACGTTCTGGCTGCTCGTGATCGGCCTCGGACACGCCTACCTGCTCTGGTGGGGCGACATTCTCGTCTTCTACGCGCTCGCAGGATTCCTCGTGGTCTGGGTGTGGCGGTGGCGTCCGACGCGCCAGTTCATTCTGGGAACGGTCATGTTCGCGATTCCGTCCGTGCTCTATCTGCTCACGGCGATTGGCTACTACTCACTCTCGGCGGATGGGCAGACCGAACTCGAGGCGGAACTGCTCGGTGCGTTCGGGGCCGACCTGTCGCCCGAGGCGGAGATCGCCGTCTACCAGGGTGGCTGGGTCGACCAGGTTGCACATCGTTTTCCCGTCATGCTCGAGTTTCACACCATCGGATTCCTCTTCGAAGTGCTCTGGATGGTTGGCGGGATGATGATAATCGGGATGGCGCTGTACAAGTGGGGCGTGTTGACCAACGAGCGGAGCACCCGCTTTTACCGGCGGGCATTCGTCGGCTTCGGCGGGGCTGGCCTAGCACTCGTACTCGCCGGGGTGTGGTCCCGTGAGGCGGTTTCCTGGGAGACGCTGCCGGTGCTCACCCTCTCGTTCCAGTTCAATTACTGGGGTGCGCCGCTGCTCGCAGTTGGGTATCTCTCAGGAATCATGCTCCTCTGTCGCTGGGCCAGTGACGGGATGATCGTTACCGGCCTGGCCGCCGTGGGACGGACCGCGTTCTCGAACTATCTGCTCCAGACCGCCCTCGCGACGACGATCTTCTACGGCTACGGCCTGGGCCTGTTCGGCCAGTTGAGCCGCCTCGAGTTGCTCGGCGTGGTCGTGTTGATCTGGGCGATCCAGATTCCCCTGTCGGTCTGGTGGCTCGAGCGATTCCGGTTTGGCCCGGTCGAGTGGGTGTGGCGAACGCTTACGTATCGGAGCAGACAGCCGTTTCGCCTCGAGGAGTGAGTGACGATTCCGATATGTTCGGGGCGATATCGAACCGTTTGACGGCCCCATGTGATTGGGACGGTGTGCAGTGACCTCGAGACACTGCCTCCGCCCATATGTCGCTGCATTTATACGATCCTGCTTGATCGTTCCAGCCATGACTAGTTTCACGGAAAAGACACACCAGGTGGTTCGGCCTCACCTCGCGAGCGGCGAACAGCTGAAAGCCGCCAGGAATGGGACGGGCGAACGCGAGGTCATCGCTGTCACTGACCGACGCCTCATCTCCTTGCACGTCGGTGAAAACGAAATCCAGTCGTTGACCGCGACTTCGCTCGAGGATGTCGAAGCCGTCTCCTTCTATCGATACACGGAGGACGAGTACGATGTCGAAATGAAAAATTGGTCGGAGCTATTTATGCTCGGGGCACTCATCTCACTCGGCCTGTTCGGATACAGTGTCATCGACTCGAACGGGATCATCGGCGTCACCGGGGTGATTCTGACGCTCCTATTTGCCTTCGGTGCCCTCTGGGCGAGAGAACAAATGGAGCAAGCAGGCGACTCGTTTATCACTGCCTCGGTAACCACCAATCACGACGACACCAGTCGCACGTTCACCGTTCCTGGAGACGCTACCAGCGTTGTCGCTGCCCTGTCCGAAACCGCAGCGTCACCGTAGGTGGCCTCGAGGCTGGAGGGGTGTATCAACCGTGTGATGTCGGTACGTCGCTCGAGGCGAACGAATTACTTCGGCACGAACTGTGATAAGCGAATGCCCAGGAAGTGATGGTTCGCACTCGAGGGTGCTCGCGGTGGCCCCGGATTTGACCCCGTGTTTGCTCGCGTACTGGGTGGCCTTCCGATACTGTTCGACGGCCTCCCAGGCGTCGGAATAGGCCCCGCCGTCGAAGGTGCGCGCGAGCGTTTTGTCGGTCACGAACACGGGGTTTGTCATATCGGTACTCACAGTGTGGGCGAAAGGGGTGTGTGTCGGTCTCGAGGCGAAATTTTGGGAATCGACAGACGGAAGTGCTTCAAGGGGTCGCTGTAGGGCTTCCGTCAGACGCTAATTATCAATTTTGAAAGCCAATCAGGTCTGGTGACAGTCTTTTCTTCGGGGGTGGCCGATGTGTTTATTAGGGAGTACTGAGGCCACACTATCAGCATCGGGTGCAACGGAAGAGACAGAAAGTGACGGTTCGGGTGTGCGTGGGTGCATCCCCCTACCCGGCCCCGTCGGTTCGGGATTCGCGTCCCGGCAAATAAGTCTTCTTACCGTTCACAGGTGCTGTGATTCAACAATGCGAATGGAAAGCAAAATTCAAACCGAAGACGAATCGTCCAGCCGGGCGGTATCGCCGGTCATTGGAGTCATCCTGATGGTTGCGATTACTGTTATTCTGGCTGCCGTGATTGCGGCGTTTGTGCTGGATCTCGGGCAGAGCTCGAGTGCAAATGTCAATGCAGGTGTGAGTATCGATGGTGATGGTACCTCGGAAGTGACAGTCAGTGTACAAAGTATGGGGAACGCAGATGGCATCTTTGTTGTTAATGACTCAGGTGACCGGGTTACCGACTCAGATGGCAATGATATTGATCTGACGAGAGTTGGTGCCTCTGCTACTTTCGATAGCACTGGTTCGTATTCTGTAGTTGCATACACCGGAAATGACGCCGACGATACGGATGACGAAACAGCAATCAACAGTTTCGAAATCCCCTAATCAGTTCAATTAGCGAGGTAGAACTGATATTGCTGTAAAATAGTCCATCATATTGTCCGATAAGAACTAAATCTCGGACGTAATCGGCCCGATCGGGCCGCCCATGCCCACCAAAACACTCACTACCCACCGGGTTGCCGTCCGGCATACTACTCCGTTACGCGTCGATGTGCGTGTCGAACCGGACAACCGCTATCGGTTCGACACCCACAGTCGGGCGTAACGAACCAGTACGCACATCCCGGACATAAATCTCAAACAACACCGAAACCGTGACGACATGAAAGTCTGGCTCAGCCAGACCGAAGTTGCACAGTTCCTCGAGGCCAGTCTGCGTTGCTGGGGACGGGAGAGTGTTGCCACTCACGGTTCCGGCGCTACCAGTCGGGTTCGAGCTTTCCAATCGGTCTAGTGTCTCGACCAGGAGTTTTCCACAGCATCAGGTGCCTCGAGAAGCGAGCTGGGTCGTTCCCTGAATGCCGCCACTTCTCGATCGCCTCGCGGGCGACCGCTTGAGCGCTCTCGAAACTCGAGGATTGACTAGCATCGAGATGCTAAATTTACTCCTAGCAAAATAACCGGCGAGATGGGATTCGAACCACGATCGCAGCAAAGCTGCTCCCTGCTTCGAACCCCACGTGAGCCGTTCCGCACGACTCACTGGCGTTCGTCGACGGAACGGGCACGATGGGATTCGAACTTAAGTCAGGAACCTGACACTGCGTGTCAGAACCCTTCCAACGTTCGCCGACCACGGGTCGGCTCACCCACGACCTGACCCGAAGTCCAACCTAACTCGTGACCCGAGCTACAGGCCTTCACTATTCTGTCTGACGGTTCGCCTGATAAATCGAGGACGAACCCCATGCATACAAAGAAAGCAACGACCGTGTACCTAGACTATCGAGAGAGCGACTGTGCGCATCAAACAGTACAGAGCTACGAATATAGATTAAACAAATTTGAGGGCTGGTGGGGCGACCGGGACATAGGAGAGATGACGAAGCAAGATGTCCACGAGTGGAAACAACATCTCAATGACCAAGACTTAGCGAAGCCCACAATCAAGTCCCACATCGACACACTCCGTGGATTTCTGGCGTATATGGCTCGTCTCGACTACGTCGATGACGACCTCGTCGACGTAGCCGACTCTCCGACACTCTCAAAGGGCGATAACGTCCGAGATGACGAGGTCGAAGCCGACGTAGCGACCCAGATACTGCAGCGCCTCGATAGATTCGACTACGCTTCGATGCGTCACGCCCTAATTTTGCTCTTGTGGCGTACTTCGATGAGAACTGGTGCCGTTCGAAGTTTGGATTTGGGCGACTACAATCCAAATGAACAATACCTACGCCTCGAACATCGCCCGGGTAGCGAGACACCTCTCAAAAATCAAGGCGAGGGAGAGCGGATGGTTGCAATCTCAGAAGAAACATGCCGGATACTCGACGACTATATCGCCGAGAAAAGAGTCGATATCGAAGATGAACACGGAAGAGAACCCTTGTTGACGACGAAACACGGAAGGATAGCACGGAACACAGTACGTAAATGGTGCTATCGACTCACTCGGCCATGTTGGTTCAGTGGTGAATGCCCACACGACCGGGAGCTAGACGAATGCCGAGGCAGTGTCGAGAGAAGCGACAACTACGCTTACGAATGCCCAGATTCAGTCGCTGCTCACGCCTTTCGGCGTGGTTCAATCACGCACTTTTTGAGAAACGATATGCCGGAGACCGTCGTCAGCGACCGGGCGAACGTCTCAACTGACGTGCTTGATAAGCACTACGACCGTCGGAACGAGCGGGAGAAAATGGAGCAACGGAGAGTGTATTTGGACAACATCTAAGACGGGACTCTGCTGAGACTCTCAACGGGAGTATATTCACTGTTTCCTGTCCAACATAGTAGCTATTTATCGGCAACAATGAATTTATATCCTATCACTTCACGTGTAGATACGATGCCGTTCGCCGAAAGCGTGCTGCAAAAAGATGAAACACATATTGCTGAGGTTCCGGTTGAATATCAGAAGCAGTTCAACAGACACCGAATCGGTAGTATCATTGTTAGCGATGAGAGGTGTGTTTTCTTATACTTGGATGGAGATTCTTGGAAGAAGTTTACTGAGTACCAACTATCTTCAGAACCATTTGCTCAGTACCGTAACAACGACCTATACGCCGTTTTCTTGCCAATGCCTGATGGAGAGCGTATCTCACAACTAAAATCAAAATATATCTCAAAAGTGAAAGACGTAACTGGTGCCTCGTATTTCACAGATATTCTCGAGGAAGAGAGCCAAGAGCCACCCATTCAACCAGACGACTGTGACTGCAAGCGTATCTCCTCAAACAATGTTCTGGTCGAGAACGAGAACGCCGAACTTGGCGAAAGCTTCGATGAACAGGAATTTCGACTGGTCTCATGCAAGGACTGCTACAAAATTTACGGACGTTACCGAAAGGGTCGAAAAGCGTCGCTCAATAAACTCTTCTCCGCAGATTGGCTTCTTAGTGGCGACTCCTCGCCAGAATCAATCATTGAACTAGGAATGGATGATGCATACGCAATTCATCATCCACCCGGTGGCTCAACCCAGATTCAAGACGCTGTACTCACTCTGTCACAAATTGCTAGCCGGTCAGACGACATCATCAGCACGTACAAGCATGAGTATCAGCATGCCCTCTGTTATATTCAGAGTGATAATATGGCTGGATATCTCACTTGGGAAGACCATGACAGAGGACCAATACTGTCGCAACTATACGTGCGAAATGGGCACAGAGGAGAAGGTATAGCAGCTTCACTTGTGGCTGGATGGTACGAGACAATATGCGAATCAGACCAATACTTCGTCGATGACCTAACCACCGGAGGGCGTGCGGTGCTTGAATCCATTGAGCATCTTGATAGGGGGTCGGGGCCTGCCCGTGAAGTATACAGTCTTATACCGATGACATTTGGTTAAACAAACAAAAAGACGCACAGGATACTTGAGAGAATAACCAAATCTCAATTAGTATTTATGGAGTCCTTCTTGGTTGACTTTATACTCCTAAGATTCAACTACTCTTCCAATGACCAATATCTCGTTAGGAAATTATATTGAAATCGACAAAGAGTCCGCCATTGGATACGAAATTACGTTCGCCGCCCTTCTTGCGACCGCTCTACTCTTCGTTCCCAATGTAAGTACTCCGCTCTACCCGGTTGCCATCGGTTCGGCGTTTCTTCTTCTGACAACAACGCTTGTTCGGCGGATGTCATTCTTGAATCCTTACTCAAAAGACCTCCTCCGAAGTACAACCCCTCTATTAGTCATTTCGACAGCGTTCGGACTGCTCTATTTGACACTTGTACTTGGGAGTTTTACCCAACCTTATATTCCGTTCGTTAATCCCCGTCCATCCACGCTAGGACTTCTGTATGCAGTAGCTTTTTGCCTCGGTTTTGTTCTTCTATATGAAGCACTATTTCGTGATTTTTTCCTCTTGATTTGTATATTCGCTTATAACCAGCATCTTGAACATCAAGGGACGATACTGGGAAGAATCGCTCTCACTATTTCGAAGAAATCCCTCTCATCATCACTACTTCCAAAATCTGAATGGCCAAAAGAAGTGCGTAAAATTCAAACGGTTGACTCTCAGTCCTCTCCCAATGTCAGCGTGAGAATCCGCATTCTCCATCTGATTGGAACTCTCCTCGCTATATTAGGAATCGTCCTGATTTTCTCTCTCCCCCTCGTAGTATTTTATTTGCTGATGTCAATGGTCGCGAGTCCAAATGTTACATCCATCATCATAGACGGGGGACTTCTCGCAATCGCTGTTAACTATCTTATCGTCTCACTTCGGTTCTTGTACGGAAGATATGGTCAAACCCCATTTACAGAAATAGCATCTCCTAAACGTTATATGTACTATTCACTGATTCTGTATGCTCTTTACTTCATTCACGTTGCTTATGAACAGGGGTTGTTTTTGAGTTAGTCTTCTAATGTTCTCGTTGTTCATGCATCCAAAGGTCGTCTTGTCGAGTATCGCCGCAATAGACCTTTTTACCACACCGCTTGCATCGATACCACCCATCATCATCAGTCGACTCGTAATACTGCTCGAGAACACTCCTGACACTTCTGTCCATATCTATAGGGGTGTGAAATTAGTACATTGGTGTTTGGATGAAATTAAGCCCTATAAGTGGATTTAGAGCGTCTCAACAATCATGGCACACGTCAGAATGGAAGCAGCAGACCTCGTCGTCGACATCAACGATGAATCAATGAATGCAGACGAGTTGGCCGACGTAGCGGACGCCGAGATGCAAATGATGATGCAAAAGTGGGTGTCGGCTGACGAGAGTTTGATAAAATGCTCACCTCAACACCCGACGTTCTCGCTCGGAGATTAAACGGCTCAGATTCGATTCTCAACGGTTTTCGTTGTGGTGTGTCCAATCACACTCTCCAGTTGCGCCCGTGCGTAGACGATGCGGATAGGACGCTTCATCGTCCTCGCTACGCTCCTCCGTACCACTAAATCACAGTGTGTCCTATCCGCATCTATGCCACCCCGACGCAGTCTGCCATGTTGCGGCCAAATACGGGTTGTTGCGCCCTGTTGCGGGGTTGTTGCGGGGGTGGGTGCAACAGCTCTCGCTCAAGAATTCACAAGGCAGAGGCTCTCTACTTAACTTAACTATATTATGTTGCACTATATTCTCTAGAGGGGTACGTGTGAGAGGAGAGAAGCTGAGAGGAACTCTGTGAGAACATAGACACCAAAAACTATTTGCCGCAACACAAAATCGCCAATCGAGTTAGAAGCTCTGTAGCTACTGTGAACAGGCAGTAGGAGTGTTGCACCACCCCCCGCAACAAGGGTGGTTTTGGGGTGCAACAAGTCGCAACTGGTGGAGCAACATAGATATTTTACTGTATTTCGGTCTTGACAAAAACCTATATACCCATATCACATTGTATACAATGGATATGTTCGATAACAGCACAATACAGATGGATTATATTGATGCACTTGGTATCGACCCCAAGGACATTGCCGAGCAGTCTAACATGGTTAGACTGGATGGAGAGGTAGCGCTCAAATTAGAGATAATGGATGCTGTGACTCCCGGACGCACGACTAAGCGGTCTCTCGTGCGTGAGTCGGTGGAGTCATACTACGACGATTATTTCGGCAAAATCGACGAACCAGACCCGTTTGACACGGTGAATAATCATAGCGAAGATATCGCTCAGCATATGTAACCAGAAGGTGATTAAGTATGTTCGCAATCAATAATACAAAGTCTGACAGTTTAGGCGTATCGGCAAGAGGAGAGTCGGAATTAGTTGACTCACTCAAAAACTACCCTAGTTGGGTGGGGTTCACATCCGACAAAATGCCAATTAATCCCGAAACAGGCAATGCTGCCCGTATCAACGACAGCAGCACGTGGTCTGATTATCAGACTGCATCAGGCTACTGTGAGCGCACCGGGGACTACCTCGGGTTTGCGCTGGATGGGTCTGAAGATATTGTGTTCATCGACCTCGACGGGTGCCGAAACCCCGAGACTGGTGTCGTCGAGGACTGGGCAGTAGATATCATAGACCGTGTGGATTCGTACACAGAATTATCGAAATCGGGCACTGGATATCACATCCTCGCACGTGGGGATATAGCTCTGCATGCGCATAAGCAGAAGATGGAGGCCGAGAAGGTGGACGTGGACAAGACCTCAGAAATCGAGGTGTACGTCGATGGTCGGTTTGCGATATTCACATTCGACCACATCGAACCTATGTCTACTGATATCACAACTTGTGATAACCTCCAAGCCATCTACACAGACTACTACGGTGAAGAGCAAGAGCCGTCTGAAGGAGACAGCTTTTACGACGTAGAGGTCTCGATGACGGCAGAGGAGATTCTGAACAAGGCAAAATCGAGTGATGAGAAGTTCGTGAAGCTCTGGAACGGAGATAAGTCGATGCACTCCGGGGACCATTCGGCTGCAGATTTGGCGCTGGTTTCAAAGCTGGCGTTTTGGACGGCCTGTGACCGGGATATGATGGATTCGCTGTTCCGAAAATCGGACCTCATGCGTGGCAAATGGGACGAGAAGCGTGGGGACCAGACATATGGGGAGATGACTATCGATAAGGCAGTCCAGTCCACGACTGATGTGTATCAGGGACACACCGGGTTGCCTGATGATATCAACCTCAACGTCAAGGATGGTTGTTACGGCCATCTTGGCACCGATGAGGTTGGCACCCCCGTGTTCAGAGAGGTTACTAACTTTACTCTGGCTCGCAAGGAAATCCTCCGAGAGGATGGAGAACAGTACGTCAAACTCGAAGTACGGCCTGCTAACGGGAAGAATTTCGAAGTCACTGTTAAACCAGAGGTGTTCAACGACTCCCGTTCGTTCAAAGATGCGGTCTGCACTCGCCTGAGCACATCATTCAGCGGCTCGAGCCATGACCTCCCTGAACTGCGAAAGGTCGTCCTCAGGCAAGACAGTCCAGAGCGTACGTCGACGACGAAAATTGGGTTACATGATGGGGAGTTTGTGGCACCATCGACAACGTTCTCACCGAACGATGAACACACGCACGTATACCGAGATACGGGGGCTTCCGTGGCAGAGAAAATCCAAATCGAAGATTTGGACTATAACGAGGATGAAGTGCGTGACATCCTCGAATTGCTTCCACAAATTCGGGACACTAAACGATGGATACCAGTTATCGGATACTACTATTCGGCTCTGTTCGCCCCACTCATCCGAGACATTGAGGGGGAGCTTCCGATTCTCTCTATCACTGGAGAAACTGGGTCTGGTAAGTCGTCGTCAATGCGTGTGGTCTCTCGAGCGTTCGGGTCGGATGGAACAGCGTTCGCTATCGATTCGACGAAATTCTCCCTCATCAAGCATCTGAGTGCTATAAACAACGTTCCTGTCTGGTATGATGAGTACAAGCCAGCAGATATCCAATCATACAAACTGGACCGCTTTCAGGCACTCCTGCGTGCTGCAACGAATGGCCGTACGGAGACCCGAGGGCAGAAGAGTATGGGTGAGAATCTGTATCGATTGACGGCACCTGTGGCTATCACGGGAGAGCAGCAAATCCAAGGGTCTGCGGAGCAGCGTCGAGCGATTATGACGCAATTCCAACGGTCGACGACGGACCCGGGGACCCCGACCCAAGTAGCGTTCACTGAGATTCAACAGTTGAATCTGAATGACCACGCTAAATTCTCCGTCGAGCAAGTCCTGCAACGGATTGCGAGCGACGAAGACCTCGACGGAATCTGGGAGCAGTGTAAGGACCACGTCCGAGGTCTCGCCGACGATGATGTTGGAGGTCTCGCCATCAACGCTTTAGCAATGGTCAAGCTCGGGATGGTCGTTTACGGCCTCCTTTGCGACCGTGTAGGCGCTACACCAGCCGTAGACACTGACGCCATCGACGACGCAATTACATACGTTGCTGGGCAGAAAGGGGTTGAGAATCGTAAGACACACGTCGACGAGTTGATGGAGCAAGTAGTCCGTTGCATCGACAACGGCGACCTTACCCCACTTCAGTCAACGACCCAACGTGGAGACTATACGTTCGTCAACCTTGATGATGACGGCGAGGAACTGCGTCTGAAATTCAGCCGGGTCTACCCCGCCGTGTCCAAATACCTGAAGGACCACAATCTAGATATCGACTTGCTGGGTCCGGATGATTACAAGGACCGCTTTGGCGACATGGAGAGTGACGAGACCAGCTACGTGGTTGCTGCATCCAAACAAACACGGGGGCTCAATCGCTGTGTCGCTGTGAATGCACGGGACATAGAGGACAAACTGGATATCGACTTGGATGATGTTCGAGATGACCTCCACACGTCCTGATATGCGACGTTCCTTCGTCAACTGACTAATTACCTTTGTACGACATAGAACTCGAATAGCGGCTGCGCTGGCAGGGATAGAATGGGTTTGATTGAATATAATAGTCATACTTCGGTTGCTTGCTCTTCGTGATGATGGCAGTAGTGGTCCTCGGCGTCTACAGTGTATCGGTCGATACCGAACCACGTACTGCACTGGTCTCCGTCCGTGGTCTCGCCCCGGCATCGGATTCTCTCGCATGGACCCATGCTTACTCACCCACGAAATATTCTTGCAGGTCGATGTATTCGACGTCCATGCCTTCGATGTAGATTTCCCCACTCGCGAGGTCTACGTTGATTGGCTGCCCATCCGGGAGTCGAATGGCGACCACAGGGAATTAGCCTTCGAAGTAGAATTGGCAGCCTTCGGCGGTTTCTAGCTGTTAGTCGGTCGCACCATCGTTGCAGATGACTTCCACATGTGTCCGAAGGACCTATCGATTGTCAACAAAGCGGACACACAACAGGTCGCTATCTAATGTGGAGTTCACCTCTCGAACGATATCTGCACGTTCCATCTTTGCTAAGATGAATGCAATGGTGGGTTCGTTCACTTGTGTGTTGGATGGAACATTCATCACGAGTTCTTGGTTATTCTGCCAGTATTCGACATACGCTATATCGGAATCACCGAGTGCTTCGTCGAATAGTTCAACCACTTTGGAGAGATTCCGACCATTTGCAATTTCCTCGATATTATCGATTGTGAGCGTTATCTGTTGGAAATCTGCGGGCCCCCTATGTTGACGAGCACAGGCGGTCGTGTCCATCTATAGCGTTGTGAGATATCGATTCATCGCATTCATCACACTGATAGTACAGTTTTCGGAGTGTCCACCCCTTATTCGTGAGGAAATACGGGTCGCGTCCATCGACTTCTTCGAAGTGGTCCTCACAGAATTTCCACTCTTCATCTGGATGGCCGTGCTGACTGGATATCGCATATTTGGCATCCTCATCACAGCCACGTGTTTGGCAAACCGGAGTGGCTGTAAGATGCCCGACTCGGAGCGGCTCTAGTGATGATTCACTCATGATGCCCCATTTCCTCCCTCTCATGGAGGAATTCTCGAAGGTTTTCCCACC
Source organism: Natronosalvus amylolyticus (assembly GCF_024298845.1). Taxonomy (NCBI): domain Archaea; kingdom Methanobacteriati; phylum Methanobacteriota; class Halobacteria; order Halobacteriales; family Natrialbaceae; genus Natronosalvus; species Natronosalvus amylolyticus. The sequence continues at coordinate 3,056,264 of NZ_CP101156.1, forward strand.
CGGCTTCAACGGGAACCGGCTCTACTTCTTCTGTCTTAGCGGGCCCCGGCTGTATTTCCCCAATTGCGAAGTCGGAGTATATCGGGACTCTACCGAAGAAGCTTGGTCCGTCCATGTCGAATATCCAGTCAGTATTATACGTCTCTCCGTTGAACTCGACCGTGTCACACTGTTCGACAACAGTAGCACCGGTAGCCGGTGGTAGATAGACTTTGAAGCAGAGCCCATTCGCACTGGATAGTTCCTTTTCGAGTCCAATTGCAGCCGCCCCCTCAGAGATGAGTCTCTGAATTGGCTCTTCGAGCGAGACCGCGTCGGTTTCGGGTGATTTCGGTTGTCGACTATTCGCGAGCCGCTTATCCGTTTCTTCAGTCATCGTGTGATTAACTGTTTGCTTTATCCAGATATAAACTTTACGAACGAAGGTTTTAACCCATATATTTGGATGAATGCTCTATATTTGTCTATCCGTTGTGAGAATTTAGGCCTCACGCAAATACAGTACTTTCGTGCGGGTCTCTGCCCGCTCAACCATGAACCAACAATATGCATAAATAGTCAGTTGTATAATATAAGAAATCAGGAGGGATTGTTTGGGGTTTGATTTATAAAATTTGCTACCAAATATATGTAAATAATAATTATAATTTAATGGTGGCTTCAATAGCGTAGACTTCGAAGAGTTCCACGGGAAACGTGGCAGGCTCATCTTGACTCTGTGGATGTGCTGGGAGTGAGACTTGCATGTATGCAAACTTCTCATCTTCACCGTATTTCATTATTCGATTGATGGCCTCCATTCCCACGGGTGGGCATCAAACGTTATCCAGAGGTCTTTCAACCCAACCCGAACCATCGAATTCTTGTCATTAATGTCGATAATTATCCCGTGTTCGGAGTGCAACTTGTGATGAGGGGGTGTTTCATCTGGAATATCGATACGGACGCGTTCACCACGTGCAAAGCGGTGCATACAGTTGCTCCCTGCGTTTTCTCATTTAAACCTCAGTGAGAAGAATACGCACGGGTTAGGCGACGACAGTCTCCTCTGACTCATCGTCTTCGTTAAGCAGGCCGTCAACATCATATCCGTATGCGAGTCCAAGTTCGATATATTCGTCCTGTCGGTCCATGATGTTCGCGATGGTTCCCTGTGCGATTCCCGTCTCTTCCTCCGTCTCTGAGTACGAATATCCCCGGGCTCGCATGCTGAGAACGCGAAGTACGGCGTCGAAATTCTTGTCTGGGACGAGATACTGTCCATTCTCATCGAACTGTGTTCCTGTCGGCGGTCGTCCCTGATAGTAGCCGTTCTCAACACGCTGTTTGATTTTTCGTTTGGCCTTCTGGATATCTCTACGTTTGGCGACGTCGTCCATATAGTTTCGAATCATCTCGATGAGCCAGCTTTCGTCGTCGCCGAAATCGACGCGTTGTCCATCAGTGGTTGTCCACAACTCCACGTCCCACTCATCAAGGTCGTAGTAGAGCATCGACCGTTCCCGCTTGTCTCTCGATAACCGGTCACGGTCGCGGACGATGAGAACGTCAATCTCCTCGTCTTCGAGGACGGCCTGCATTTCGAGGTATTGGTCACGCTCATTGTCGAACCCAGATGATTTCTGCCCGTCGTCAAAAATTTCAAGCAGTTTGAACCCCTGCTCGTCGGCGAGGTCCCGAATTTCTCGTTTCTGGTCCGGGATGCTGGTATCGCTCGTTTGGGAGAGCCGGGTGTAGCCGATGGCCGTCTTACTCATCGTCGTCACGCTCTTTCACGCTTACTCGGAGTGCGTCAGCACCTTTCACCTCCCAACTTATCTCGGCTCCCCCAAGTCGCATGGCCTCAGCGATACTTTTCGGGACAGTCGTGCGATATTGTGTCACGGTTCGTTCTGAACCATCCTCATTTTCGACCGTATACTCGGTCACAGAAACAGTTGATTTAGCCATCTCTGGTTTGCACTACTTATTGCACTACATTAGGTGTTACTCCGCCCCACTCAAGATATCGGGATATCCTGAGTAGTAGTCAGCCAAAGCTACCCCGAACTATTCCCTTTACTGTAAGGTTTCTGGACCAGTGCTACGCAAAACGGGCTCGCAGTCTTAGTGTTCGCAATCAATAGCGTCGTATTCCTACGAGTTCTCCGATATCCTGATGGCGAGTTATACTTGGGTCCAAGCAACCTCTTCGCCCGTTTTACCATCAATTTCAACGGCTCGCTCTACATCTTCTAGCGAAACTCCAAAAACATGGTTCAATACCCGGGTTGAGACTCTCAATGCTTCTTCAGGAGTCCAATCGTAGTCTGCTGCCGTGATATGGGACTTGTCTTCAATCATTATTTCTAAGTCCTCGTCATCAATAAGTTCTCTAAATGCCTTTTCACGTTCGTCGTTAAGATTGACTATGTTGTATGCCCCCCATTGAAATTGATATAGACTCTCTACCTCTCCTTCATACGGAAAATATACGTTAATGAAAGGAGCGGGGCCGGGGTTGTCTCCTGCGGCAGTTAATTTTTCGTGATGGTGTTCAAGGAGAGTTAATAACTGAACTTCCTTCTCGCCTCCGGTCATCAACCCCGCACCGGGTTTGAACTCCTCTACGATGTCCCATAGGGTTTCTCGCTCTATGTCTGTATTCTCAGAGGCAGCGTCAACCCATTCGCTAAGGGTCATGAAGTCATCTCTTGGGGGTACTGTACCCATTACTTAGAATGACTGTATGTATAGTTGAAAAGGTTTTGCACCCACCTGTCGTATTTGGAGTGTTCTCCGACTCGGTCCGCCGACAAGTAGTAGCTCACTCACGTTCCGACTCTAAGAATAGATTCATAATCACAAACGATAGACGCCCACTATGGCAACTTGTGACGAATGTAGCAAGAGGGTCGGACCGGGGGAAGGAGTATCAGCTGGGTTTAGCCCGAACATTTTCTGTTCTTCTACCTGCCGTGAGATGTACCGAAGGAAGGCCAGTAGCAGACAACGTACTGACGAGAGCTAACGTCGTATTTTGAGGTATTCGCGGACATCCATCCACATCTGGTAAGGGGAATCGGACAGTAGAGGGATGGACTTCGTGTCCAAATTGGTTCTGCGCAACGAGATTCAAGTAGCAGTCAACTCATTCGAAACAATTTTGTTATTTACTTTAGTACATATTGTCATGTTTGACGCTGGCCTGCTTGACATTGACGAGGACACGGCGGCGAGGATGGAGGACGCGGGCTATAGCGATTACATGACGGTCGCTGTCGCCAGTCCCGCTGAACTGCGTGCGACTCTCGGAATCGGGGAACAGCAGGCAGAGCAGATAATATCAATATCCAGAGAGCAAGCCAGTGGCGGTGGATTTCAGACCGCGTCCGAGGTCAAAGACCCACCGGACTTACGCAAGGTTAATGTTATCGAAAATGTCGACGGATGGGTGTTGGAGCGCCAGAGCCGGGACCGTATCGTCTGGCTCTCTCCCTCCGATTTTTCGGTCACCATCACTAACCAGTCCACTCGCGATGGCAACGGATGGACATTCGAAGTGAGCGGAATTCAACCCCCAAAAGACGACGAAAACCATAATCCACGTCAGACGAAGCAGGAGCGGCGTATTCTGAAGGATGGAATAGAAACGGTTGAAGAGGCCGTTGGATTTGCTATTGGTTGGATGGAAACGTCCTCAATCGAGTTCGAGGAGGATTTGACTGAGTTTACAGGAATCAGCGAACGAACTGCGGAATATCTACTACTGAAACACGATATCGAAAATCATCAGCAACTCTACGAACTATACGTAGATAGGACCCTGCACGATATTGTTGGCAGCCAGTGGCATGGGGAGTTGGAAGAGGAAATGAAGGAGATATTTGGTTAATACCCTCAATCACTGCTCCCATCATCGTTCGATATTGCTCTCGTAAATCATACTAGTCTTTCTCCGAATTGCGCAGAACTACTAGGGTCTCTTAAGGGAGTACCTCAGCGAATGAAGCAAACAATACTTGGGCTTGAGCATGGCGGTTGTCCAGCCATAGTGTGTTAACTCTTGACGTACTAACAGTGTTGTTAGGCGAGAAACGGCTTACCCTGTTACTCGAAGCTTCTTTTCTTCGCTTCTTCGTTAATAGACAGGACACTAACGAAGGTTTTCTAGTATTACTTACACACATACACACCCTTTCTTTCTATCAGGCTGCAGTGTGTGATGAAGCCATTTCACCTCCTGCCTAACAGGACCGCTTCGAATCGTCCTAACAACGCTGTTAGGACCCAGCGGGGGATGTGGAAGGCGTCCTCCGCCACGCCAACCGAGGACTTCAGTCGCTCTACTCTATGCACGCCACCAATAAAGCAATTTCCCATGACTGTCACTCTTTGTTGAATCATAGTCATGTAGTTCTGTTGAAACTCATATAACATGCATTGAATTTTGACCTATCTAATAGAATATATTATATTTAGTTAGGCCGCCGTTTGTTGGCAATGACGTGGTAGTGGAACGGGCTAACTGCTCACATCACCACAGAATTTGAACCTGCCTCAGAACAAAAAGAGAGATTTGTTCACAGGGATTGATATGCTGTCAGTAAGACGTGGCAAGATAAGATGGATAGAAATGCAGTTCAGGAGTTTGTGAAGCAATCTGAAGCCGTCATGGACTCCTCTCCGCAGATGGATGAAGCCAACACGAAGGCCGCTGTTCTGCGCGAGTTCTTAGACCTTCTTGATTGGGAAATTCCGAAGAATACACAACTCGAATATCCCGTTGAAGCGTTCGGACGGACATACAAAGTCGATTACGCGCTCATTCTCGAAGGCACACCCGTCGCCTTTCTTGAAGCAAAAGGGGCTGACACTGCCCTGACTGCCGACCACGACGAACAATTGTCCTCCTATATGATGAACAAGAATGTCACCTATGGTATCCTCACGAACGGCAAGCAATATCGTTTCTTCCAACGGCGGGTGGACGCGTCCAACGTGGACGTACAGATGGTTGGTGACGTAGACCTCAGAAACCTGCCTAGCCGTCTCGCCGTCCTAAAGGCCTATGAGAGAGATGCTATCGAGTCGGGAGAGTCCGGAAAAATACTCGGTCGTATTAACGAGTTACGAGAAGCACGCCGGGTTCTTGAAGCCAAAAAGGATGATTTGGCTGTTGAACTCTCAAACGTGCTGGCCGACCGCGTTTCCGGTTCTATCTCATCACTCGCTGAAACACAAACAAAGGAGATGATTGACAGGCTTGTCGCAGATATTGAATCCGAGATAGACGCTGACAGCGGTGGTATAGACGTCCTGATAGGTGGTGGCGGTAGTGGTGGTGTCGAACCCACAGATAATCACGTTGTCAGTCAAATCAAACGGACTAAAATTGAGGGTGGGGATGAGGCGAAAGTCGCTGTTTTCCCGACAAAGGAATCAGGTCTATCGTTCTTAAAGGAGAACAACGCATGGGGATTCGTTCGCATTGGGAGCGAGTTCGAATACGTGGCGATGTACGTGACCGGCGACGTGCGTCAGGTCAAATACTTCGCTACGGTCAAGGATGTTGTTCGCCCGGAGACAGCCGAATTATCTCGTCCCATCGAAGAATATGCTGACGGGGAGAAAATAGCGGAGGACAAGATGATTATTCGATTTAAGCCGGAAAGTCTGTATGAATTGGAAGACCCCATTCCTTACGAGACGAAATATCCGCAGAATCTTCGCTATTCCGCGCTCGGAGCACTTCGGACAGCCGAAACGACCGACGACATGCTCTGATTCGCGGTGTCCCTATAGCCATGTTATCCGTATTCGGGTACCTACCTTTCTGAGTTTGGTCTAACTGCGAATCCCCAGATACTGCAGCGAAAGACTAAGTTGATTTGATGAGAATTCCAAGTATCCAGAATGCTCTCCGTCCCCCCACTTGTCGATAACACGAATAAAAATCTCGAAGAAGTCTACAAAAAAATTATTCCGAAAATCGAAGAGGCGCGAATCGCGACTGGCTACTTCTATCTCTCCGGTTTCGACCTCTACAAGGAGGACTTGGGCAATCTAGCCGACCCCGACGAACTCGGTCATGCACCGCTTCGCATTCTCATGGGCCGTCAGACCAACCAGCAGACCGCCGATGAAATCGAGGAGGGACAGAACCTTCGGGAAGCGTTCAAACAGGAACTTAAGGACGACATCGAGAGTCTGAACAACGCGCAACTCGGACGACTCAACCGGCTTCGAGAGTTTGTCGCGGAGGGAATCGTTGAAGTCCGTGTTCGAAACCCCGAGAACGGGTATTTTCACGCGAAGGGGGCAGCGTTCCGCGCCCCACTTGAAGAGGATGAGGGCCCCCCGTCAGAGGACGAAGAGGATACACGTGCCTGCGCAACTATCGTCGGTTCCTCAAACTTCTCGGCAAGCGGCCATCGGAATAACATCGAACTCAACCTCACCAGCCAAGACCGCTACCAGACCCAAAAGTTCGAAGAGTGGTACGATAATCAGTGGGCGAACGCCGAGGAATTCTCCGAAGAAATCATCCGCATCATCGAGAACAGCGACCAGTACAAGGAGTGGAAGGAGAAGCAAGAAAAGAAAACGTCCGATGGTGGGCCTGACGACGAAGAACTCGGAACCTATCTCGAACCCTTCGAACTCTACAAACTCCTCGCATACGACGAACTCAGCGGCAACGTCAGTGCCCGAGACAGCCCGCTATACTATTTCCAGAAACTCGGCTACGAGAGCGCACGTGAGAAACTTTCCCAGTACGACGGCTGTATCATCTCGGACTCTGTTGGGCTCGGGAAGTCGTTCATCGGTGGTGAACTCCTCTACGACTATCGACAGCGCGGTGACCGCTGTCTCCTCATCGTCCCCGCGAACCTGACTGACCAGTGGGAAGACCTTCTCCAAGATGGGACTGACGAGGACGGTAATCCCTACTTCGGGCTGGAGATGGACGGAACTCACCTCGACGTGATGAGCGTCAGTAAGTTCCAAAATCTCACCTACGAGGAGGTTCAAGAACTCCGCGACGACTTCGACGTGCTGCTCATCGACGAGGCCCACCGCTTCCGTAACTTTGGGAAGTGGCGACCGAACCCCGACCACGATGACGACTACAAGGGGACGCGGCGGCACGCGAACCTCCGTCAGTTGCGTGGAAAAACGATGATTATGCTGACCGCGACGCCCATCAACAACAGCGCTACCGACCTGAAGAACCTCATCAGCCTGTTTACGAGCCCGGAGGAGATTCGCAACAAGGCCTCACTTGACTTCGACGCTTTCGACGAGTACATCGAACTCGCGGAGACGCGCAAGCGCATCGCCGCTGGCAAAGAGGAGGTCTCCGACGAGAAGCAGCAACAAATCACCGAGCAGTTGCAGCGCCAGTCGAAAGAAATCTCGAACATCCTCAACGAAGTAATGGTTCTGCGGACGCGCAAGCATGTCAAGGACCTGATTCGGGACGACGAGGACTTCGAGATGAGTTTCAAACCACCGAAACTCAACAAGGAACAGTACTCACTGCCGCCCGCCTACCAGCCAATCTACCGGATGCTCCCCGACGTAATGGACGCACTCCATCTCCCGCACATCACGGTGAAGAACCCGAAGGCAGGGAGTACACTCAAAGCCCTCTACAAACTGAACCTCCTCAAGCGACTGGAATCCTCAACATACGCGTTCGTGCAGTCCATCGAAACATTGCACCAGAGTGAGCGGCGACTGCTCGGTCTGCTGGAGGACCTGCCTGAAGACGAAGACATCGAAATGCTCCGTGCGGTACAGGATGGAGAAGCCCCTGCAACCATCGACGACTTCGTTGAAGGGAAGGACGCCGCCGAAGACCTCGAACAGACGCTCGAAGAATTCGGCTTCGACTCGACCGCCGTGCGTGCTGATGAGGGTGAATCGGAGACGCAGGACGAACTGGTAGACGCGACTGTTGGGGAGGTCAAGACCTACATCCGCGAGGACCTGACGCTGCTCGCGCACTTCCTCACGCAGTTCATCGGGGATGTGGCACGGGACACTGGAGACGTAAGTGACCACGCAGTCACGGTACGACAGTGGCTCCACGACCACAACGCGGGCACACTCCCCGACGTACCGGAGGAAGAGATGAATCCCATCCTGTACCCGAGGAGCGACCTGACGGAAGTAGACTCCGCGACTCGGGACTTCTACGAGGCTGTGTTCTCCCTGCGCGAGTTCCGCGACCCGAAAATCGACCGCCTCGCAAACGTCCTCCAGAGTCACGATAAGAAAGTCCTCATCTTTACCCAGTATCGAGGAACCGCCGACTACGTGTATCGGACGCTCCGCGACAACCCGGACTCACCGTTGACGGCGGAGAACAGCGCGGTCGTGAAAGGCGGCGATGAGAACAAGCAAGACATCATTCAGCGGTTCGCGCCGCAAGCATCCGGGTATCAGAGTACGCTCGCAGAGTCGGACGAAACTGAACTTCAGTACGTCGTCGCGACCGACACGCTCAGCGAGGGCGTAAACCTGCAGGACGTTCAAGTCGCAGTCAACTACGACTTGCCGTGGAACCCAATGCGCATCGTCCAGCGCGTCGGTCGTATTGACCGCATCGGGAGTACGGCGGAGAAGCACGTCCACAACTTCTACCCCGACGGGGACATCGAGGCGGCCATTAAGCTGCTGAAGCGACTGCAAGCGAAAATCAACGATATCGCGCTCATCGTCGGGAAGGAGAACAACATCCTCGACCCGAACGAGGACCAGATTCTGGAGAAGGCGGGCGTCGAGACGCAGAAGACCATCGGGGAACTGGAGGTCGAGGAAATCGAGGACTCGCTACGGAAGTCTCGCGAGGTTTCTGACGTGAATGAACTTGACGACACCTCGAAAAACCCGCTCCTGCGAAATGCTGGGAGTAATGAAGAGGCCGCGTACGACCGCTTCCTGCTCAAACGCGAGTTAAACGAGGAGTACGGGCTCACGACTGACGACTTTGAGTACGCTGAGGATTTTTTCGACGACCCACCAGACGAGCGGGAGTTCCTCTACACGAACGCCATCAACCACGACAAGGGACCGCGCCCCGGTTTGTTCGGGCTCGCACACCTCTGGTTCGACAATGAAGACGAGAACGCTCCGCTCGGACGGGTACGTCGGGCGTTCTACTACAAGCCGTTTAGCGATGACGTGAAAGAACGGTCCGTGCAAACGCTCTCAATCAGCCCATCTGTCGAGGGTGAGCCGGTTTCGGGGAATACCGACCACGTGCTGACGAACCGCGAAGAGATTGAGGAGGTACTCGACGACCGGCTCGAAGCGATACGTGAAGGACAGGTTGAGGGTGCGTTCAAGCAGGGCGATTCCTATTCAAAGGAGCAGGAGACGATTCTAGACTTCATCTCATACTACATCCAGCCGAACTTCGGGGACGACCCCTGCTCACACGAGGAATATGAGACGATAGGTGAGTGGGCGGACGACCTTCACAGTCGGCTGAAGAACGTGAAACTCGGGAACACCGACGAGGACAGGATTCTCCGGGAGACGTTCCGGCACCACAAGGAGTACGAATCGTTCCCGGACTGGCCGCCCATCGAGTTCCTCGAAACGCTTGAAGTCTTCCTCGGGGAGAACATCGAAGCGTCTACCGAGTATCAGGAGACGTTAGTCGGTGAGAGTAAGGTACACGCAGACCTTATCTGCTGGGGTATTATCGGGTCTTGATTAGAACTTACTGTTGATGACTATCTTCACTAAGTTGGTGGAACTTCTCAGAGACTAATTCAAAGTACTCATCATCCATAAACCGAGGATTGCTCACTTGATAGAAGTCGTTTAGGATAAATCCCACATCTCCTTGGTTGAAACCGTAGGCATGGAAGGCTGCGGCATCCAGTTCTGCCTGAACATGACGACGCTCTTGCTTCGTTTTTACGGGTTCTGGATTTCCAATTTTTCTCCGAATGTCAGCAAACTCTTCTCCATATGCATTTAACCGGGCTGCTCTAGACGAGATATATTCAAACCAGTCGTCTCCCTGTGTAAGACGGGGAATTTGCGATTCCTCAATAGTATTCACGCTCATAGTTGTATCAAACTTTGTCCGGACAATATAATCAAAGGGAATACTGTTTAGAAGACCGAGTGCAAGGAATAACTCTTCACCCGTGAAAATTGGGTCATACACGTCATGGAGAGTCTCCTTTGCAAGGTCTTCCCGCTCAGGATTAATCTCATATGGTCGAATGGTGGGACATTTGTTGTGGCAGATTGCCCCTCTCGGGAGTGCTGCTGCGACCATACTCCGTTCGTTCGTACTATTCGACACATCACGGAATCCGATACGGTGAGACGTACAGTCCAATAGTACGTCTTCCAGTTTTAGAGGGTCACCTCTATGGGTTTCGAGCAAATCGTTCACGAATCCGATTTGGGAACCACTTCCATCAAACGCTTCGTAAATCTCTTTCTTCAGTCTCTTCTGGTTTTTCTCTCTAATCCTCCTTTTGGCACTCTTTTTTGGGTTAGACTCTTCATCAACACTCCAATATTCAAATTCTTCAAGGTCCTCAATTTCATTATTGTAGGCAAATAGCCAAATATTCTTACCACCGTAGACAGGGTAATCCCCGTCTTCTTTCTCTTCAACGAAGTATTCCGTGTCTCGCGTACGGTGAAGTTCCTCACCGTATATGTTGATGTACCACTTCTCCTCCCTCTTTTCGCTAACTGGTGGATACTGGACAACCTTATTGAGGACAGACACTTCTGACTGGTTTGTGATTTGAGGGAATATGGTCGTGACTGGTGAATACTTCTTTAGAATTTCTGCCGGAACATCTAGTAAGTTCTCTTTATTCCGTAGTATTTCTAAATCTCTCTGGAGGAATTTGGTATTAATGTGATTAGTTGTGCCAGAGTTCTTGAACGAGACTATCCCAAACTTGTATTGGTTGTGAATGTCGTCAAAGATTCCTTTATTCTCGAATCCGATGAGGTAGTCAAGTCTCACATCAGACAGTAAGTAATTACGTAAGTCGCTAGAAGAAGTACCGATGAAGAGTTTCCCGGGTAAAACGAACGAAGTATAACCTTGCGTGCTTGCAAGGTCAAAAGACCGTTCTAAAAACAGCATCGACAGGTCTGTCGTACCTTGTCCTCCGACCTCGGGGCTCTGCAAGTTGTAGGCTGGGTTTTCCCCGTAGAATTTTCGGAGACGGTCGATATTATCCTTGTATTCTTCCCAACCTTCCGCAATTTCGTCATCCTCGCATAATTCTTCAATCCGTGCCTCCTTCTCATTCGCACTCAGCGATTTAAACCTCGGTTCGTACTGCCCGAAGTAGTCATTCCGGTCAGGAGTAAGAGCCCGCCACGGTGGATTTCCGAGAACAATGTCAAATCCACCATCCCGATAAACGGGGGCAAATTCGAGTACCCAATGGAATGGTGAGAAGGACCGAATATCCTCTATTGTCACGGCCTCTACACCGGAACTATGAAAGTCTCGAAGAGTTTTATTATTCAATTCGTCGCGGTATGATTTAATTCTGGATTCAGCGACCTTTCGCGCGTTTGCTACCTCCTCTGCTGTCGTCGCATCCCTATGTCGCTCAATCGCTTTGATAACGTCCTCGTAGAATTCTTTAACACCGGTACCAGTCCCACCACCCCAATTGTTCAATGAGGCGTCGCCATCGTCATTTGTTTCGACTAATTGAGTATATCCGATGAGCGAGTTCCCCTGTCGAATGTTGAAGTCGATGTTGGGGAGCGGTTCAACCTCGCCGGGCTCGTCCTCGATGTCTGCGACCATCGAAAGCCACAGCCGTAGTTTACAGATTTCGACCGCTCCTTCGTCGATGTCCACCCCGTAGAGGTTGTTCAGGATGATTGTGCGCTTCGCATACAGCGATGCGTTCCCCTTCCCAGACGCGATAGTGTCCAATTCGTCACGCGTTTGCGAGGAGAGTTCCCATCCCTTCCCCTCGTCTTCGAGGCGCTGAAAGAACTCGATACACTGCATATAGAGGTCGAGCAGCACCTCCTGTCCGGCGAGGAGGAACGCCCCACTACCGACTGCAGGGTCAAGGAGTTTTGCTTCCTTCAGGATGTCGTGGTAGAGCGTCTCGACGTGCCCAACATCGACGTTCTCGGTCGGAGCCTGATGAGTGACCATTCCTCCGTCAGCGATGGCTGTCGTATCAGCACTCGCGCTAGCCTCAGGGAAGCCGAATACATCGTCGATTTCGTCGTAAAATGCTCCAACGGTCTCGTTCAGTTGGTCGAGGAGGTAGGGATGGACCGTCCGACGAGCCATGAAGCCCGTAATTTCCTCGGGCGTGTAGTACGCGCCCATCTCCTTCTGGTTGACTGTCTGCTCGAAGATGTGCCCGAGGACAGCTGGGGAGAGGTTCTTCGGGTCGACGATGTCGAGCCGTTCGTCAACGTTCCAGTTCCAGTCGGAGAGAAAGTCGAGAATATCGTCGTACAGTTCGTTCGTCTCTTTAGCGGAGTTGCCCAGTTTCGCGTCTTCGAACTCCTCCTCAATGGGGTTCTTCGCGAACAGACCACCGTTCAGGTATGGGAGTTTGCCGAAGTCCGGGTTCTGCTTGTCCTCCGCGAGGTAGTCGAAGAACAGCGGCGCGTAGAACTCCTCGTAGCGGTCCTCGCCATCGTCCACAACCTCAGCAGGCTGCTCGTGAAGATAGTCTGGGTTCCGGTCGAGCAGACGTTTCTCTTGGATGAAGTAGAGGAAAATCATTCGGTCGAGAATGACCTGAACGTACCGCTGCTTCGCGTCACCTCGGTCGTCGGGGATGCCGGAGACCTCCTGCACAAGGTCGGTGCGCAGGCTCTCGAACTGCTGGTAGAACTCCTTGACGACCTGCCGGGTGTCGTAGAGCGTGTCGTAGATGGCCGCGGACGAACCGTACTCGATGGAGTTCAGTTTCTGCAGGATAGTGTTCTTCTCGCCGCTCTCAGAGCGAAATTGCTCCTTGTTAAACGAGAGTTTCTGATGCTTGATTCGACCGTGCTGTTGGCCTTCCCAACTGCGGACGCGCGTGATGAAGGTGAAGCCCTCGTAGTCGTTGGTGGCGACAAGGTTCGTGTGACGCGTGCGATTTTGTGGCTTGAAGTCGGTCGCTGACTCGCCGGGTCCGGCCTCAACGATGGTGACGAACTCGTCATCTGCGAGTTGGAGAACGAGTTCGTGGTCTTCCCCAAGGTTCGGTCGTGGTTTGAGCCCGCGTTTCTCAAATGAATCTGCGATGTCCTGTAGAGAGTCCCAGCCCGCAATGTCAGACGCCGTAATTTGCTGGAGAGCCATACGCAGGGCAAGTAACTCACATCATATCAATGTATGGCAAATCAACATCAAGAAGAATCTAACAGTAGACCCACATCACTATAATGTCGCAATATAATGTTTCGAGAGAATGAGTGCAAGTCAGATTGACGCAAAGGAAGAGTTTCTGAGCAAACTCTACGACGACTACCACTACAAGATTCCTAAGTTCCAACGCCCGTTTTCGTGGACTGAGGAACATTTCGTGGACCTCATCGACGACCTTACTGATGCATACGATGTCGGGCGAGATGCTCACGGGACGCTGCTCGACGAAACAGGCGAACTAAAGAAGCAGACTCTCGATGCGTACGAGCCCTATTTCCTCGGGAGCATCATCCTGAACGATGGGAGTGACTCCGGTGAACGCTCTGACATCATCGACGGACAACAACGATTGACCTCCCTCGCGATTCTGATTGCCGTTCTGAGAGACTTAGTAAATGATGAACCACGAGCGAATTCGCTCGGCGGACTCATTTACGAAGAGAGCGACCCAATTAAGGGGAAATCAGAGACGGTACGGCTCGAAATTCGAGAACGCGACCGCGACTTCTTTGACAAGCACATTCTCACCCGGGGAGCGACCGAGGACGCCCCCGACCCTTCAACGGGTGACAGCGAACCCAAGCAGAATATCCTGCAGGCCATTCAAACCTTCCGGGAGGAACTGGCCGAATGGCAAGACGAAGAATACGGCGACCTCGGTGACTTCGCGACCTATCTCACACTCCGCGTCGTGATGGTTCGCATCTCGACGAACTCACTAAGTTCTGCATTCCGGCTGTTCAACGTCACAAATGCGCGAGGGATGCCGCTTAACAATGCTGACCTGCTGAAGTCGGAGAACCTGAGCCACATTGACGATGACGACAAGCGGGAGGAATACCAGCGAAAGTGGGAGGATATGGAAGAAGAGGTGGGGAACGAGGGGCTGGAGCGGTTTATCGGTTTCATGCGCCATATCATCGTGAAGGAAAAGTCTCAGAAATCGGTCTACGACGAGTTCAAAGACCGCGTGTTCCCCGAAGATAACACGTTCAGGGGTGAGAGGTTCGTCGATTATCTAGAGACTGTCTTCGATGTCCATCGACATCGTATCTATAATGCAGAGTTAGATGCTGCCTCCTACGCGGAGGAGGTCTACTACCACAATTTGGTTTCTCTGATGCGTGACTTCTATCCTTCCGATGAATGGATGGTCGCACTCATCCAATTCGATGCGAAATTCGACGATGACTCTACTCTGTTGTCGTTTGTTGAGCAACTGGAGCGCCGACTCACTGTTGACTGGCTCACGGGCTCGTCGAACACAGGTCGGTATAGTCGTGTATACTCACTTCTCCGCGAAATTGAGGAGGCCAGTACGCCAGAAGACGTTCTCAATCTCCCGATGCTCAACGAGAAAATCGTGGAGGAGAGCGAGGCGTTCGAGAACGCACTTGACCTCAGTAACTTCTACCGGAAAGGGAACTATCAGTGGCCGAAGTACATCCTCATGCGGATTAACGGTGAGCGATTCGACAATCGTAACTCGAAGGTGGAGTACGGCAATAACGTCACTATCGAACATATTCTCCCCCAGACGCCAAACAACGACTATTGGCTGATTAGATTCGACGATGAGCACTGGCGGGACACGTGGACTGACCGTATGGGGAACCTCGTACCTCTCGACGGGCGGAAAAACTACAAGGTGAGTAACAAGCCCTTCACCGCGAAGTATGAGGAGTACTTCAAGAAGAAGAGTGACTTCCCGCTCGTCAATGAACTCGAAGAGTACGATGAGTGGACACCCGAAAATCTCCGGGAACGGCACGAACGCCTAAAACAGGAAGCTAAGGAAATCTGGCTTTCATAAACGCTATCTCTGCCGACACCTCCCGGTGGATGACTGGCTAATCGTAACTCACCATCCTTTAGCCAGAATCGGCACTATGGTCTGCAATTTGATGGTGGTTCGCGAGATACTGCGGTCCAATGTCGTGTTCTTCTCGTACTAGAAGTCGTCTCCCATCTATTTCAGACTCGTATTGATGCGTGATTTCCAGTGTTTGAGGGTCCACTGTTACCATTCTATTTTCGAAATCGACGTGGTGATTTGGACAGACAACAACCATGTTCTCTGGTTTGTCTGGCCCATCTTCCCCGAGTGGCATCAAGTGATGAACTTCTGAATAGCCACTCTCAGGACTACTTTGACGTCGCTCACCACAAATCTGGCAGCGGTCATCATACAGTCGTTTAAGTTCTCGGACGAGGGCATCATCACGAATTACTTCTTCTCGATAGGCCTCGCGGCGTTCGGTGACAGAAGTACCTTCTGACAACTGTGTATTGGTGTTCTCCTTAGTCTCGGTTTTCTCGCTTTCAGTAGCCGCGGAGGTTGCGAGGTCGTGTCCCTTCTGTGTTAACTGATTTACGTTCCCAGACCGCTCAATATAGCCTAGAACCTGTAGCCATTCCCGGTGGCGAGTAGCGACACCGACTGATTCCATATTTATATCTTCAAATTCGCTGACCAACACATCTCTAATCTCCTTGTCAGTGAGCGGGGTTTGCAGTAGTTGTTCAAGGGTTGTGTCGAAACCTTTCACATTCGACTGGAGGGCTCTGTATAGGACATCTAGGTCGGTAGACTCGATATATTGTTGTCCTCTCCGTCCAATTATGACTGCATCCTCATTTTGTTCAATCAATTCGATAGCTTCTAAGAAGCCCAAATGATGGTCAATGGCATCCCTGCTTGTAGCGTTTGTATTTTCCAAAATCCAGTCTTTTGCCTCTGACCGGGAGGGAGACTCCATCTCAATATAGGAAAGGAAGCGCTGGAGTAGCTGAAGGCGTCGACTGGTCCCTCCGTAGAATCGGTCGGTGGTCAAACGTCGGCCATCGGCCATTTGATGCAAATTCACACCATGGGCATATGATACTACGTCAATCGAGTGGTCGAAATAGGAGGTCTCAGGGAAGGCGTTCCTCGTAACCAAACTGAGCGAGTGGCACGTCATTCTCGGCGAGATAGTGAGCCCCGATGAGGTCCGTCTCGACTTCGCTTCGCTTGTGCGGCGCGTCAAGGTGAACCCCCTCAGCATAAGTAAAGTAAGCGTCTTCTCCAAACGTCTGTTCGTGGTTGTACAATCGGGACGCGATATTACTAGATTCCCCGATGTAGGCTAATGCTGGTCCGTCTGGGCAATCTTCGTACCAAATTCGGTAGAGTCCGTTTTTGGGTGGGTTGGCGTCGAGTCGCTCTTGCAGTTCATATGGTTCCGACCAGTTGAGCCCCATCCACGTTGGGGACGTGGTTTTTTTCCAATTCTGCCATTCTGGAGGCTCTATTCCACTTACACAATTCGGTTCAACCTCGTCTGAATCCAGTGGGCCACCTTTGTAGGCAGGGTCATTGTAGCTATAGCACGACTGCTTATATCCGTCAAGCATCCGTCCAAAGTTAGCAGTTGGACTTCGTCTCGTTTCTCGCCGGTGTAGCGCGATTAATGCCTCCTCCGTCCCTTTACGGTCTTGCTCGCTATCGGCGTAGTCTGGTGTTGTGTATGAAACCTCAAGTTCGGAACCTACAGCGTCTCGAACCGCCCACAGACAGGGGGCCGCTGTATGTGGGTCGCGGTAAGGCATTTCGTCTGCGAACGTTCCACGTGCAAGACTTTGGATGCGCCTCCGTGTATCCCCAGATTCACCAATGTATTCGAGAAAATCCCGTTCCTCCTTCTGATGCCGGATTCGGTAAATTCCCGGCTCTTTTGGCACTGTAGTGAAGGACCCTGCGTTGAGTGGCATCCAGTCAGACCAGTCGAGGTTCAGCCATTGAGGAGAATGAAACTCAGTTTCTGTCATAGCTCCTGTTTGTGTTCTTGCACGGATTATTCCTTATGCTCGCCTAACTACTAGAGTCCATCCGCTCCTTAAATACATTGAGTGATTCCTCGTGGATATCTTGGTAATTCGGGAGAGCTGACGCGTTCGACAGATAGTCACGATGGACGTCAATGCACGCTTCTATATACTCCTTCTCAACCTCTAAGTTGTGGACTTCCTCCTCTTTCGTCGAGAGTCGTCGCTCCAACTCTTCAATCCGCTCTGCGTTATCCTCAGGTTCGATAGTGGCCCGGCGCTGTTCAGCTTCGACCGTCAACCCCTTCTGAATCTCCTCACGAGCGAAATCAGAGAGGGATGCAACCGTAATTGGAGCTACCCCTGATGGCGTCGCGTTGGAGTTGTACTCTGTCTCGATGAGGCCAATGTTCTCCAGTTTCTTGAACCGGTATCTGACAGACGAGTTTCCAAGGCCCGTTGCTCTCCGAACATCTGTCGTAGAAGCTGTCCCGCCATGGCGCTCAATAGCGTGAACGATGTCACGCGAGCCCTCGTCAAGTTCCATATGGTAATTAAATGATATTTTGTGCATTGGTGTTGTGGTCAATAATCGAAGACATTAGAGGATAATATCCGTCAAAAGTGAATTGTCGAAAATATCGTCAACAGCCGTCAGCAGAGCCCTGCGACGACTACTTTGTATAGACACACCTCCATAAAGTAAGAGTTGAAAACTCTCTGGGTGAATTGAGGTAATCAGTGGTCAAAGAAGGGGACTCTATCTCTTGCATAAATATTGCTTTGGGAGGGACACCCAAGAATAGTGCTCAAGATGTCTCTATCTCGACTGGGTGTATTCTGCGGAGACAAGCCTCATGAAACCGAAGTGACGGCTCTGGTGAATCGCCATGCTGTGTCGGGTTTTAGTGCCTTGCTGTCTTTCTGAGCCCGGGCAATTGGTTCGGCACCACCCGATTTCTCGAGCGACATGATTTCTCATCGAAAGTCGCCGTACTCTAGGTGGTTCACCAGAGCCGAGGTGACCTAAAGAAAGTCGTGAAAAGGAAACGCTGAGAATTGCTTAAGTGAATTACTATCACACTATATGATATGATTGTATTCATCAAGAGGAAGGCCGGGAGTTTCATGAGATGGATTCGGGAACCGTGGTGCGGAGACCGTATCACTCGACCCGTCAGTCGGGACCCCGCGTCAACCGGCGAGTCACAAGCGCTAATACTGACGCACAAGGGGCTGACTGCACTGGTCGCCCTCATATACAGGATGTTGGTTGATGTGCCGCTGTACGTCGGTCGGTTCGTTGGCGGAATTGTAGCAGACCTCTGGCAGTCGGATTATCTCTACATCTGATATTATGGAGGAATGCCGGTCTCTGCGCTGGTGTTGACGGGAAAGATGGTTCTAAAGTCGTAGTGACTATCGCGGCCGCGATGGGCCGACTGCTACGAGACCTCATTAACGAGTAGAGTTACGTCGAGATGGTAAACCAATTGATGACAATATTTGTTACTGTATAGCAGAATCCGAAGCCAACAACAAGTAACGCCGGTTTTGCCTTATCAAGCGTAATTGCAGCACCGACGAGCCCTGCTACGATGCTGATGATTGCGCCTAATGGCGACGTCGGAACCCATACAAAGACGAGGACGACGAGAGTGTGGGCGAAGACGTCAATCGCTTCTGCCGGGCCGTCTGCCGCTTGAAGACGCATTAAGTAGAATAGCATGAAGAGACTGACGGCGGCAGTCGCTCCAATCCCGAATAGTTCTCCAAGGTTTTTCATGCTTTGTAATTGAACATTCATCAAGCATGAGGATAAGTTGTAGGGGTGGGGGTGCAACCGATCTCAATTTTGTAAACAAAAGTTTCTCTTTTGGCTATGAGATGGTCTTCCAGTTCCTTGACCATCCAACCATCTTTTTCATATAATTTCTCTAACCAGTACGGCGGGTCGTCAAACTCCTCCCAAGACATCCCTATGCGAAGACGCGAGAATGGATATCCTCTAATTGCGAGAGTATTGGTTCTACTTCCTGCGCACTCGGGTGGTATTCAAACAGGAATTCGTCATCCATCTTGTCCAGTAGTGATGCACTCGTCTCGATTATCTCTCTGCGGTCGTCTTCCATCGGCCGCTCACAAGTAATCTCCGCGACAATCAACCGAACATCATTTTCTGACAATTCTATCTCAAACTCTGCGTCGAATTCTTCGCCTGCAAACTCTAGGGGCGCGTGAAGAGCGAACCAGCAAAGGCAATCCTCCATCATCGGGTCTACTGTTGAGACGCGGTTGCCTATTCCTTCTTCGACGAGTGTGCAGAATTCGACAACACGGTCGTCCGCCATATCGGGAATTCGGGATTCAACGTCTGTCATGTATCAATGATGACGAAGATACGGGTTATAAATCTGGTTCTCCAAAGATGTACCTAAGACGTAGTTGAGTGAGTTTCATCCGGACTATCTCGGGTAGCCAGAACAATAGGTTTCTTGAATAGACAGAATCATTCTGTCTTCATGACAGACGAGCCTGATTCGCAGGGAATCACTGATATCTTATCTTTTCGCTGGTTTGGTGCTTTATTAGTCGCACTCTTAGTAGGTGTAGTTAGCGGGGCATCTATCATTTCAATACATACATCAACGCCATATTTGGACGTGATGAACGTCGTTGGTGCGCTTGCGTCCATATCTCTGTCTGCTGTTCTTGCATACTTGTACCTCCGTATGAGTGACATACAGGGTCAGCAAAAATCGATAATGACTCAGCAGCAAAAAATAATGGAAGCGGAACACCTACCGCACCTTTACCTGCAAAATATTGAAATTGAACAAGAGAAGATGCCGATAAGTGTCTCAAAGAAAATTGCTGACTCGAAATTAGGATTCGAGCTTGGTGAAATGGGTGAATTTAACGTTGACGTGGTTGAGCTATCTCTTCACAATGTTGGCAACGGCCTTGCAAAAGATTTGAGATTAGAGGTAGAAGTTGAGGGCAATAGTGAACAGAGTCTTACACTCTTCAGCCAAGAGGCAATTGGAAAGCCAATGTCTGAGTACCGACACAACAATAAGGCACTCCGTGAGAAAGAAATGCAGAGAGATACTGACCAGAATCATAGAGATTTTATTGAATCCAAAAAGAGCGGGAAGTTCTGGGTTCGTCCTTTATTTTTTGTGTGGACATATGAAGATGTAGTAGAAGTCCCATTTAGTTTTCTCTCAAAGTTGTATTCACAGCAGGATGTTGATGAGATTTATGTGAAGATAGGGCTGTCATACAAAGATATGGCCGGGAAACGTCACTATGGAGATATAGATGAGAAAACAATACCAATGAATGAGATTGGTCGTGGAGAGGGGTTAGCGGCTGTGGTTGAAAAAAAGGATATAGTTACCAATTCAGATAGCAGTGACCCAGAAATGGAAAATGTGTTCCATCCCCGGGGATTCTACATAGACAATGTACCTTCAGACTGGCCTCAGGTAGAACCAGATACGTTAGGGTGACGGTTTTGTTGTTCAAATTTCTCACATTGGGAGTCTATTGTAGGACTCCCAAACTCAACCGTGATTTCGGCCTGATAACCCCCTGATTTCACCTCGAAAATAGGCTTCTCTGCAGATTCCCCGACTCACACAACACCTTAGTACTCTATTGACATATTATAATACACACATGAATTGTAAGAATTGTAGCGAAGAACTTCCCGACTATCCTCAGAGAGAGGTTGAAGATGGTGACCTGAACGAGGTCATTATGCACAAGTACACTCCGGATGATGCACCATCCTACGTCTGTAGCCGTACAGACTACTACTGCAGCATTGAGTGCATTGCAGAGGTGAGCGAGCGATGAACACCTCTGACAAGCTCCTCGTCAAATACGCTGAGATATACCGGCAGAAACACGGCGAACTGCCAGAATTGCTCGAAGGGCAGGTCAACGAGGTGGTCGGACGATGAGACCCAACGTACGCTTGCTCGTGGCTGCCTTGATATTCAAAACCGGGCTCGGGCTCACGATGTTCGGGGTGTTCTGGACATGAGTGAAAATTTCACCCTCCAAGTCCACGACCGACGAGACCTCCGACGAGCACTCGACCGACTCTCACTCGAGCACGATGACCTCTGGGACGCCGACTCGTGTGACATTGGCGAAGCAATCGTGCGATTAGCGCTGGATAACCCCGACCTGCTGCTCCAAAAGCTCGGCCAAGTGGCTGGCGAAAATAATTCAGCCGTATTAGAGGGGTCGGATGCTCACTTACCAACAGGTGATAGCAATGAGTGAAACCGTCGTACACCGTCACTTTACGTTGGCACAGATAGACGACCTGCGAGACGCTGCGCATAGTCGAGACGCACGCTATGATTCGTCGCTGCGGGATGAGGTCTATGTAGTACTCTCAACCGACCTTGGAACCCGGGTAGGCGAGACCGTCCCACTGACTCACCAAATGTTTGACCTCGAAAACGGGGAAGTAACGCTTCCTGCTGGAATCCAGAAGGACTATCCAGTAGACGGTAAGTCGCCAAAGGCTGCGACGCTCCGACTGGACCCGTACGGCCACTTCGGGACGGTCAGACTGCTCAGAGTGTACTTCAAAGAGCTTGAGGACGATGGTCACGACTACCTGTTTCCGAGCAGGCAGAGCGACCACATGTCGACGGAGGCCGCTCGAGACATCGTGCGTAGGTTAGCTGTCGAAGCCGACGTTTCGCCCCGGAGAACAGACGGACAGCCTGCCGACCCGTCAGAAGCGCATCCACACGCATTCCGGCACTCACTCGCCAACTACATGCTGGCGGACGAGTCCACACGATTAGTCGACGTGCGCAACAGACTCCGTCACCGCAGCATCACGACGACCGAACGAGTCTATGAGCACTTCCAACGCCGATAATTCTATTTATCTACAGTTAGAGTATTCGACAACTCAATGAGCCTGAGTCTGTTCCAAGCAGTATCTCTAACTATTGCTGGCGTTTCTGTTGTAATTTCGTATATCAAATACCGGGAATATAAATACGAAAAGCAACGGGACATCTACCAATCCATCGTTGGCAATGAATATGAGTTCGAAATCACAGGTGAGGATGAAACCAACTGCTTCGAGGTCGTGAACATCGATGTGAAGAGTGGCCGTCGTCCGTGGAAGTGGCATACACTGGTTGTAATTGAATTTGATATCGAGGAATTCCCGTGGGATTCTCGTGATGATGATGTCGCTAATGATGCGGCTAAAGACCTCGCATGGACGTTCAACCTGCTAACAAAGGAAACACCAGAGATACGAGGGGCCGAACTATTTGAATCCTACAAAGCACCTGCTCTAACAGTCGTCTTTCCATCTACCGATTTATTCGCTATAACCGATTTTTTGCGGAAAACACAGACAACTATAGGTCACGTGTTCTGGCATTACGAAAGCGACGAAATGGCTGAGATGCCGATGAGACTTCATGCCCATTATTTGGAGGAACACTTGGAGTTGCTTCTACAAAACACCGACTCTGACCGTGAGGATTCAATGACCACACCTGTTTCATGGGTGGAAAATATAATGAGACACCATACAATATAGGTAAAGAGTACATCCAATTTTCATGAATTTAGAGAATATTCAGTGGAGAGAGTTTGAAGAGTTAATTGCCGTTTTGTGGGAGAAATTTGGCTACAAAACTAGGATTACGCCGCCCGGAAGGGACGGAGGGATAGATGTCATTGCCGAGCGGAGCGTGCCATATCAAGAAAGAATATTAATTCAGGTAAAGAACTACTCAATTGATAATAAGATTGGGGTGAAATTCGTACGAGAATATAGTTCGCTTCTTCATCGACCAAATGTTGATGGAGTTGTCATTGTGACTACTGGATTCTTCACTAAGCAAGCACGGGATGAAGCCAGAGAGATTGGGGTAAAATTAGTTGACCGCAGCGAGATTGAACGATTTATTGATGAGCATATATCTGAACTCCAACTATCAAAATTCACCCGAGAGCCAAATGGTTACAAAGGCGTGAACGATGCTGCTGAACTTGAAACATCTGAGAAGCCGACCGAGGTAGACCGGGAATCATCGAATTCAGAAAGTAGGACATTATCAGGGTATGATAGAGACAACGACTTCCCAAAAATAGCAGAAGACGACCCGGTACCTGATGTAACGGTACCCACATTTATTCGTGATGGGATTAGAGAACACCTTCTCAGCAACTCCCAGTACATGAATGCATTCTCGGGAAATGATAAAAACCCAATCTACCAATATATCTCGACTATACATCAGATTCCTATTAGTGGCCAAGTTAACCGAGACGCTATCATGGAAATTTGTGATAAGTACAATCTTCAATACATAGACAATTCAGAACAGAACATTGCCGTGAGATGGGAAAAGTATTGGAATGATTCTACACTAAACGTCAATTTAGAACATGATTCGATGATTGCTACCAAGTTTATTAATGAGATTTGCGAAAAATTGGATAATGTGGAATTAAAACAAACACCATCTGAATAGTGGGGGAGTGTTTTCCACACCATCCACTGCAAAGGTAGTATTATTTCTGTCAAGCATGTTCGCTCTCGCCCACCCCCAGCGGCTTTTCCTTTTGCGTGGATAGCTACTTTTAGTTAGAATAAACAATATCTTCGTATGACTGATTGGTCACCAAAAGAGGAAATGGGGTTGTTCGGATACCTCAAGTTTAAATTTGGATTTTGGGTTCAGGTATCGTCATTGCCGGGATGGGTGTACAAAGCTAATGACGGCTACTACGAAGGATACATCGATAAGCACGGTCAAAGGCCGTATGACGTTGAGAATATCTATACTGGAGACAATCTTGAATATAAGATATTCTATAGGACAGTAGGAGCACCGGGGCACATCAACGAAGAATACTATGCACGGCTCAACCGATGAAAAACGAGTCAGACTAAACGAGTCTACGAGCACTTCCAGAGGCGTTAACGACGCTCTCGTGGTGGTTGTGTCTGGAAGTGCCCCTCTGGGTCCACGTCGTCATCGACTACTTGTGCGGCGATGAGTGCCCTATCGCTCCATACTGTAGCGAATTTCGCCTTCCGGTCGCCGCAAACGATGTACTTGCTATTGTGCTTTGGATTGGTCGACGACAGGTTTTGATGACGTCCCCACGTGACTGAGATGTACTTGTCCGAGTCAATACGAGGATAGATGCGCATTAACTGGTCCCCTTCCCATGGTTTGAATGCGTTATTGTCCCACCATAGTGGAAGAGTGTCGTGCTTCTTCAATCCGCTGAGGTCGAGTTTATTTCTGAATTCAGCCATGCACTGCCCGTTCTGAGATTTACTTTTATAACCTCTTCGACGGAGGATGGATGAATGGTCACACAATACAGTAAAATACCCAACCTCGCCTAAATCAGCCATAGAATGTCAATCGGGACGCACGACGGACACGTCTTTAACGGAGACCGATGTCCAGTCGTCAGTTAAAAATTGAAACTGGTTGTGACACGCATGTATTACGGTATCTAGGTCGTCGCTCGGAGTGCCTGTAACGGACACGAACACGGTATCGTCCGACTGCATCATCTCGCATCGAGGTCCTTGTTCTGACATCACATCTGGATTTCGTGCCTAGAATGATAAACGGGTGAAAATATTTCGGATTGGATATTAAAGAATAAAACTCATAGATATTTAAGTACATTATCAATGGAACCAAGGTTATCCAGAAAAAAGAAATCTCACATGAATGAAAAATGGACTCGGAGACAATACTTAGCGGGTTCAGCAGTTGTTGTTGCAGGCTTAGCTGGGTGTGCAGAAGATAATACTGGAAGTAATGAAGACGGAAAGATATTCGACGGGGGTGAAACCCACCAATTCGAAAGCAGCGGTATGGAAGAAACAGACAGATTTGACCTCAATGAAGGAATTGTTGAAATAGACTATGAAATACCTGAAGAGGATATAACAACTGCACATCTTGTCTCAATGGATGACGGGACCGAGACACTTCTGTTAAATTGGTCAGGTCCACTTGAAGCAGAACTAGCACGTGTAGTGACTGGAGGAGAATACTTGCTTAGCGTTGAGGCAGAAGGGGACTGGTCTTTCGAAATTAACCAGCCAGAAGTTGAAGAAAACGAGGTTGAGGGCCTTCCATACGAAGCGGAGGGCTCAGAACCAACTTACGTTGGTCCAGTTGATGTGCCTGAAGAAGCTGAGATTCACGCACAACATGACGGCAAATCTGAACATGAAAGTGACCCGTTCTCCGTCGACACACTAACGGCAGATGGACTATGGAGCGGATTTAACGAAAGTGGAAATGTCGATATGACAAGACCACTCAGAGATGATGGCGTTATGTGGTTCTCCATCCACGCCTACCATGACTGGTCGTTCGAAGTTTCTGAATAACACGCATCCACACTGAATTTAATTCACACGCTTATCACTCTGGGGCGCATCGTATCAAGCGGAATCGCCAGATAGGGTCGACTGCCGTGATGCGGGATAACGATATCACCACGGTTCGAGAGTAAAATTCAGACCGAACCCCGAGCCCTCTGTGATACCTGACCGTGATGCGGAGTAACGGGCACGATGGGATTCGAACCCACGACCGTCGGATTAGAAGTCCGACGCTCTATCCAGACTGAGCTACGTGCCCTCGAGTCCTTCTCGTCGTCCAATCGGCATAAGCAATGGGGATTTTATTCGCTCTCGAACCCAACCCGTTCGGCGTCAGCGAGACACCGCTCAGTGGCCCCCTCGAGGTCCGGCTCCCGGACGCGTTCGCCGTCGCGAATCAGTGGCTCGAGCAGCGGCTCACCGTCCTGGGGCGCTGGTTGATCAGCGAGGCGAACTTCGTGGCCGCCGTCGGGCGTTCGATACACCTGTTTGTCCCCGGAGAGCTTCCCGCGTTTGGCGATCGGCTCGCCCTCAACTTCGACCAGGTCGAGACTGAAATCGACGCTGTCGGCACCCGTGATGTAGCTTCCGACGCCGAACCCGTCGGCGATGTCTCGAACCGAGCGAATCGAGTCGGGCGTGAGCCCCCCGCTACAGAAAATGTCGACGTCTTCGTGACCGCGGGCGTCCAGCTCCCAGCGCACTTCGCGGAGAATGTGGCGGAAATCACCGCGTCTCGAGCCGGTGGTATCGATGCGGACGCCGTCGAGGGAATCGCCGAGCGTCTCGGCTGCGAGGAGGCTCTCTTCGTGTTCGTCCCAGAAGGTGTCCACGAGGGCGATTCGGGGAACGTCCGCATCGACCGCCTCGTCGAACGCTCGCCAGGCGGCGTCCTGGTTCCCAGCGCCGAAAATCAACAGGAGCGCGTGGGGCATCGTTCCGCCAGCCTCACGCTCGAGGATGTCGCCAGCGGCGACGTGAGAAAAGCCGTCCAGGCCGGCCAACAGGGCCGCACGTTCGACCGTCGCCGCGATAGCGGGATGGACGTGGCGTGCCCCAAAGGAGAGGACGAGGGAGTCGGGCGCCGCCAGTCGTGTCTCGAGGGCGGCCGTCGCGAAGCCGCTGGGCTGGGAGAGAAAGCCAAGCAGCGAGGTCTCGAGTTCGGCGAACTCGAGGTAGGGGCCTTCGATACGCAGGACTGGCCCGCCATCGAATAGCTGTCCTTCGGGCAGCGCATCGACGTCGACGTCCCGGCCTTCGAAGAGCGTCCCAACGTCCTCTATCCCGGCGAACACCTCGAAAGAGCCCGTGGGGAACTGATCGGCGGTCACTTCGGCGACGACGTGTGGGTTTCGACCCGCGTGCTCGAGCGTTTCTCTGGTGCGCTCGAAGTAGGCATCGGTGGCACGCCCCTCGAGAATGGCCTCGTCGGAGACGATTCCGAACGGATTCGACATACGTTGGCTTTCTGGCGCGAGGCGTTAAAGGTCTCCCTTCGGCGTTACTGTCCGATGCCATGCACGCGTTGTCTTTCGGCTATCGTGTGGTGCTCGCCGTCGCTGCGGTTCCCTCAGTCGAGGCTGAGATAGTCGGCCCGCCACTCGAGGCGGTTGTGACGCCACTCGAGGCGGTGGTCATTCCAACACGTGGGTCGCTGGCCGTCGGTCCCTCGAGTGCGGAAACCGAGTCCCCGGTTGCGGGTCGAATCGCCTCGAGATCGGCCACCGTGGGTGCAGCCACGATTTCGACCCGGTCGCCGTCGACGGTCAGTTTGTAGGCACCCGAAAACTGGTCGTCACTGATTCGGTACGTGTCGCCGCTGTCGTCGACAGCCGTTCCGCCGCGGGTCTCGAGCAGGTCCCGGTAGGTGTCGGCGAAGCGCTCTGCGGCGGCCTCGCTTTCCCACTCGAGTGCCCAGACGTGACCCGTCGGGCCCTCGCCTTCGGCCCCATCGCCAGCGGCTTCGTAGGCGACGAACGTGTCGCCGGCCCAGGCGGCTGTCACGGGGTTATCGTAGGTGTACGGCGAGAGGGGCGTCGAGTCGTCGAACAGCGAACCCTCGAGGACGTTGTTCGTCCAGAGACCGGCAAACAGCGTCGCCTCACCGATGGTTTCGGTTCGAATTTCGCCGTCCTCGTCGGTGATCGGTTCCCAGCCACCACTCGAGCGGTCCTCGAGGGCCACCTCCCGCGGTTGCTGGTCCGGATACCGTTCGGGATGGATGAGCTGTGAGGTACTCACCGGCCGGTTCTCGAACGCGTCGTCGATCGCCTCCCAGCCACCGGTTCGGTGCAGGTGTTCGACGAAGGTTGCACCCTCGGAGTAGGGGGCGAAAATCGAGAGGAACAGGCCGACGTTCAGGTCCGTTTCCCCGCCACTCCCGTTCTCGAGCGCCTCGAGTTCGGGAAGACACTCCCACTCGACGTCACAGCGCTGTTCGTACAGGTAGGGGAGATAGTTCGCCTCGCCCTCGATCAGGCCGGTTTCGGCCCGGCGTTCGTCGAGGGTCGAGCCACGGCGCTCGAGGCCGACGTGCTGGTCCTGCAAGGCGTGGGTGAGTTCGTGGACGAGCGTGTCCCGACTGATTCGAATCGCCTCGGGGTCGTCGGTCACGACGACGACGCGGCCTGACTGATAAAACCCCTGTACTGAGTCGCCATAGAGTGTCTCGAACGCCTCGTTAACGTCGGTCTCGCCGTCGACGATAAACGGCGCACGCCACAGTTCGTTGGTAAACGCATCCGCTGGCTCGTCGCCGCGGTCGAACTGTTCGCGGACTTCCTCGCGGGTATAGACCTCTATTTCGACGTCCTCGGTGAACCGGACGCCACGAATCACCTCGATGCGAGCCATCGCCCGGTAGGACACGGCCTCGAGTTCGGCCCGGGTCAGCGCTTCGGGATCACCGATTTCGATCTCGTCGTCGGGTCCGAAGCCGTTGATCGAGCCGAGTTCGCGGTCATCGGCGCCAGGGCTGTCGGCCGGTGCCGAAAGCGGCGCCGTACAGCCCGTAATTGCAATGATCGCGACGAGGGCGACGACGATCAGCGTGTGGCGACGGTGCCCGGCGTCCATTGGTCCTCGAAAGGCCTCGAGCGAAATATAGGCTTGGCTATCTCGTCATCGCTAACGACCTACGAGGAGTCGGAGTTGGTATCACGAATGGCCGACACTACCCCTCGAAACCCAGTCTCCGTTCCGATCCAGAACGCTGCCCGTTTTATTCGCCCGGGCGGTTGTCGCCAACTCGAGCGACGAACCCGACGGCGAGGAGGGCGGCTACGGCGACGGCAGGCCCGAAGCCTGGAATCGAATCGTCGGCCGTGTCGTCATCGTTGGCGGCGTCATCGCCGGCTTCGTCGTCAGCCGTGTCGTCATCGTCGTCAGCCGGGGGCTCGACCGATTCGACGTCAGCGTGGACGCCCTCGAGGTCCTCGAGGGTAGGCGCGGTGACGATCCAGAGGCGGTCGTCGTCGACGATCACGGTCATAGCCATGTCGAAGTCACTGCCATCGTCGAAGACGTAGGTATTCTCACTGCCCTCGAGGTGTTCGCCGCCGCGGTGGTCGATCAGCTGTTCGTAGGCGTCGAGGAACGTCGTTGCGTCCTCGGCGTCCTCCCAGGCCAGTTTCCAGACGGCTCCGGCCTGACCGTCGTTCTCGTAGACGTACAGCTTATCGCCTTCCCAGCCGCTGGTCGCCTCGAGGTCGTAGTTGAGCGGATTCTCCGGATCGATGTCACCCGTTTCCGGATCGATGTTCAGGAACTCCTCCTGGGGGACGATCGGGTTGAAATCGTACGCCGGCTCCATCAGAATTGCCGAGAGACCGGCCTGACCGATCACGTTGTAATCGGGCTCGTCCTCGAACGTCATGCGTTCCCAGTCGTCGTCGCTTCGATCGGGGACCTCGAGGTCGGCGACGGTAAACTCGCCGTAGCGCTCGGGGTAGATGATCTCGACGGCGGAGCGAGGCATGTCGTCGTAGACGGCGTTGACGGCGTCCCAGCCACCCTGCTCGTACACGTGGTCGATGAAGTTCGGCCCGTCGCTGTAGGGCTGGAACTGCATGAAATACAGGCCCCAGCTTGGCGGTTCCCCCGCCCCAGCGCCGTCTTCGGCGTCGTCGAGGATGCACGGTTCGTTCCAGACGCCCTCCTCACAGTACTCGAGATACTGCTGTTCGACGCGGTGGACGTCTCCTTCGATGACTCCGAGTTTCCCGTTATCGAGATCGCGGGTGTTTCGTTCGTATCGAGCCAGATCGAAGTGCTGGTTCTGGAGGGCGTGGCCGAGTTCGTGGGCGAGGATGGCTTCGTCGAGTTGTAACTGGTCTGGATCGTCGGAGATGACGACGACTTCGTCGTTGATGAAGTCGTAGTAGCCGCCGACGGTGGCGCTGCGGTCGGCTTCTCTGACTTCGACGGAGTCTTCGGTACCGCCGATGAGCAACAGCGCCTCGAACTGGGCGTTGTCGAACAGTCGCGTCTGCTCGTCGACCTCGCCGTACTGCCCGGTGGTCTCTTCGGCGAACGCTTCGCGGTCGACGATTTCGACTGGCGGGATTTCCTCGAAGGTCAGACACCGTAACGCCTCGAACCGGGCGGCCGTCCGGGCGCTGACCTGCTCGAGTTCGTCTTCAGTCAGGCCGTCCGTGGCGTCGATATCGAGCGGCTGGTTGTACCAGTAGCCGTCGAACCAGCCGATGGTGTCGTTGCCATCGGCGGGGGCCGAGAAGTCAGCCGGCGGTTCGGCCGCACACTCGTGAACGTGGTCGTGGTCGGCCGCATACAGCGTCGATGCGTCTACTCCCTCGAGCGTGGTGTAATCGGCAGATTCCTCGAGCGTGGTCGTCGTATCGGTTGCGGCGACTCCACTCGTACCGGCGACCGCGACACCGGTCAGGAGGGCCAGGCCGAGAACGACGGCCGCGAGGAAAAATCGATTGTGTCCGGGTCCCATTCCTGGGTTACTCTCGGGAGAAGCGAGTGATAAAAGTGTCTGTTGTCAGAACGCGAACGAATTCTCGCGTATCGTCCTCGAGTGAACGCCAGATGTCCTACGCGAGTGGGTTCTTTCCGGGTAGCCCTCCCGAGTGGGTTCTGACGCCACAGTTTTTGGCTGAGGGACCCTACAATCACGTATGCACCTCGAGACAGAGACGACGGCCGTGGTCGTCGTCGACATGCAAAACGGCTTCTGTCACCCGGAGGGATCGCTGTACGCGCCGGGGAGCGAGGCGGTGATCGATCCAATCGTCGAACTGGTGTCACGTGCTCGCGAGGCCGGCACGCGAATCGTCTACACGCGAGACGTCCATCCGCCCGAGCAGTTCGAGGACGCCCACTACTACGACGAGTTCGAACAGTGGGGCGAACACGTCCTCGAGGGGTCGTGGGACGCCGAACTGGTCGCCGAACTCGACGTCCGCGACGATGATCTGGTGGTCGAAAAACACACCTACGACGCCTTCCACCGAACCCAACTCGAGGGCTGGCTCGAGGCCCGTGGTATCGAGGATCTCGCGTTCTGTGGCACTCTCGCCAACGTGTGTGTTCTCCACACTGCTGGCAGTGCGGGGCTTCGAGACTATCGTCCGATACTGGTCGAAGACTGTATCGGTGCCCTCGAGGACGACCACCGGGAGTACGCTCTCGAGCACGCCGACTGGCTGTTCGGTGAGGTCACAGCGCGCGAGTCGTTGTCGTTCGAGTAGCAGGTTCGAGACGAGTGG
Organism: Natronosalvus amylolyticus; assembly: GCF_024298845.1. Classification (NCBI taxonomy): domain Archaea; kingdom Methanobacteriati; phylum Methanobacteriota; class Halobacteria; order Halobacteriales; family Natrialbaceae; genus Natronosalvus; species Natronosalvus amylolyticus. The sequence goes on from NZ_CP101156.1 coordinate 3,087,606, forward strand.
CAGATAGTGGAGTCACGGAGACGAGTAGCGAAGTCACCGAGGCGAGTGACGGGTTCGAGCGGGTGGCAAGCTTCTCCCTCGAGCGATAGCTAATTAGGTCACGGACGGTACCGCTCGCATATGGACGCGGCACTCGTTATTCTCGACGGCTGGGGCCTCGGTAGCGACGACGGCGGGCGCAACGCAATCGAGGGGGCACACACGCCCATTTTCGACCGATTGACCGACCGCGGTGTGGCTGGCTCGCTCGAGGTTGCCGGCCGACGTGTCGGCTTGCCTGACGGGCAGATGGGCAACAGCGAAGTCGGTCACCTCAACATCGGTGCGGGCCGGGTCGTCCTCCAGGAGTACACGCGGATCGCCGACGCCGTCGCCGACGGCAGCTTCCAGGAAAACGACGCCATCAACGCTGCTTTCGAGTACGCCCTCGAGCACGATGGCACGGTTCACTTCCTCGGGCTCGTCAGCGACGGCGGCGTCCACTCCGACCAGGAACACCTTCACGCGCTGATCGGAATGGCCGCCGAGCGCGGCGTCGACGCCGTCACCCATGCATTCACCGACGGCCGGGATACCGCGCCACACGGCGGGGAGAGCTACCTCGAGGCGCTCGAGTCGGTCGTCGACGAAGCTGGCACGGGCCACGTCGGGACGGTCACGGGACGATACTACGCGATGGACCGCGACGAAAACTGGGAGCGGACCGCTCGGGCCTACGACGCGATCGTCAACCGGGAGGCGGCGTTCGAAGCCGACTCGGCGGTCGACGCCGTCAGCGAGTCCTACGAGCGCGGCGAGACCGACGAGTTCGTCGAACCGACGCTGGTTCGTGGGGACGGCCTCGAGGCTGGCGCTACCGACGACGACGAACTGACAGACGAGGACCTGGCGCTCTCCGACGGCGACGCCGTCGTCTGGTTCAACTTCCGATCGGATCGCGCCCGCCAATTGACACGGATGCTCGGCGACATCCGCCCCGAATGGGATGTCGAAACCTCGCCACCCGACATCGAACTCGTGACGCTGACCCAGTACGACGAGACGTTCGACCTGCCGGTCGCGTTCCCGCCGACGTATCCGGAGAACGTGCTCGGAAAGGTGCTCGCCGACGCCGGCAAGACCCAGCTACGCATCGCCGAATCCGAGAAATACCCGCACGTCACCTACTTTTTCAATGGCGGCGACGAGGTGGCGTTCGAAGGCGAAACCCGCACCATCGTCGAGAGCCCCGACGTACCGACCTACGATATACAACCGGAAATGAGCGCGCCCGAGGTCACCGACGCCGCTATCGACGCCATCGAAACCGACGACCCCGACGTGCTCGTGTTGAACTACGCCAATCCAGACATGGTCGGTCACACCGGTGACTACCGGGCGACCGTCGAAGCCGTCGAGGCCGTCGACACCCAGCTCGGTCGCCTGGTGGAGACGCTCGAGGCCCAGGGTGCGCACGTGTTCGTGACGGCCGATCACGGCAACGCCGACGATATGGGCACCGAAGACGACCCACACACGGCACACACGTACAACGCCGTGCCGTTCTGTTATCTCGCGCCTCGAGACGAAGCTCCTGCGGCCACGGAGTCGGCCACTGCCGTCGACGAATCTGCTGACGAAGCCGAAGGTGAGACGACAGCCGTCTCGGTCAGACCTGGCGGCACCCTCGCCGACATCGCGCCGACGATACTCGAGTGTCTCAGCATCCAACAGCCACCCGAGATGACCGGCGAGTCGTTGCTCGAGTAACCCACTGGAGCGCCCGCCTCGAGACGGTTACCGAAGCCACAATAGGGAAGTAGTTCTGTCGACCACTCGAGACCGTGTTTCTCCCACCGTGGCCGGCAACGTTCTCCGTGCTCGCTGGCCTCGGGACCGTCGGGCTCATCGCACACCTCTGGAAACACCGACACGAAACCGGGGCCATCTGGTTCCTCGCCACTCTCGTCAGCCAGGCTGTCTGGTGTTTTTCGTATGGTGCCGCGTTGCTCGTCACCGGACCCACGCTGCGCCTCGCCCTCGAGATCGTATCGCTGGTGGCGATGAGCTGGATCGGGGTGGCCTTCCTGGGCTTTGCCCTGCTGTATACGGGACGAGGCAAACTCGTCCGTTCGCGCGGGTTTACCCTTCTGCTGGCCGTTCCCGCGCTGACGACGATTCTTCTGCCGACCAACTCGGTCCACGAACTGGTGTTCAGCGACTACACGGTCGACCCCGTCTTCGGCGTTCAGACGGTTTCGTACACGCTCGAGGGATGGGCGTACTTCGCCATCGGCGTCGCGACGCTCGCGGTTGCGGCAGGGACGCTGTTGCTGTTCGATACGGTCGTGAGCTACGGCCCGCTCTACCGCGCCGAGGCGCTGGCGGTCGCCGTGAGCGCCGTTCCGCCCGGGGTGGCCCTGCTCGTCTGGGCGCTCGAGCTTGGGCCGTATCCTCAACTGAACCTGACGACCGTCTTGTTCCTGCCACACGTCGCTCTCGACGCGTACGCCTTCGGTCGCGGGAAGATGTTCGAGTACAGCCCGGTCGCCCATCGAACGGCCGAACGAAACGCTATCGAGGAGCTGGACAATCCCGTCCTGGCGCTGGACGCCGACGGCCGCGTCATCACGCACAACACCAGTGCGAGCCGCTTATTCGACGTCGAGCCCACGCAAATCCTCGGCGAGCCGTTCGATTCCGTCGTGGACACACCAGTTGACCTCGAGGCCGACCAACAGACCGTCTCTTTGCATGCGGCGGGAGAACGCCGCGAGTTCGCGATCTCCATCTCGACACTCACTGACTACGACGACGACCCGGTCGGCCACACGGTGGTCTTTCAGGACGTAACGACCCAGCGGCGGCGCAAACAACGCCTCGAGATTCTCAACCGCATCCTCCGGCACAATCTGCGGAACGAACTCAACGTCGCACACGGCTACGTTGGGATCGTGGCCGACCAACTCGAGGACGAGGCGTTACGGACCCAACTCGAGGGCGCACAGGGCGACATCGCGGGCGTCATCCGGATGGGCGAGAAGGCCTGGGCGTTCGAACGGGCCATCGACTCGATGGACGACGAACCGACGCCAATTGCCCTGTCGGACACGCTCGAGGGGGTCGCCACCGATGTCGAGGCGACGTTCGACGGGGAGATCGACGTCTCGGTACCGGCTGACGTTCGACTCGTCTGCACAGGGGCGGTCTTCGAACAGCTGTTCGAGCAGTTGCTCGAAAACGCCCTCGAGCACGCCGAAAACGGGACACCCCGAGCAGAGGTCACACTCGAGACGGTAACCGACGCCGGCGAGGCCGTCCTGACTGTCCGCGACAGCGGGCCCGGGATCCCCGAACACGAACTGGCAGTCCTCGAGCGCGGGCAAGAGACGGCGCTCGAACACGGCAGCGGGATCGGCCTCTGGATCGTCCTCTGGTGTGTGACGGCACTCGGCGGCGACCTCGAGTTCGAGACCGACGACGACGGCACGACGGTGCGGGTGACGGTTCCTGGTGTCGTGTGATGAGGTCACAATGTGCCGGCGAACGCTCGCTACGGGGCCTGTGATCTGCGTGACGCGACGCCAGCAATCCCTACGCGAACGGTCCGCACTGGCCACAGGCCTTTGATGGCTACCCTGTACTCGAGCGTTTCGCTAGTGTTCCGACCTTCGACGCCGTCGGCGCACATCGAATCGCAAAAATACTCGCGGCCGAAAGCTTCCTCGAGTGACCACCCGCGTCCACGTTCGACCGGCATCGCTGGCCGACGCGCCGACCCTCGCTCGCCTGTATAGGGACGCCTACGCGACGAACGTCGAACTCGGCTTTCCCTCCCGTGCCGCCGAGGCTGATCGGGCCGACCTCGAGGCATGGATTCGAGAGACGCGCGTTTTCGTCGCCGTCGAGGGGGGCAAACTCGTCGGGAGCGTTCGCTATCGCGACCAGGGGAAGTATCACCCTGAATCGCCCGAATTCGGCCGACTGGCCGTCCCGCCTCGAGCGCGCGGTCGGGGTATCGCCGATACGCTGCTGGCGTTCGTCGAAGACCGTGCCCGCCGAGACGGGCACGACAGACTGCGCCTGCGAACGTTCGCCGGCCACCCGTTTTTGCCCGACGTCTACCGACGACGAGGATACAGGGACGTTCGGGTTCGCGAACTCGAGGGCGCGCCCTTCGACGTGTTGCACATGTGCAAATCTCTCTGAGAGCGATTTGTGGGACGCTCCAGAGACCACTCGAGCGGTGCGAACGAAACACAGAAACGAATCGACACCAACGATCAGGTGAGGATGACCCAGACACTTCACGTCACCGGAATGGGCTGTAGCGGCTGTGAGGAAACCATCGAATCCGCGCTTTCGGACGTCGAAGGCGTCGCCTCGGCGAACGCGGACAACGAAACGGACAGCGTCACCGTCGAGGGCGAGGCCGACCTCGAGACGGTTATCGCTGTAATCGAGGACGCTGGCTACGAAGCCGAAACATAGGGCTCGAATTCACTTCTTCGACCGCTCCAGAGGGTCATCGATCCAGTTGTAACACCGGAACGAGGCCGGTTCCTGGTTCTCGGTCACCATCGCGAGCGGGATGAATCCCTCACCACCTCTGGCCCCGGCCTGTCTCACCTCGGGGTCGTCAGCACGGGTCATCAGCTTCGCCTTCATCGAGAACGTCACCTCGAGGGTCCCCACGTGGTTTTCGTCGGGGTCGAACGTCATCGATACGTCGCCGCTTCCGAGGCCCAGGATTGCGGTTTCGTTCGGCGTCTCGATACCGAGGTCGTGACTGGTGAGAGCGTCCGAGCAGTCCTCGAGCCACGCCCGCATCGTCTCGCGGTCGAGTGCCTGTTGTAGCTCGAATTCACCCTCTCCGCCGATCTCGCCGTCATCGAAGGTGAGGGTTGGATAGACGAGTTCGTCCTCGGAGAGCACGTGGTCAGTCGTTTCCGGGTCGGGCGGCTCCGCGGGGACCTCGAGTTCGTCGCTGATCGCCGAGCGCGTCACAGTGGTCGATGACGGTTCTTGTGCGGCTGTGAGCGACGCTGTTTCGTCGTGTTCGGTCGTAACCGGCCTCTCGTCGCTGTTCGAGCCGACCTCGTTTCCATCGCCATCGGTCATCGGTCGTGCATTGTCCGGTCGATACTTGACTTCGGGGGGTCGTCGTGAGGACTCATGCCGGTCACGCCGCGTCTTTTAAGGAGCCTCCCCTCCGTCTTTCCGTATGGCCACGGGTCTGATCACGGACGAGACAGCAGATCAAATCGTTACCACCTGTCGAACTGCCGTCGGCGACAGCCTGCGCTCGGTGACGTACTTTACACGCGACGATTACGAGCAACTGTACCTTCGCGAGGACCTCGAGCGCGATGCGGACCTCACCAGCTTTATCGGCCACGAGTGGCGCGGCTTCAAGACGACGCAGGCGGCCTACGAGGGGTCGGAACTCGGGGATTACAATTACACGATTCGCGTTTTCGACAACGGATTCCTCATCCGGGTTACGACCGACCGAGAGGGCGTGTTCGCGACAACCGACGGCCTCACGATGAAGGATTTCGAGGAAGTCGCAACGAGCCTTCAGTCGTTCCTCGGAGAACGCGTCGAGTAACCGCTACCGATCGCCTCGAGAAACCTCCAGTTCGTCTTCAGAGTCGTGTTGACTCGAGGGAGCGCTCATCGGGAGGCCGGATCCGAGTTGTCCATCGGTTCCCAGCAGGCGAGCGAACCGTCGTTTTTCTGCAACGTATTTATCGAGAGCCATGCCACAGGACCACCACCGATTGCCACGTAGTTATGCGGCGTGTGCAGGGTGTAACGGACGATTAGGATTCGCGAAACGGTGTGCGCGGCGACACGACGACCGGCTGGAAACTCGGCTCGCTGAGGTCCTGAAAATCCGATCAATTCGGTCAATTTCCGTAGGCACTCGAGTGGTGCTCTCCAGTAGCCTCTCCCTGAACACGCTCTGAATGCCTGACCGACACCGAACGCACAGTGGGTCTCCGGCCCCTCACCGAACCGAACGGAGACGCACGATTCCGCGCTGACGACAGGCCTATGAATCGACCGCCCATACCGCTCCCCATGAGCGAGTTACCCGAACCGATGCGGGTCGCCTTCGACAGTCACGATGCGTTCACTCGAACCGACGAGATGGACGGTGCGAACGAAACGGATGACTCGAATGCGGACGAGGGAGGCTATCGACTCGAGACGACCGTGTTCGAGACGGTCGTGACGGCTGATCCGGCCGAAGGGAAACGCGATGGCGAAATCACGGTGACGATGACGCTTCCGACGCTGGATGCCGCGAGCGAGGATCACGTCGCGCCGATCGTCGAGGAAGGCTGGTTCGACACGTTCGAACGGCGACTCGAGGACGTCTTCACTGTCGCCGAAACGGGAACGTACGAACCGCCATCGGTCGACTACGACGCCGAGGCCGGGGACGTTCGAGTGACGCTCGAGTACGTCGCCTGGGACGCTCGAACCGGTGTCGAGGACGCCAAGGTCCTCATCGAGTACGTCGAAGGGACCTACGCACAGGGGTTAATTCCTGGCTATACGTACCGCGGACCCGCTGAAACCCTGCTCGCCACCGCACAGCAGGCGGGTACGGACGCTGCGGCCGGAAATGAGCCGTCGCTGTAGGCCGTCGCTACGTCGCTCCTCGAGTGGGTGGGTCCGATTCGATTTCCAGACGCGACGGGTATCGGTCACCTGGGCTGTCTCTACCCGACTAATGTCTCAATAGTTATTTAATTAAAAAACCGTAGTTAATATTGTCACCATAGCTATTATCGCATACCCGTTCTAAAGCTCGTTTTCGTGGTGAGGAACGATGGCGGTTGGACTGGCCTCGAGCACTGAGTGATCGGACGGGAGGTGCTCGCTCGAGGAAGCAAACGGTCTGGCCGAGAAACCGGTGTTCGTCGGCCTCGACGAACCCGGTGAGCCGGGGAAAGGTTGGGGCCCCGGCACAGTCACCGCGAGGGAGCGACGCGACCGAGCGGGCCGACGAACGACCGTCGGGAGTGAGGAGTGCTTTTGGTCCAGCTTTTGCCGAGCGTCGGGCTGTCGTGCAGCAGCTCGCTGCTGTCGACAGCCCCGAGCGCAGGGCAAAAGGTGGGGGTTCTAGTCCATCGCGATGTACGTTTTCGTGTCGGTGACACCCTCGAGGCCCTGTATTCCACCGGAGGCTGCTTTGAGCACGCCGTACACCTCTTCGGCGTCGACCTCGGCGATGATATCGTAGTTCCCGGCGACGATATGGGCGTCCGAAACCTGCTCGAGGTCGCGGATGCCAGCGAGCAGTCCCTCGGATTTTCCGGCGGCGGTTTTCACCATGATAAACGCGTGAACCATCGTCGCAGTGTGGTACTCTCTGTCATGACTAAAGCTTTTGCCCGTTTCGCTGGTGATCGAGCAGTGTTCGCGTGAACGAAAACCATGTTTCAGGGTAACATTATTCATGGGTGGCACCGTATCCCCCGATATGCGGTTTGTCATCATCGGAGCCGGTCGAGTTGGCCTCCGGACCGCTCGCGTCCTGCGCGAGGAAGGTCACGAGGTGACGCTGATCGAACGCGACGAGTCAGCGGTACGACGTGCCCGCAATCAGGAGTTCGAGGTCATCCAGGGCGATGGCGCTCGAGAGCCCTTACTCGAGGAGGCAGGCATCAGCGACGCCGACGCGCTTGGGGCGCTCACCAGCGACCTGAACGTCAACTTCGCGGCGTGTATGATCGGGAAACATCACGGCTGTCGAACGATCATGCGCATCGACGAGGATTATCGCGAGGAGATTTACCGCAAGTACGCCGACGAGGTCGACGAGGTGATCTATCCCGAGCGACTGGGTGCGATGGGCGCGAAAAACGCCTTACTCGGGGGCACCATCCGGGCCATCGCCGATATTGCCCAGCACCTGCAGGTGGTCGAACTGACCATCACCCCCGAGGCACCCGTCCGTGGGTACACCATTAGCGAACTCCAGTTACCCGCGGACGCCACGTTGCTCGCCTTCGGAAAGGAAAACGGCACGCTCGCGATCCCGACGGCCGACGAATCACTCGAGGTTGGCGACCGACTGGTCGTTCTCGCGGATTTCGACGTGTTGAGCGACGTCCGCCAGATTCTGGTCGGCGAGCCGGCGCGAAACATGGCGACGGATGGCGGCCTCGAGGCGGGCACCGGTTCCGATTCCAGTACGCACTCGAGCGAACCACGCGACCCACACAACGGAGGACACTGAGATGGTTACTGCATTCGTGATGATCAAGGCGAATACGGGCGAGGCGGATCGACTGAAAGAAAACATTGCGGAGATCGAGGGCGTCGAATCGGCACACATCGTCGCCGGCGACGTCGACATCATCGCCAAAGCGCGCGTCGAGACGCCGGCAGCGGTCAAAGAGATCGCGGCGACACGTATTCAGGGGATTCAGGGCGTCGAGGATACGCAAACGTACATCGCGATGGACTAGAACCCCCACCTTTTGCCCTGCGCTCGGGCTGTCGACAGCAGCGAGCTGCTGCACGACAGCCCGACGCTCGGCAAAAGCTGGACCAAAAGCACTCCTCACTCCCGACGGTCGTTCGTCGGCCCGCTCGGTCGCGTCGCTCCCTCGCGGTGACTGTGCCGGGGCCCCAACCTTTCCCCGGCTCACCGGGTTCGTCGTGGACGACGAACGCCGGTTCCCGGCCAGACCGTTTGTTTCCTCGAGCGAGCACCTCCCGCCCGATCACTCAGTGCTCGAGTTCCTGCACGTCGTGCGTTTCGAGGAAGCCCTCGAGCCAGTCGCGCTGGTCGGCCAGTCGGGGTGACAGGTCGCTGTAGACCGGGTCGAAGACGTCCGTGGGCTCGGGCGCTGGTGTCGTTTCAGCCACCTCGATAGCGTCCTCGAGTTCGGCTTCGACGTCTTCTCGGATCGTTTCGACGAGGTCGTCGTCGAGTACTCCCTGTGCGCGGAGATAGGTTTCGTAGCGCTCGAGCGGGTCGGCGGTCCGCCACTCGGGGAGGTCATCTCGCTCGTCGCGATAGCGCGTGGGGTCGTCGCTGGTCGTGTGCGCTCCCTGCCGGTAGGTCAGGCTCTCGACGAGCACCGGCTCGCCGTCTCGAGCGCATTCGAGGGCTTCCAGGGTGGTCTCGAGGACCGCCAACGGGTCGTTTCCGTCGACCTGTACCCCATCGAAGCCGTAGGCCTCGGCTTTCTGGGCGATTGTCGCACTGGCGGTCTGGCGCTCGCGCGGGAGCGAAATCGCCCAGTCGTTGTTCTCACAGAAGAAGACGACGGGTGCGTCGAACACGCCCGCGAAGTTGAGACCCTCGTGGAAGTCGCCCTCGCTCGTGGCTCCGTCGCCGAAATAACAGAGCACGGCCTGTTCGTCACCACGGTAGTTCCGGGCCATACCCAGTCCGGCGGCGTGTGGAATCTGCGTCGCAATCGGCACCGCCTGTGGGAACACGTTGTACTCGTGGTCGGAGGTGAATTCGGGGTGGCCGCGTCGAAAGAGGAAGATGTCGCTCATCGGTACCCCGTGGGCGATCTGCAGCGCGTTCGACCGATAGGTCGGCACGAGCCAGTCGTCGTCGGCGAGGGCGTGGGCGGCTCCGACCTGGGACGCTTCCTGGCCCTTATACGGCGGATAGCCACTCATCCAACCCCGTCGTTGCAGCGCGACCGCTCGCTCGTCGAACCGTCGTGTCCGAACGATATCCCGGTAGACGGCCAGCGCGTCCTCCTCGCTGAACGGCGTCTCCTCGAGGTCCCGTTCCCCGATAATTCGCTTCATGGCGGAGGGGTCGACCGCGGCCGTGAAAGTGGTTCTGGTCTCGGTTGCTCGTTCGCGGTCGAACTTCATCACTCGAGGGCTCGACGCCGACCGCCGCTCGAGTGCCGAACACTATCGTAGCCATAGAACCGATTTACACACCTACCACGATGGTGTCTTGCGATAGGATGTGCAGTGACTTTCGATGGCTACTATAGCTTCGGACAGCCCATGCTGTTTGGACTGCCCATACCGTTCGGACAGCCCATCCGGTTCCGACAGCGAAAAGAACGCTCGGTTGCTATCGAAGGTATGGACGCTTTCGTCGACGCGGGAGGACTGCTCCTCATGGTCGGCTTGCACACCTTGTTCGCGGCCGTCGCGACCCGTTTCTTCAGGCTTCGCCTCGAGACGAGTTGGGGCGCGCTCGTTTACATCGCCTTCGCCATCCCGGTCGTTCTCTTTGCCTCGATGTTGTTCCTCTCGGGGGCGCTCGGCCTCGGCCCTGACCTGGGCTCGAGAGAGGCGGTGTTCGTCGTCGTCATCGCCTTGCCGGTCATCCTCGGCTACACCATCGACGTGTTCTGGATGCCCCACCCTGACGACGTGGAGTTGCCGGATACGGTCGAATGACATCCTCTTCGGCGTGAACGCCCGGTTTTCCTCGCGCCTGGAGTCTCGGCTATGCCGAGTTGGTTCAGGAGAGCAAACTCTCTCGTCAACGCCGTGAACGGCGGGGGACTCTCTCACTGTTTCACGTAGAAAGCTCCGACGGTGCCGCCACGTCGAACTTTTTGCCTTTCACCGTCGTTCCGAGCCCGTTGACCGCTCCCATCGTTCTCTCGAGCCAGATTCACTCGCGCTCGAGGCGGTCGGCGAGCACGGTTTCGACGCGCTCGAGGACTTCCTCCGGCGATTGGCTGGCGTCGACGCGGACGAACCGCTCGGGTTCGTTCTCGATGAGTCGCTCGTAGTTCGCTCGAACCTGTGAGAGATAGGCGGCGTGTTCGAACTTGTTGGTCGCTCCGGCGCGTGCGGCGGCCGTCTCGGGATCGAGATCGAGGTAAATCGTCAGATCGGGAACGACGGTGAACGCGCGGTGGATGCCGACGATATACTCCATCGGGCGGGTGACTCGACCCTCCAGGGTCGCTCCCTGATAGGCGTAGCGCGAGTCGGCGAATCGGTCGGAGATCACGAGGTCGCCGGCCTCGAGCGCCGGTTCGACGACCCGCGCGAGGTGGTCGGCGTGGTCGGCCGTGTACAAAAACAGTTCCGCGAGCGAATCGGCGTCGTCATCCTGAATCGAACGGTAGACGGCGTCGCCGTACCAGGAACCGGTCTCGCCGGCGGTAGGTTCCCTGGTGAACGTCGCTTCAGGATACGTATCGTGTAAGGCTTCCCACACCGTCGTCTTGCCGGTGCCGTCCAGTCCCTCGAGCGTGACGAGCATATCACGTTATCACCCGTTCTGGTTTATGTGTCTGTCTGTCGCCGTTTCTCGAGAACCCTAACAGAGTTAGGTCATACGTATATCCGGGTGGCCGTCGTGTATACATCCATGAACGTACTGGTCGCTGGCGGAACTGGCTTCATCGGGCAGAACCTGTGTCGAGAACTCCGAGACCGCGACCACGAGGTAACGGCCCTCTCGAGAAACCCGGACCCGGATTCGGTCCCTGAGGGGGTCGAGACCGCCGTCGGTGACGTCGGTGCCTACGATTCCATCGCCGAGACGGTCGCCGCACACGACGCCGTGGTCAATCTCGTCGCGCTGTCGCCGCTGTTCGACCCCCCGAGTGGTCTCACGCACGAGGGCGTCCACCTCGATGGGACGAAAAACCTCGTCCGGGCCGCCGAAGAAGGCGACACGCCCCGGTTCATCCAGATGAGCGGCCTCGGCGTCGATCCCGACGCACCGACGGAGTACCTTCGAACGAAAGGCCTCGCCGAGGAGGTCGTTCAGGACTCGAGTCTCGAGTGGACGATCTTTTGCCCCTCGGTCGTCTTCGGCGAGGGTGACGAGTTCGTCGGCTTCACGAAACTGCTCACCACGCCGTACATCACCGGCTTGCCGGGCGGCGGGAAAACGCCGTTCCAGCCCATCTGGGTGGGCGATCTGGTCCCCATGATGGCAGACGCCTTCGAGGACGAGCGCCACGCCGGCAAGTCCTACGAAATCGGTGGCCCGGAGGTCCTCACGATGAAGGAGGTGGCGAAGCTGGCGTACAAGGCCGACGGTCGGCCGGTCAAAGTCCTCCCCGTGCCGATGATTCTGGCGAAGTTTGGCCTCACCATGGCGGGCCCGATTCCGTTCATTCCGTTCGGCCCGGATCAGGCGCGGTCACTCAAAGTGAACAACACCGTCGAGGAGAACGATATCGCCGTGTTCGGCAAGAGCGAAGCCGAATTACGAACCCTCGAGGACTACCTCGGCCTGACCGAGTCGGTTTCGACGCAGCCTACGGCGCAGTCCGAAGCCGCCTGAAACCCACGGCGCAGTCCGAAGCCGCCTGAAACCCACGGCGCAGTCCGAAGCCGCCTGAAACCCACGACGCAGTCTGAAGCCGCCTGAAACCCTTTGCTCCTCCATTCCTCGAGAACCCGTCCACAGTAATCGAGTGCGAACAGCGGCGTTGTCGGATGACGGGTCTTTTGAAACGCTACAGCCCGGTAATCGTCCCGTCCGGTTTCACGTCGATCTCCTTTGCTGCCGGCTCCGACGGGAGTCCGGGCATCGTCATCACGTCGCCCGTCAGGGCAACGACGAACCCTGGCCCGGCAGAGGGGTAGAGCCGACGGACGGTGAGCGTCCAGTCGGTGGGGACGCCGAGTGCCGTCGGATCGTCCGACAGCGAGGACGGCACCTTCGAAATGCACACCGGCAGGTCGGCAAAGCCCTGTTCGGCCAGTTCTTCGAGGTCGGACCGCGCTCCCTTCGTGAAGTCGACGCCGTCCGCGCCGTACACCTCGGTGGCGACCGTCTCGAGTTTCGCTTCGAGACTGTCCTCGAGGTCGTACAGCGGCTCGAAGTCGGGCGCGCCACGGTCGGCGGCATCGCGAGCGGCCCGGGCGAGTTCGACGCCACCCTCGCCACCGTTGCGGTAGACGTCGGAGACGGCAGCCGTCACCCCGCGCTCTCGACAGTGGGCACGTACGGCCTCGAGGTCGGCCTCGCTGTCGTCGGGGAAGCGGTTGATCGCCACGACGGGGTCGAAGCCGACGTGCTCGAGGACGTCCAGGTGGTGGTCGAGGTTGGCGAAACCGGCCTCGAGCGCCTCGAGCGAGCGGTCACCGGGAGTCACCGCTTCGTCGAGCGCGTCCTCGCTTTCGAGTACGTGTTCCCCGTGGTGTTTCAGCGCACGGACGGTTACGACGAGGACGACGGCATCCGGCTCGAGGTCGTGTCTCGAGACGATATCGAAGAACTTCTCGGCCCCGAGGTCGGCCCCGAAGCCGGCTTCGGTGACGACGTAATCGGCGAGCGAGAGTCCGATCTGGTCGGCGACGATGGTGTTGGTCCCGTGGGCGATGTTCGCGAAGGGGCCACCGTGGATGAACGCCGGCGTGCCCTCGAGCGTCTGGACGAGGTTCGGTCGGATCGCGTCCCGGAGGACGGCGGCGACGGCACCGGTTGCCCCGAGGTCGTCGACCGTGACGGGTTCGCCGTCGACGTCGTGGGCGACGATCACGCGGCCGACGCGTGTTTTGAGGTCGGGGATATCGGTCGCCATCCCGACGACGGCCATGAGTTCCGAGGCGGCCGTGATGAGAAACTCCGATTCTCGGGGGACGCCGTTGACCGACCCGCCGAGGCCGACGACGACGTTTCGGAGCGCCCGGTCGTTCATGTCCAGGGCTCGAGGCCAGACGACCTCGCCCGGGTCGATACGGGGCTCCTGGTCCTGGTGGAGGTGGTTGTCGACCATCGCGGCGATGAGATTGTGAGCGACGGTAATCGCGTGGATATCGCCCGTGAAGTGGACGTTGATGTCGTCCATCGGGATGACCTGGCTGTAGCCGCCACCCGCTGCGCCGCCTTTGATACCGAATATTGGGCCGAGGGAGGGCTGTCGGACGGCGACGAGTCCGTCCTCGCCCAGTTTGCCGAGCCCCTGTCCAAGCCCGACGGTGGTGACGGTTTTCCCCTCACCGGCGCGAGTCGGCGTCATTGCAGTGACGAGGATGAGTTTGCCGTCCCGTGACTCCGCTGTGTGCCGCTGGATCGCGTCGTGGGTCACCTTGGCTTTCGTCGACCCCAGCCGTTCGATTTCGTCCGTCTCGAGACCCAGATCGCGGGCGATGTCTTCGATGGGACGATAGCTCGCCGCGTTCGAAATTTCGGCGTCGGACGGGATTTCCTCGAGGTGCGTTGTCGTGTCTGTCATACGGGAACCTCGGTCGGCCACCCTGTTAAAACGCGGCAGTAATTGCGAGACAGTGAGAACGACGGTGGACCCGCTTCACTACAGTGAAAGCGATGATGAACGTGCTCACAACAACATCCAGAGAGACAGTTGCCGATGACACGCTCGAGTGAGGTGTATAAAGGTCAACTGAGTAACCTGTGGGCCGATGCCATCTCCCCCGCTCTAGGCTGAAACCGACGTACGCGTGTCTGGTGATTTCGGGGTTATTCTGGGCTGAGTGACATTCACCCCATCACAAAGTTTATATCCCTCATCGGTCTGTTTTCGAGTCAACGGAGCCCCCTATTAACAATGAAGCTGGCGATGATCGGTTTCGGACAGGCCGGTGGGAAGGTCGTCGATCGATTCCTCGATTACGACGACCGAACCAACAGCGGAATCGTCCGTGCGGCGATCGCTGTGAACTCCGCGAAAGCGGATCTCATGGGTCTGACCAATATCCCCCAGGAGAATCGCATCCTCATCGGCCAGGCCCGCGTGAAGGGCCACGGCGTCGGTGCGGACAACGAACTCGGCGCGGAAATCGCCGAGGAGGACATCGACGAGGTGCAAAACGCCGTCGACTCGATTCCGACCCACGAAGTGGACGCGTTCCTCGTCGTGGCTGGGATGGGTGGTGGTACCGGTTCCGGCGGTGCACCCGTCCTCGCTAAACACCTCAAACGAATCTACACGATTCCCGTCTACGGCCTCGGCATCCTGCCGGGCACGGACGAAGGTGGCATCTACACGCTGAACGCCGCCCGCTCGTTCCAGACGTTCGTCCGTGAGGTCGACAACCTGCTCGTCTTCGACAACGACTCCTGGCGACAGACCGGTGAGTCAGTCGAAGGCGGGTACGCTCAGATCAACGAAGAGATCGTCCGCCGGTTCGGCGTGCTGTTCGGCGCAGGCGAGGTCGGCGAAGGCCAGGAAGTCGCCGAAAGCGTGGTCGACTCCTCTGAAATCATCAACACACTCTCGGGCGGTGGCGTCTCGACGGTCGGCTACGCCTCCGAGGAGGTCGAACTCAACACCAGCGGCGGCCTGCTCTCGCGATTCACCGGCGGCGGTGGCGGCGGCGACGACGGCCTGGACGCGGCCAACACGACCAACCGAATCACCAGTCTGGTTCGGAAAGCCGCACTCGGCCGCCTCACACTGCCCTGTGAGATCGATGGCGCAGAGCGCGCGCTGCTCGTCCTCTCCGGTCCCAGCGAGTACCTGAACCGGAAAGGAATCGAGCGCGGACGGAAGTGGCTCGAGGAGGAAACCGGCAGTATGGAAGTGCGCGGCGGTGACTTCCCCCGGCAGGTGCCCGAAGTGTCCGCGGCAATCTTGCTCTCGGGCGTGACGAACGTCCCGCGAATCAAGCGCCTCCAGCAGGTGGCAATCGAAGCCCAGGACAACATGGAAGACATCCAATCGGAGAGCCAACAAAACCTCGAGAGCCTGGTCGAAGACGACGAGGACGAACTCGAGCCGCTGTTCTAACCGTCTCGAGGGGGCGAACACGGGGTCGGGCCCGATCTCTAGCGGATGTGAGCGACGCGATGTCGAGCCCCGCTGACGTGGCTACTTTCTCGGTCGGATTCGCTGTCTCGAGGCTGGTGCGTATACTCGCAAAACAATAGTAAATTAATACGTATATCAAATCATAGTGGTCGCATCGTCTTCGAAACCGAATAAGGGGGCTGCGGCCGCTCGAGAGTCGCCGCTATCAGTAGCCGGCCACTCCGGCCAGCCCATCCAGGGCGCCATCGACTCCGATGTCCTTTTGCCCGTTTACTGGCAATCTCCCTCGAATGCAGGTCGTCGTTCCCTTCGCCGGCCGGACGCCGAAATCACGTCTCGAGCCCGTCCTCTCGCTCGAGGAACGCCGGGCGTTAGCTCGAGCGATGCTCGCGGACGTCTGTGGGGCCGTGGTGGCCACCGGTAACTCGCCGACGATTCTCGCGACGGCACCTCTCTCCGCGGCGACGAGGCGGGAACTCGAGGCGGCGACCGGTGGTGAGTACGCGGTCGAGGTCGACGACCGGCCGCTGTCGCCGGCGGTGAACGCACTCCTCGAGGTGAGTGCGGAATCGGTCGCCATCGTCATGACAGACCTCGCACTCGCGACGCCGGGCGCGCTCGAGGAACTGTTCGACGCCAGCGGCGACGTCGTCATCGCGCCGGGTCGGGGCGGGGGCACGAACGCAATGGTCGTTCGTCACCCCGCGTTTCGGGTGGATTACCACGGGGCGTCGTATCTGGACCATCGCCAGGGCGCTCGGGCGGTCGGTGCGTCCCTCGAGACTGTCGACTCGTTTCGCCTGGCGACGGATATCGACGAACCCGAAGACCTGGTCGAGGTGTGGCTCCACAGCGACTCGCGGTCGAAGGCCACACTCGAGGCACAGGGGTTTCACCTCGAGACGACCGAGGGTCGAGTTCGACTGGCTCGTGACTAACTCGCCACCGGCGGTGAGTGGTTCGAACTGGCGTTCCGTGCCACGACGAACCGAACGGACACGCTGAGAACCGACGACCGCCTGTCCGATGGTATCCGCAGCTTTTTGGCGTGTTACCGGCCACTGTCGAGGCGAAGCGATGTCGAACCACGCGAACACCCTCGACCTCGAGTGGCGACCGTACGACCTGACCGACGGCGAGCAGGTGGTAGGAGACGTTCGCGTCTCGAACGAAGTGAACTCGCCGCTGCTCGAGTCCTCGAGACGGGTGGTTGCGTATCTGCCGCCGTCGTACGAAACGGGCGAGCGCCAGTATCCGGTCGTCTACATGCACGACGGGCAAAACCTGTTCGACGAGGCCATGAGCTATAGCGGGGAGTGTCGCGTCGACGAGACGATGGAGCGCCTCGCTGCGGACGGGTACGAAGCAATCGTTATCGGCGTCCCGAACGCCGGCGACGACCGCCGCCTGGAGTACACGCCGTGGCCACACTCCGAGTACGGTGGCGGCGGGGCAGACGACTATCTCGAGTGGCTGCTCGCCTCTCTGAAACCGGCGGTCGACGCCACCCTGCGGACGAAACCCGAACGCGAGACGACCGGGCTGGCGGGTTCCTCCCTCGGCGGTCTCGTCAGTCTCTACGGCTACTTCGAGTACCCAGAACGCGTCGGTTGTGTAGGCGCCTTGAGTCCGGCGTTCTGGTGGAACGATGAGGCGTGGTTCGACTATCTGGAGGCCCAGCCATCACGGTCGGGTCGGATCTACATGGACGTTGGCGACAGCGAGAGTCTCGAGGACGACGACCTGAACGCGGCCTACCTCGAGGACGCAAAAGCGACGGCAGCGCTACTCGAGTCCAACCGGCACGAGCCCTCGTTGCGATTCCGCGTCGACGAAGGTGGTCGACACCGCGAGACGGCCTGGGCACGGCGGTTCCCTGCTGCCGTACAGTTTTTGCTCCCCTGATAGGAATCAGTGTCACTGAGTAGTGGTCAGTGACGGACCGGGTCGGCCCTGACCGCGATAACGAACCGTATACGCCGTTCGTAGGGACCGTCCGACAGGCTATTGACGCTGCGGACAACTCTCTCGAGATAATGATACCCGGCGCCGAGACCTACGACGTCGATATCGCAATCGACGACGAGACCATCGACAAACTGCTCGAGGTGACGCCCGCGGACGTCGACCCGGCTCCGGCACTCACGTACTGCAAGAACGTCTTTATCCCGCTAACGACCGCCTGCCGGTACACCTGCACCTACTGCACCTACTTCGACCCGCCGGGAGACGCCTCCTTGCTCTCGCTCGAGGAGGTTCGCGATATCTGCCGGACTGGGGCTGACGCCGGCTGTACGGAGGCACTGTTCACGTTCGGAGACGACCCGGACGAGCGCTACACCGAGCTGTACGACCAGCTCGAGGCCTGGGGCCACGACTCGATTCACACCTATCTGCGCGACGCCTGCGCGGTCGCGCTCGAGGAGGGGTTGCTCCCGCACGCCAATCCGGGCGATCAGACGCACGAGCAGATGGCGACTGTCGCCGACGTCAACGCCAGCATGGGGGTGATGCTCGAGACGACGGCCGACGTGGCGGCACACGCGGGCCCTCGGCAGAAGGTCCCCGGTCAGCGCCTGCGGACTATCCAGAACGCGGGTGAACTGGACGTCGCCTTCACCACCGGCATCCTCGTCGGCATCGGCGAATCCTGGCGCGACCGAGCCGAGAGCCTGCTCGCCATCCGTGAGATGCACGAGCGCTACGATCACATTCAGGAGGTTATCGTCCAGCCGGTCGCGAACAACGAGCGCTGGACGGCAGGAGGCCCGGACCTCGAGACGCTGCGGCGGGTGACGGCCATGGCTCGCGTCGCGCTTCCCGACTCCATTTCGGTGCAGGTCCCGCCGAATCTCGCGCCCGCGGGCGAGTTGGTCGACTGCGGCATCGACGACCTCGGCGGCGTGTCGCCGATCACCGACGACCACATCAACCCGGATTACGCCTGGCCCGGACTGCGCGAACTCGAGTCAATCGCCGAGGCGGCGGGCGTCCCGCTTCGCGAGCGACTGCCGGTCTACGACCGATACCTCCCCGAATCGTTGCGATCACCGGCGTTCGACGGCGTGCCTGCTGCTGGCGTCGAGTCGGACGACGACCGCGAGTGGCTCTCGCCGCGGATGCGACGCGCGCTCACAGACGTGGTACCAACAGAGCAGTGACCACTCGACGACGGAGCGGTGACCACTCGAGGCTGTGTAGTGCTAGCTCGGCGACTCCTCGAGATACATTTTCGTCTCGGTTCGCTGATTACCCACTCGACCACCCCCCGGAGTGACGACCCATTGTCAGACCGACAGTTTAAGTAAATCTTCACCCAACTGCAGCCAATGATGGTGACGCCGACACAGGCCGTCTTGTTCGTGACGCTCGTCGCCGCGCTCGCCTTCGGCTGGTTTTTCGCCAGCGAAACGCGCGACCGGTGTCGAGCGCACCTCGAGCGTCGCTTTCTGTATGGCGTTCCGTGGGGAACCCTGGTGACCGTCGCGGTCGTCGTCGCGTTCTATCTGTTCGCACAGGGGGGTCTTCGAAACTGGAACGACCCGCTCATCTATCCGTACGTCACCTGGTCGTACTTCTACCCGACGGGCGTCCTCACGGCGGGTATCGCTCACGGCTCGGTCGCACACATCCTCTCGAACATGTCGGCGACGCTCGTGTTGGCTCCCATCGCCGAGTACGCCTGGGGGCACTTTTCGCCTCGAGACGACGCTGACGGTGAGAACGACGAAGAGACCGGTCGCTCGAGCGACGAGGGGGTAGGTACCGGAACGATTGACGACTCGATGGCCGGTTCCGAAACCGGTCGACCGCCGCTTCGGACGGATGGGGCAGGGGATGAAGCTGAGGCGGACAGAGGGGGAGCCAACGAAGGTGTAACAGGCGTTGATGGGGGTACGGGCGCTCGAGCCGCGGGCATCTTGCAACGACCGTGGATCCGCGCCCTCGTCGTCTTCCCCGGCGCACTGCTGGGGATGGCTCTCCTGACCTCGACGTTCTCGATGGGGCCGGGGCTCGGCTTTTCCGGTGCCGTATTCGCTATCGCTGGCTTTGCACTCGTCACCTACCCCCTCGCGACGGTAGTTGGTGTCGCCGCGAGCGCGGCACTGAGTACGGTGTTGACCGCGCTCAACACACCTATCGTCCGCGCAGGTATCGAGACTGGACCACCGTCGCCCCCAGGCTGGGCGGGAATCGGGTTTCAGGCCCACATGCTCGGCTTTCTGCTAGGCGTGCTCCTGGCAATCGGATTGCTCGCCGTCCGAACCGACCGGCAACAACCGAGACCGTCCGCCGGGCGACTCTTCGGGGCGACGGTCCTCTTTGGCCTGGCGCAGTCGCTCTGGTTGCTCGCGTTTCCGGGTGGAGAGGACACGTTCGTCCTCTATCGTGGCGCTGGCGTCGTCCTCGTGTTTCTGTTGGCTATTGGGATTACGCTCGCCGTCACGGGAAGTACTCGGCCCCTGCCGCGAATCTTCTCGAGTGCGTCCCGGGTTCCCTCGAGGCGACAGGTGGGCGCGTTCTGGCTGGTCTTCCTGGGACTCGTATTTGCCGGGACGGTCGTCGGGGCCTTCGCGTCGGAGACGCCCGTCGTCCCCGTCGCTGGCGTCGCCGCCTTTTTCGTGTTTCTGTTCGGGGTCCCGGCGGTAGTGGCTGTGTTCCCCGACCGACTCCGGCCAGGTTCGGGGCCGGTCACGCGACGACAGACGGTCACTGTCTGCCTGCTGGTGTTTACGGTGCTGGTCGCCGCACCCAGTCTCCCGCTGAGTCTGGGCGTCGTCGATGACGGAACGGTGCCCGCCGGCGAGGTCAGGGCTGGCGATTACGCGGTGAGTTACGCCGAGAACGCGACCAGCGGCCAGACGCCCGCCGTCGACTTCGGGGACGACGAACTCTTTTCGAGTCAACAGAGTGGCGTCATCGTCGTTAGCGAGGACAGACAGCTCTGGACGGTCGCCGTCCGCGAGGAGGTGCTCGCCCACGAGGGCAACGATACCGTCCACGTCGGCGGCTTCGGTTGGCGGGAAACGATTGCGGTCGACCGGCACGGCTGGAACGTCGTCGGCAACGACACCGCCTACGTCGTCGACCTCGAACTGGACGGCGAGACCACCCGGTCGTTCGCCTCCGAGCCGTCGACCGCGAACGTCCGTCTCGACGGCCACGAGCTAACGGTGGTTCCGGGCGAGGAGGTCTCGATGCAAGTCACTCGAGACGGTGAGACGGTGGGCGAGGCCGCGATTCCGTCGGTCGGTGACCGTGTCTCGGTCGGCCCGCTCGAGATCCGAACCGAAACCGTCGATGGCGACGTTCGCGTGGTCGTCGACGACGGCGAGACGCAGGTACAGGTCGCCGAACGCGAGGAGTTTTCGAGCTAACTTCTTGGGTCCCGACCCGCCTCTGTAGTTCCTGGAGTCCCTATTCGTCTCGATAAAACGATTCGTGCACGGCGAGGCCTTCGTCCTCGAGGACGGGGCCATCGACGACTGTGTCACCGTTGCCTCGTTCGATCACTTCAGCGCATGGTATCGTGATGACGCCACCGTCACGAAGCGCTGCGAGCGACGTCCCCTCGACGCTGTAGACGACCCGGCCGAGCCCCGCGTAGTGGAGGGCTGCGGCACACATCGGACAGGGTTCGGTGCTCGTATACATCGTACACGCCGCTCGGTCGTCGGGCTCGAGTTCGCTGGCTGCCCAGCGCGCGAGGACGAACTCCGGGTGGGCGGAGATATCGTCGTCGGTGAGCGTTCGATTGCGGGCCTCGCGAATCACCTCGCCGTCGATCTCGAGGAGTGAGCCAAAGGGCGTGTTCCCGTTTTCGACGGCTTCTTCGGCGAGTTCGATTGCACGTTTGATGAAGCCCTCCTCGGCGTCTGTCATGACGTCCGATTAGGTGACACGGCATATAGAGGCTGTTGTGGTGGAACGATACCTTCGTTCTCACCTCTCGAGCGAGGGCTCCGTCCAGTATTGGATACCACCAGCGGTTGTGTGGCTGTAGAGTGTCTGCGGTTGTGAGATTGCCGAGATCCAGCGTCGGCACGGCTGGCCGTAATGACACAAATCTATATATTTCCACAACTGGTAGGCGCAGCATGGAGATTTCCGAACTCGGCTCGAGCAGTACCTCGGGACGCAATGGCTCGGGAGCGGCTGCCGCCGGCGCTGGCGTCTTCTTGCTCGTGATTGGCTCTGTCGTCTACCTCTCATCTGAATCGATGGTGACGACGGCGGCCGTGATGGCTGCGTTGCTCGCCGTCATGATCGTGTTCAACGCGCTCTACGACCGATTCGTCCTGTGAGTTGCCGTTCGGTCATCCTGCTCGAGACAGCTTCCTCCAAAAAGGGTGTCCTTCACCGGTCCAAAGGGGGCTTACGCACTGCTTTCCAGATCGCTCGCGACCCGCTCTCCAACCTCGAGGCCGTTGGCGATCGCGGCGTGAAGTCGCCCCTCGCCGGCAACCCAGTCCCCGAGGAGGTACAGGCCGTCAGCTTCGGCGGCTTCCAGTGGGGCTCTCGAGACACCGCCCTCGGGTAAGGCGTACCGCCAGCCCTGGTAATCCGTCCAGTCGGGGTCGGTCAGGCGCTCGTCCTCGAGCAGTGCGGCGGTGCCCTCGATGAGCGTCCGAAGATTGTCCTCGCGCGGCGCGTCGTACTGTGCTTTCGACCACTCGTTGCCGGCCTGGATGACCAGCAGTGATTCACCATCGGGGACGTGGCCGGCTTTGCACTCCTCGCGGGCGACCCAGCCGATATCGTGTGCCTTGTCGGTGTTGACCAGGGCGTAGTACGGAACGTCGAGTTCGAACGGATAGTGAGCGACGACGGTTATCACGCTTCGATAGGGGACGGCTGCGACGGCGTCCTGCAATGGACGACGATTCTCGCTCGCCCAGTCGGCACGCTCGAGCAGCGCTGCCGTCTGTGGCGCTGGCGGGTTCAAAAGCAACACGTCGAACGGCCCCCACTCGTCACCGTCTACATCCTCGAGGTGCCAGCGTTCGCTGTCGCGGCGGAGCGTTTCGACACGGGTTTCCCGATGTATCGTTGCCCCCGCTCGAGCGAACAGTCGCTTCGCGATCTGTGTCAGTCCGGCGTCGTAGCTCCACTTGTGGCTGTCGCTCTCGCGTCCCGGTTCGACCGTGCCGTCCTGGTCGAACGTCCAGATCGGTTCGTCGATGTCGGCCAGGCCGTCGGTCTCGAGGGTGTTCGTTACGAGGTCGGTGACTCGGTCGTCGTCGGCTTTCAGATAGTTTGCACCGTAGTCGTAGACGCAGTCGTTCTTTCGGCGGGTCGCCGCCCGACCACAGACGCCGCGGGATTTCTCGAGCACGGTGATCGTCGCCCCCGGGTACTGTGTTGAGACGGTGTAGGCTGCAGCGGCGGCCGCCGCACCGGCCCCGACGATACCGATTCGGTTCATACTCGTCGCTTGGCTTCAGCGGAAATTAACTGTGGGGTCACCCCTCGAGGCTGCCGGTTCAGTCCAGGAGGCTGCTGATTCCCGCCGAACGTCAGGCGTTCACCCTCGAGGGTAGCGACTCATCCCTCGAAGCTGTCGCTTCAGCTCTCGAAAGCGGGATTCAATCGGCGTCGATCGTACAGGTGTGTTCGTAACTGACGTCGCTGACGGAGTCGATGGCCGGCTGGTCGCCACAGACCGGGCAGTTCGGGTTGCGCTGGAGTTCGACCGTCTCGAAACTCATATCCATCGCATCGTAGAGCAACAGGCGTCCCTCGAGGACGTCCCCTTGCTCGAGTAGCAGTTTGACGACTTCGGTGGCCTGGATACAGCCGACCGTACCCGGTAAGACGCCGAGGACGCCCGTGGTCGCACAGTCGGGAACGGTGCCGGGCTCGGGCGCTTCCGGGAAGACACACCGGTAACAGGGGCCGTCGCTTCCCTCACGGTTCGGTATCGTCGTCACCTGGCCTTCGAAGCGGTAGATAGCGCCGTGGGACAACGCGGTCCCCGAGAGCACGCAGTAGTCGTTGAGCAGGTATCGCGTCGCGAAGTTGTCGCTCGCATCCAGTACGACGTCGTACTCGCCCGCCAGTTCGTCGACGTTTTCGGAGGTGAGACGTGTCTCGTACGTTTCGACGGCGACGTCCGGGTTGAGTCGGTGAACGTAGTCGGCCGCGCTCTCGACTTTCGGCCGCCCGACGTCGTCGTCGTCGTGGACGATCTGGCGCTGGAGGTTCGAGCGCTCGACGACGTCGTCGTCGACGATGCCGAGGTGGCCGACGCCGGCCGCCGCCAGATACTGAATCGCTGGGGAACCGAGGCCGCCGGCACCGACGACGAGAACGGACCCCTCGAGCAGCCGTTTCTGTCCCTCGGGACCGACTTCGTCCATGATGACGTGTCTCGAGTAGCGGTCCAGTTGGGTCGCATCGAGGCGAAGGTCGCTCATAGTGAGGACTTCACGGGGAGGGGCAAAAAGTGCGCGGACGTTTCGATCAGCAGGTGGTCCTGAGGCCGGATGTGTGGAATCGATGACGACGACTCGCGGGAATCATCGGTGTTCCGAACGGTCAATTCTCCTGCGTTGTGTGACACTCGTTGTCACTACCCAACCCTTTATGTGTGATGTATGCTATACATTGACTATGGCATCTTCACCCAACGGTGCCGGTGACGACGTGTTCGACCAGTTCCTTGCAGACCGCGGCCACGCGGTAGAACGAACAGGTTGGGAACGCGATTATAACAAAAAACAGTGTCCGGACTGTGGCGGCCTTCACGACACGTCCGCGACAACCTGTACCGTCTGTGGGTGGCGTCCACGACCCTGAAACGACTTTTCCAGTTTTTTCGCGGCCTCGAGCACCACCGCTAACGATCGACTGTCCCTATCACTCACTGCAAAACATACTGGATTGTGTGACTGTTGGCCCTAATTTCAGCCCTCTTTAGTCGATACAATTATTACGGATTATTCCTCACTGATGACGTAGGGACCATCAATGCCCAAATGTCAAAACTGCGGTGGGTTCGTGACGGACGCGTATGCGAGAGTGTTCACCCCTCGAGGTGTCGACAACCCGCGTGTCTGTCCACAGTGCACCGACAAAATCCGTGACGGTGCAGAGGTTCGACAGGCGCGCTCACCACGGAACAATTCCTGACGGCGATTGTGGTTCTCTCGATAACTCCAACGAACACGGAGACGGTCTAATGTCGAATCGACGACGACCCCATTTCCCGTCCAGAAATCGGTCCGAAGGCGGCCTTCTTTCCCGTTGGATTTCCCGGTCCAAACCCACGTCACTTATAAGAGTCGCGGCCCTGATACGCTACAATGGCTACGACGGAGGCGGATACGGAGGTAACCCGTCTATTTGGCGGTCCTGGCAGCGGGAAGACAACAGCTCTCCTCGATCACGTCGAAGAGATACTGGAGCAAGACGACGTCACGTTTCGGGACATTCTGGTCGTCTCGTACACTCGAGCAGCGGCACAGGAAATTCGCGAACGACTCGCCGAGCGGCTCGACGAAAACCCTCGAGCGCTACAGGGCAACGTCTGTACGATGCACGCGAAAGCGTACGATCTTCTCGATCTTTCTCGCGGCGACGTCATCGGCGAAAAGGACAAAGAGACCTTCTGTGAAGAGTACGGCCTCGAGTACGAAGACGAGTACAGCGGGGCCGGTCGCCGGACGGCCCGGTCGACCACCATCGGGAACAAGATTATCGCGACGAGTCAGTGGCTCCAGCGAACCCGTCGTGACGTCGCCGACTGGTACGACGTACCCTTCCAGTGGGACGTCGAAGAGGTTCGACTCCCGCCCGAAATCGACCCGAACGCGCAGGAAGGCAACAAGTACACGCCGACATGGCCCTCGGACGACGACCGAATCGACGTCCCCGAAGCGATCAGAGGCTGGCGCAACTACAAGGGCCAGGAAGGGAAAATCGGCTTCGCCGACATGCTCGAGCGCGTCAAACAGCGCTCACTCGTGCCGAACGTCGACTACCTCGTTATCGACGAGTTTCAGGACATTACGACGCTACAGTACGACGTCTACGAGGAGTGGAAACCCCACGTCGACCGCGTGTTGATCGCCGGCGACGACGACCAGGTCGTCTACTCCTGGCAGGGGGCCGACCCGGCACTCTTGCTCGACGAACGCGTCGACGACGACATCATCCTGCCGAACTCCTACCGACTTCCATCGAACGTGCTCAACGCGGTCAACCAGGAGATTCGCCACATCGACGTTCGACAGGATAAAGACCTGAATCCCCGCAAAGAGGGTGGGCTCGTCGAAGCCTACCAGAACCGATCGATGCTCGATGTCGTCCGGATGGTCCGCCAGACGCTCGTCGAAGGCGACGGAACGATCATGCTCCTGTTTCGGGCACGCTACCAGATGTTCCAGTTCATCGATGAGTTCATCACCGAGGGGATTCCCTTCACTGCGCTGACCGACCAGCGGATGTGGACCGACCGACTCACCCAGTACGTCCGAGCGATCGAAGCCCTCGAGAACGACGACGACGTCACCGGCCTGCAGGCTCGGCGACTCGCCGACATGCTGATGGACTCGGCGTTTGGTACCAACGAACGGGACGCCCTGTTCGACGAAATTGACGACCGCCAGGAGGAAGCCGGCATCGAGGACCTCGAGGACCTGCTCATCCCGGCCGACGTCATTCGAGACCACGCGCCGTTCCTCCCCGGCCCGGCTTCGGCCTCCGACATGGTGCGGAAGGTGACGAACTTCCAGAAGAAGTCGATCAAGGCCTACTTCGCCATCGGCACCTATCAGGGGATGCCGACCGATCGCGTTCGCGTCGGAACGATTCACTCGGCGAAAGGTCGTGAGGCCGACCACGTTTTCGTCGGCACCGACCTCACCGAGAAGGTCGTCGAGCAGATGGTCGCGACCGTCGACGACCCGACCGACATCCCCGGCGTCGAAGAGTTCACCAAGACCACCTCCCCCGTTCCCGTCCTCACCGACAACGAACGGCGCGTCTTTTACGTCGGTATGTCTCGAGCCCGCGAACGGCTCGTCCTCCTCGAGAATCTGGTCGACGGTGCGCCGACGCTACCGATCGACGTCTTGCTCAACAACCGCCAGACAGGTGCTGACCTCGAGGAACTGGTCGAGCAGGCCCAACAGCCCGAATCCGATCGTCTCGAGGAGGCCGAAGTCGAAGCGTGAGCGAGCGGTCGGTCGGTGCTTCGGGGAACGGTTCCGTTTTTGATACCGTCCGAGCGACGCGGTTGCGAGACGTGCTCGAGGAGCGTGGAGCAACGGCGTTCGTCCACGCCGGGACGCTGGGTGACCCGACGATTCGATTCGCCGTCCGGGCGTGCAGGGCGTCGTGTCCCGAGGGCGAGCGCTTCGAGTCCCCGACGCGGGTACAGCATGGGACGGTGTACGCCGTCGGTTTCGACGGCGAACGGTGGCACAGCGTTTCGAAGCCGCCACGCGACGGTGGCGATCATCCATCACAGACGCTCGGTGAATCCCTCCTCGAGGCTGAGATAGATGGCGCGGGGAGGAACTTGCGACTCTTGACGCCGGCGCACATCCCCCACGACGCCGCGCTGTATCTCGAGCGGGCCGGGTTCGAACTCGCCTCGAGTGACGTGCTCTCTCGACTCCGAGTCAGGAAAACGGAGCCCGAACTGGCCGCGATCGAACGTGTACAGGAGGCGGTCCGTGCCGGGCTCGAACGGGCGATGTCCCTGCTCGAGAAGGAGTCTCCGACCCCGGGCCGTCTCGAAACGGCGCTCGAGGTGGGCGTCCTCGAGGCTGGTGGTCGTCCCGTCTCGAGTGCCGTCGTCTGGACGGGGGCGAACGGGGGTGTCACAGACGGCGACCCGACAGCACCACTGCCGACTGACCGGCCACTGATTCTCACCGTTGAAGCGAGCAACGCCGGCTACTACGGCCGACAGACGCGAACCCTCGTCGTCGACCCGGATGGCGGTCCCGAACGACGGGGTCACATCGGACTCACCCACGGGTTTCGCTCGGTGCAATCGCTGCTCACGGCAGGCGAGGCGACGGTGGGGACCGTCGAGGCCGACCTCGAGGCCGAAATCCGGGCGTTCGGGTTCGACGAGACGGCTTCAATCGAGGTACAGGTCAGCGGTGTCGGCCTCGAGGGCCTCGAACGGCCGCTTCAGGCAGGCACGACCATCGAACGTCGGTCGCCGGTCGTGGTGGATGCGAGCCTCGTGACGAGCGTGGGTCGGATTCGCCTCGCAGACGTGATCGTTCGTACAGGCGAACGAGCACGGTGGCTTTCGCCTGCCTCGCGGTCGCTCGTTCCAAAGAACAGGTAGCCTGATACACAGGTGTCGCGACCGGTGACGGCTTCTCGAGGTCGGTGTGCTTACATCGCAGTTATCGGATTGTCGTCGTCTCTTCCCGTCGATCACCGGTCGATTCGAGTGCTTAGCAGTACAGAATCACGAGAACCGTATCAGTCGACCCGGAACAACCGGTAGGAGCCCTGTCCGGTCGCAACCTCGGTCGTCTCGCCGTCGGGTGTCGTACTTTCGACGGTGATCTCGCTGACGCCGACGCTCTGGCCGGCCCGCACGATGGTGGCCGTCGCCTCGAGGTCGCCCGTCGCCGGGCGCAGGTAGTTGACGTTGAGGTTGATGGTCGCGGCACCGGACTCGGTCGGCTTGTCGAAGTCGGTGTGGAAGACGAGGCCACCGACGGTGTCGATGAGCGTGGCAGCGACGCCGCCGTGGATATCCGGGCGGTGGTCGCCACGGCCGGGCCGGGTGTTCGTGAGCTTTTCGTCGTAGGGTATCGCCATCGTCATCTCGCCGTAGTCGACGTGCTCGACGGTCGTCCCCAGCCAGGAGAGAAACTCGTGGTCGGTATCGATATGTGTCTGTAAAATGGCTCCCATCTGCTCGAACGACTCGGACATACTCTCGAGTGTGTGGGCCAGTGATTTGTGTCCTGCGTTTAGCCGTCCGCTCGAGTGGGTAGTGATAGTCGCCATCGATCGCGACGAGAGGCTTCCCAAACCTGAACGAATGCGTGAAACCGATTGCAGTTGTCCGGTTTCACTCATCAGTCGACGTTTGGAAGGGTACTAGATAGATGGTTCTTGCTATATTGGAATTACCACACAATACTAACTACCTCGAGGAAGTAGGTTCAGTCGTACCCATGACTGATACCGAAATCGAGCCGACCGAAACTGTCGATTCACGCGGCGCTGCCTGCCCGGGACCGCTAATGGACCTCATCGGGAAAATTCGGACCGTCGAGAGCGGTGACGTGGTCTGTCTGCTCAGCGACAACGACCAGTCGCTTACAGACGTCAGGGAGTGGTCCGAAGAGGCGGGTAACGAACTGTTGGCAGTCGAAGAACTCGAGGATTACTACGAGTTCTACGTGGAGAAGGCATGAGCGAACACATCGTTATCGTCGGTGGCGGGACGGGCGGTGCCGTCCTCGCGAACGGGTTGGCAACCCACCTCAGGGCGGAGATTGCCAGTGACGACGTTCGCGTTACGCTCATCAACGACGAACCGGACCACATCTACAAACCGGTCTGGCTGTACGTTCCTTTCGGCCTCCGTGAACCCGAGGACGCACGACGCCCGCTCGAAGAACTGGTCGACGACGCCGTCGACGTCAGGATCGATCGCGTCTCGGATATCGATACCGAGAACGGGACGCTCGCCCTCGGTGTGACCGAACGGTCGTTGTCGTACGATCACCTCGTACTAGCGACGGGCTCACAGCTTGCGCCCGAGGAAATCCCCGGTCTCGCTGACGCGGGTCATCACTATTACGGAGAATCGGGCGCGACCGACCTTCGCGAGGAACTGCTCTCGTTCACGGACGGGCATCTCGTATTGAGCGTCATCGGGTCGCCGCACATGTGCCCGGCCGCACCACTCGAGTTCGTCTTCATGGCCGACGACTGGTTCCGAAAGCGAGGCCTCCGCGAGGACGTCGACATCACGTACACGTACCCGATTCAGCGCGTCCACGGGAACCCACACATCGCCGATTGGGCACAACCCCTGATGGAGTCGCGCGATATCTCCATCGAGACGTTCTTCAACCCGGAGGAAGTCGACCCCGAAGCCGACGTTCTCCACACACTGGAGGGGTCCGAACTCGAGTACGACCTGCTCGTCGGGATTCCACCCCACCGCGGGAGCGAGCTGATCGAATCGGCCGGGTTGGGCGACCGTGGCTGGGTGGACGTCGACAAGCACACCCTCGAGGCAGACGGGGCAGCGAACGTGTACGCGATCGGTGATGCCGCCGCCACCGGCGTCCCCAAAGCAGGCAGCGTCGCTCACTACCAGGCCGGCGTGGTCACTCGCCGTCTCGCGAGCGAGGTTCGGGACCAGCTCCCGACGGCACGCTATGACGGCAAAACCCTGTGCTTCATCGAAACGGGGATGGACGCCGCTTCCTACGTCGAGTTCGATTACAAGAACCCACCGTCGCCAGCGAAACCGTCTCAGAAACTACACTGGGCAAAACTCGCGTATAACGAATCCTACTGGCTCACCGCACGGGGGCTCCTCTAACGATGACTGATTCGACAGCTGTCGACACGAACCAGGATGCCCTCGAGGCGGCCATCGCGGAAAACCCGGAGGCGGTCGCCGAGTTCGTCGATCGACTCGACGCGGTCAACGAACTCCTCGACGTCCTCTCGCTGGGCGAAAATGCCCTGACCGACGACATGGTCGTCGAACTCGCAGACACCGGATCGACGCTCGCCGAATCCGCCGACGAAATCGCGACTGATGAAACGGTCGGGCTCGCCGCAGCGGTCGGAACGAACGCGGGTGAGCTTACGGACGCACTCGAGACGCTGGTCGAACTCCAGCAAAGCGGCACCCTCGAGAACCTCACTGAACTGGCACAACTGGCGTCGCTGGCGACCGATGCGCTCGACGACGAGATGGTCACCTCACTCGCGGCGACGGGGGCTGGGGTCGGCGAACTGGCTGATGCTGCATCGGATCCCGATACCCGCCAGGGAATCGAACGGACGCTCGCCGGTCTCGGCCAGGCCGAACGGGAAGCTGTCGAGCCCGTTGGCCCGGTTGGGCTGGTCAAGGCGCTTCGAGATCCGCAGGTGCAGGCGGGGCTTGGCTATCTAATAGCCGTCGCGGGGGCACTCGGGGAGTCAACGCCGACCCGGTAACTGAAGCGTTTTTGTTGCCGAGGGCAAGTGTATAGTATGGCCACTATCACCCCATCTCGATTCGACGAGAAGCGGGACTCGAGCGACCCGTTCGTGTTGGACATTCGCCCGACCGACTCGTTCGAACGCGAGCACATCGAGGGGAGTTATAACGTGCCGGTGTACTCGGACCTCCAGCGTGGCAACGAGGATTCGTTTCGCCGACGACTGGACGAGATTCCCGGCGACCGTCCGGTTGTCGTCGTCTGTAAGGCCGGTATCGTCGCTCGCAAGGCGACGGCGATTTTGGACGACGAAGGCCACGAGTCGATGACACTGTTGGGTGGCATGGGCGCGTGGAACGGCTATCAAAAAAACTCACTCGGGTACAAAATTCGATCGCTGGTGTGGAAACTCACGCGGTGAGTGGCTCACTTTTCGCACGCACGTAGCAGGCATCTCGGACCAATACTCGGCACTGTCACTCGCTCCAGGGCTGGATTTCGTCGTAATCGCCCGGCGGAACCGGTCCCTCGAGCAACGGGTCATCGGTTGCTTGCATCCAGGCCTCGAGGTCGCCGGCGAGTCTGTCTCGTTGGTCTCGATACCGGGGTTCGAACGCCACGTTGTCGGCTTCCTGCGGGTCTTCGTGAAGGTCGTACAGTTCTTCGTACGCTCGCGTGGGTGCGCCGTAGGTCTCGCGAACTTCGCGACCCGCTTCGCTCGCGTAGCAGTCTTTGGTCAGATACACCTTCGGGAGGTGCCAGAAGTTTCGGATGTACTTGTACTGTTCCGTTCGAATCGCGCGGACCGGGTTGTACATATCGTGCCAGGTCATCTCGGCGAAAACCCGCGTTCGCGGGTCGAACGCACCGTCTTCGCCCGTAAGCAGCGGTTCGAAACTTCGACCATCGAAATCGGGGCTGGACCCTGGTGGATCGATCCCGAGGTACTCCAGGAGCGTCGGTAACACGTCGACGTTGCTCACGAGTTCGGTTCGGACCTGCCCGGACTCGACGCCCGGACCACGCCAGATGAGTACGCCCTCGAGGCCGGCGTCGTAACAGGACCCCTTCGCTCGCGGGAAGGCGATGCCGTGTTCGGTCGTGAAGATGACCAGCGTGTCTTCGGCGAGGTCGGTTCGCTCGAGGCTTTCGACGATGGTTTCGATGGCGTCGTCGACGGCGTACACCATGCCCCGCATCTCGGCGAGGTCGTGGCGGATACCGCGTCGGTCGGGGAGATACGGCAGCGGATATATCCCGTCTGGCTCGTCGGTGTCGTAGTAGTCGGCGTCGAACCCGAAACGACCGTTGTCGGCTTCCACCCGGTGTAACTCGAAGAAGCCGACGCTCGCGAAGAAGGGGGAATCGAAGGCACCGCGGTCGAAGAACGTCGTGAGGACATCAGCGACGTTTCGAGCGCGATTGGCCTGGTGGACCGAGGGTGAAACGCCCGGATACAGGTTTCCCTCCGAGTGGACGTACTCGTAGCCAAGCCGGTCTGTATCCTGGCTGATGTGCTGGAGGCCGAACAGGTGGGTCTCGTAGCCGTTCTCGTCGAGATAGTGTGGGAGAATCCGCTCGTTTTCGTGGAGTTCCCAGTCGCCGTGAGCCAACCCCATCAACCCGTTGACGTGGGGGTAGCGGCCAGTCATGAGACTCCCCCGAGAGGGCGAACACTGCGGCGCAGTCACGAAGTGATTCTCGAAGCGAGTGCCCTTCTCGGCGAGTCTGTCGATGGCGGGCGTTTCGACGTCGACGCCGTAACAGCCCAGGTACTGGCCGAGATCGTGGCTGTGTATCAGAACGACGTTGGGCCGCCTGTCAGTCGGGGACATACCCCCGTCGTACCACGAAGGGGCCCATAATCGTTCGTGGCTCACCGACCGAATAGGGGCGAGCTACTGCCCTCGAGTGCGACACCCTCTCCTCAGTCCTCGAGTGCGTTTAACCGTCGCCTACAGTTTCGTCGTGGCCTCGAGGGCGATATCGATCGCTCGAGCGACGTTGTTTTTCGCCTTCTCGGGCAGTTCGTCGTCTTCGGTGTCGGTGCCTTTTTGGGTGCCTTTCACGAGGTTGCCGTCGACGGTACAGATCGCGCCGGCGCGCAGTCCCTTTCGACGGGTGAGCGAGAAGACCGCGGCGGCTTCCATCTCGACCGACAGGAGGCCGGCGGCTTCCCAGTCCTCGACGTACTCGTCGGTCTCGGCGTAGTAGGCGTCGTCGCTGGCGATGGGACCGACGTGGACCATCTCGTCGCGTGCTTCGGCGGCGTCGACCAACCCCGAGAGGACGTGGTAGTCGGGGACGGCGGGATACTCGACGGCTTCGTAGCGTTTCGAGGTTCCCTCGTTTTTGGCTGCGCCCGTCGCGACGATCATGTCGCCGATTTCGATATCGGCCTGCAGCGCCCCGGTTGTGCCGACACGAATGAACGTCTCGACGCCGACGTTGGCGAGCTCTTCGATGGCGATTGCGGCGGATGGACAGCCGATACCGGTCGAACAGATCGTCAGGTCCCGGTCGTCGTAGGTGGCGTTGACGACTTTGTACTCGCGGTTTTCGGCGACGGTTTCGGCGCTGTCACAGTGACTCGCGATACGGTCGACTCGTCCGGGGTCGCCCGGAATGAGTGCGATATCGTGTACGTCACCGTCGTCGACGAGCAAGTGCGGTTGCATAGCCATGGTCGCCCTTTTCGGGGTATCAGGAAAAAGGTCGCGTTCGACGCTCGAGGCTGGTACTTCGAGCGACCCGGTCGCTTGCTTCGTCATCCGTTCGCTCGCTTGCTTCGTATTGGGTCGCCCCGATTGACGAGTCGAGTGAGGAGTTACCGGTGTGGACGGCCGAACGTATCTCCCTCGAGTCGGGATTCACTCGAGTTCGATGGGTTGTACGGTTCCGTCGCCGTGTCTCTCGGTTCGACCGTAATAGTCGAGTCGGTAATGACGACGCGTGCTTGTGGCTGGGAGAGTCGTAACGTCACCTGCCCGGTTGGTCGTGGTAGCCCGTTCTCTCTGTCGGCAAACAGCGCGTCGAGTGCTTCGGGATCGACGAGGTCGTACAGCCGTGTCGACGGCTGCGTGACGTCCTCGTCGGTGAAGATCGCTAACGCGGTTGCTGTTGCGACACTGATCGGCTCTGTATCGGCGCGTTCGTATCGAACGCAGTAATGACGTTCAGTGCCCCCGCCCCGAACGTCTGAAATCGTTCCATCTGTCATGTCTCTCAGTGACGGTACCTGAGTGGCCAACGGGCGGCGGTATATAACTGCCGTCAGACAACACGCTGTGAGAATATCGTGTCGGTCTGTTTACCTCGCTTTCGCCAGGTTCTTCGGCCGTTTACAACCCTATTCGAGCGTTTGTTCTTCGAGAAACGCCTCGACGGTGGCAGCAGTGGGCGTAATTCTGGCCCCCTCCGCACTCGCCGCGAGCGCACCACAGGCGTTGGCGAACTCGAGGACGGCCTCGAGGTCGTCGGTTCCTAACGAGGTTGCGATAAAGCCAGCGGCGAAGGCGTCGCCGGCTCCCGTCGTGTCGACGGGATCGATGTCGAAGCCGGGATGGCGAATCGAGCCGCCGGGGGAGTGAATCTCGGCTCCGTCGCCACCGTATTTGATGACGACCAGGCGGTCGTTGTACGTCGAGGCCGGGTACGACGACTCGAGGACGGATTCGGCTTCCCTGTCGGTCAGAAAGATGATATCCGCGTGCTCGAGGGCCGTACTGTAATCGCGCTCGGCCAGCCGCCGGCCCGGGTCGACGCTGACGGTCGCGTCGCTCTCGCTTGCCAACTGGGCGAGTCGCCCCGCAGTATCGGGACGCTGGCTCGTCAGGTGGACGTGGTCGGCAGCATCGATTCGCTCGGGATTCAGGTCTTCAGGCCCCACGGCTTCGTTCACGCCGTCGTTTCCCAGCAAGGCAACCTCGCCCGCGTCGTCGACGACGATGTATTTTACGGCGGTTTCGGCGTCTTCGACGATACGGACGCCATCGATGTCGACCGCGGCGTCCTCGAGTTCGCGTCTAGCGAGCAATCCGGTATCGTCGTCGCCGACGCTCCCGATAAGGCCGGTATCGACCTCGAGTGCGCTACAGGCGACTGCGACGTTGGCTGCACTGCCGCCGCCGGATTGCTGGCGCGAGCGAATCGCTACTTCCCCGTCGGGTTCCGGAAACTGGTCGACGCGGAGGGTGACGTCCCAGTTGATGTGTCCGGCGGTGAGTACGGTGACCATCGGTGGTGACCGCCACAGACGGGTGCCGATCAAAAAACGTTATCGTCTGCCGGGGGGCGGGACCGGTCTGGAGCGTTACAGTACCGCGAGTGTGACACCGAGTGAGAACACGCTCGCGACGGTGAGTGCGGCCACGACGACGAGCACGGGTCCGGGGCCGAGTCGTCTGAGGTCGGCCGTTCGAATCGCCGTTCCCAGGCCGACGAACGCGAGTAAGAACAGCCAGTCGACGGCGCTCGAGATGAACGCCTGCTGTGACGACGAAAACGCCCCGAAGCTCGCCAGCCCGACCACGACGAGAAAGCCGACGACGAATTTCGGAAACGTCTCCCAGAGGGTTCGGATGGTGACCGAACCGTCCGCGTCGCTTCGCGCGTAGTAGCTGGCGTACCCGAGAACGACCGCGCCGATGAGCACGTTTCGTGCGAGTTTCGTGATCGTCGCCCACTGACCGGCGACTTCCGAGTAAGCGAAGCCGACCGCGACGACCGGACTGGTTGAGAGCATACTCACGCCAGCCCAGACGCCGAAAACGACGTCGGGTAACTCGAGGTAGCTCCCGACCAGCGGATACACGACGAGCGTGATCGCGTCCATCAGGAGGACGATGCCGGCGGCGTAGGCGATCTGACTCTCGTTGGCGCGAACGCTGGTGCCAACGGCGACGACGGCCGAGACGCCACAGATGCTGGCACCGGCGGCCAGAAGCGACCCGAACCGGTCGGTGATACCCGCAACGTTTCTCGCCAACAACTCGACGGTCGTCAACGTCACCAGCACCGTCGCGAGCAAAATCACGAGCACGGCCGCCCCCGTCTCGAGAATCGCCTCGAGCGTGATCGACGCGCCGAGAAGAACGATGCCGGCAGCGAGCCAGATCGAATGGGTGTTCAGCCCCTGTTCGAGGCGTTCTGGCACGCCGAGCGTGTTCGCGAGGACGACGCCAAGGCCGATTGCCACGAGCAGTTCGTGGACGCCGACGAGTTCCGAGAGGGCGCGAGCAAGCACGGCGCCGCCGGCGAGTATGGCGAGTCCTGGAGCGACCGTGCGGGCAGTGACACGACTCATACCAACTCGAGGGCGAACGTCGCAGTCAGGACGATTGTGGCGACGGTGACTCCCTGCCAGTCGGTCTCGAGGCGACGCCAGCGATCGACACCCCGTTGCAGCCACCTCGAGACCAGCTGGTTGTGCATACTCGGGGGTGGTCGATGCGTACCCCTATACGTACTGGTTTGCGTCGCGGATACCGGCAACATGTGTGGGGGATTTCGCGGTTCTCACATCCCGGCAGTAAAGAGAAGGACGTTGTGGACGCCGGGGCCGAGACCGACGGCCGCGACGAAGGCAAGAATTGTGCGAGCCTGTCGTGGTGCGTCTCTGACGTACTCTTTGAACAGCGCGACGATGACCAGCGCCAGGACGACCTTCACCAGGACGAACAGCCATCCTGCACCGATGAACTCCGCAGTTGGTAAGGCTTCGCCAGCCTCGAGAATCAGCCTCGAGGCGGGTACTTCTTCGGTACCGCCCAGCACGTCGTAGCCGATAGCTGTCGAGACGCCGTCGAGGCTGTGGCTGAAGACGACGATAGCGCCCGTGAGTCCCGTGATTGCGGCCACGTCAGTGAGCCACAGACTGAGACCGACCCAGGCTAACCCAGCGACGATGCCGGCGACGACGACCGAGATGACTGGCCAGAACGGGTCGAAGTTCCCCATTTGCCAGCCCGAGATGACCGTGAACATCGCGAAGACGATGAAGAAACTCGTCCCCGTAATCCCGAGGACGCGTTCGATAGAGCGCTGTAACCCGGCTGCGTAGAGAAAACTGCCACCGATCCAGGTGAGTCCGGCGACGATGGCCGTCGTCGCGTAGACGGTCGGTGCGCTGAACAGCACCTCGATGCTCGATGGGAGCTCCCCGAGTTTGTACAGCACGTGGAGCGTGGACCCGAGCATCATCCACGGCGTAAACGCGAGCACTGTTTCATCAGTCACCGGCGGTTCCAGCACCCACAACAAAGCCACAACACCAGTTAGCACTACAACCAGTGGCACGAGCATGTACCACGGTGGCAGCACGAATCCCTCTGGCAACACCATAGCAAAACAGGCACAGAGCAGCGTAAAACAGTTTCCGGTTGGTTGTCGGGTTGCCAACGTTTCTGGCTCGCTCGAGTCCGTGTCCCGAATCCGGTAGTTCCCTCGAGTGACCGTGACCGGACTCGTCGGCGGCTCGAAAACTACGCTCGCCAGGGGTCAGTCGTCGTCTCGCCGAACAGTTCCCGCATCAGGACGACGACGCTCTCGGGCGGATACTGTCCGTGCTCGGTCACGATGGCGTCGACGTGACGCGGCGGGGTGACGTCGAACGCCGGGTTTTCGACGGTGAGGCCGCCGTCGACGGCTTCGAGGCGGCCCTCGTCGGTGACATCACCATCGGCACCATCACCTTTCGCCCCACTCGTCTCGTCGGTCGCAATCTCGAGGTAGTCCTCGGCCTCGAGCACCTCGCGCTCGTCACGCATCTCGATTTCGACGGTGTGGCCCGTCATCGTGTCCGGATGGAGCTTGATCGACTGGGCGGCGACCATCACGGGTACGCCTCGTTCGCGGGCGTTGACCGCCAACCCGCTCGTTCCGATTTTGTTGATGACGCTGCCGTCGGCGGCGATGCTGTCGGCCCCCACCAGCACGTGGTCTGTGTCGTCGAGATAGCGGCGGGCGGCGTTGTCCACGATCAACGTGACGGGGACGCCCATCTCGCGCAACGCTCGAGCGGTGATGTGACCCTGGAGCCGCGGGCGGGTCTCTTTCACGATAGCCTCGATATGCTTGCCGTCGTCGACGGCAGCCTCGATACAGGCCAGGGCGTCGGTCGAGTGGCAGTGGGTCATCACGACGTCGCCGTCTCGAAGGCGATTTGCCCCGACGCTGCCGAGGGTGTCCTGGGCTTGCTCGAGGTCCCGCTGGAATCGTCTGGCGCGGGCAACCGTCTCCGTCCGGAGGCGGTCAACAGATTTCGACTCCTCGCCGTCGCGGTCGTCTTCGGGTTCGAGCCCCCGGAGGACGTACCGGAGGGCGTTGGGCAGGCTCACCGCGGTTGGCCGGGTCCGGTAGAGTTCGGTTGCGGCGGCCTCGAGGTCAGCACGAAACGCCGCGGGAGTGTCAGCCGTCGACGCTTCGGCCTGGTCGGCCAGTGCGGCCGCGGCGGCGTCCGCGATGGTGGCCGCTCCCCGAACTTCCATCTCGGCGATGTCGGTCGCCGTCTCCTCGACGGTCGGAGCCACGTCGGGTGTCATACTCACCTCTTTCGTCGCGGGCGGGTAAAAGACCGTGGGCCAGTCGTGGCTGACCGCGCGCTTTTTTACGCCCGGCGTGAGTCGAAGGGGTATGGACCGACGCGAACTCGCACCCCTGATCGACCACACCGTTCTCGGCCCCGAAACGACGCCGGCGGACGTCGAGGACGTCCTCGAGGCCGCCGACACCCACGGGATGAACGCCTGTATCCCGCCGTACGCACTCGAGGAGGCGTCCGAGGCGTACCCCGACGTGACGCTCGCGACCGTCGTCGGATTCCCCCACGGACAGAACCACCACGACAGCAAACGCGACGAAGGCGTTGCGGCCTGGAAAGCCGGTGCCGACGAACTGGACGTCGTCATCAACATTGGCCTGCTCAAAGCGGGCCGACACGAGGCAGTCGAAGCCGAACTGCAGGAACTCGTCGCCGCCGTTCCCGTTCCGGTGAAAGTCATCATCGAGACGGCGCTGTTGACCGACGAACAAAAACACGCGGCCTGTGAAGCCGCCGTCGCCGCCGACGCCGACATGGTCAAAACCTCGACTGGGTTTGCGGACGGCGGCGCGACCGTCCCCGACGTCGAACTGATGAGCGAGTACCTGCCGGTCAAAGCCAGCGGCGGCGTCGGCAGCTACGAGGACGCCATGGCCGTGCTCGAGGCCGGAGCCGAACGCATCGGTGCCTCGAGCGGGGTCGCCATCCTCGAGGGTGCGCCGGAGGCCTAAGGAGGAGGGACGTATCGACGGGATCAGAGTCGAACCTGTCGTGACTCGAGCGGACCGGTCGATTCGGTAAACCTTCTCGAGTGGAATGTCGGCAGCGTACTCGCAAGGAGGATAGTGACGTATTCTACACGCCTGCCCCTACACTCTGCCTACCATAATAAATAACGTCGATAATTGGACTAAATAACGTCGCCCCGAACTGTCGCTCCCTCCTGGTCGGCCCGCCAGGCGTGGACCGCCTCGGCGGCCGTCGTCGACTCGCTCTCGTCCATCCCGAGCATCTCGAGCGCCGTCGACAGCGGCGGGAAGGCGAGCTCGCTCGAGCGGAGTTTCTCGAACGCCGTCTCGCTGCGAACGCCGTCGGCGAACAGACAGACGCCACGGGGGTCGAGCAGTTGGGTGTAATCGTCCCGAAGCTGTGCGCCGCGCAGGCGCTGGGTGACGTTGTCCTCGAAACTGGCGTTGCAGACCTCGAGGTGGATGGGCTCTTCGTCTCCGTCCGTTTCGCTGCCAGCGTCAGCTTCATCCGAATCGAGCAACTGCGCCGCGAGACACGTCTCGGGGGCGGCGTGGCCGTTGGTGTTCGCTCGGAGGTATTCGGGGTGTTCGCGCGCCCAGTCGGCGCGAACGGACTTGCCGACGCCTTTGATTCCGTATTCGGCTTCGAACTCGGCTTCGGCGTCAGGTTGGTCTCGCAGCAACACGTCCTTGGTGAGGTAGACGTCGAGGCGGTCGACGGGGTCGACGCCGAGGGCGAGGTCGCCGTACACCCACACCTCGCGAACGGGAACTGGGAGGGCGTCCGAGGCGACGGTGTCGACGATGCCCTCGACCCGGTCGACGGCCTCCTCGCGGGCAAATCCGGTCATTGCTGGTGCTTAGCGAGTCGCGGGCAAAACGGTTTTCCTCGAGCGGCCACTTTCGTTCTTCGAGTGGTACCGACGACTCCGCACTAGTACCCTCCCAAACGTCGACCCATGCGTGAAACCCGACAACAGCAATCGGTTTCACGCATTCGTTCAGGGTTGGGAAGCCACTACCGCCCGCGAAACCACTCGAGCGGACCTGCCGGGAACAGCCGAACGAAGGCGACTCTGCAGAGCACCACCACCGCGAGGACGGCACCGACGAACAGTGCCACGATCGAGGGCGGAATACCGCCCACTCGAGCGATGTACATCACGTAGACGCTGCCGACGACCCACCAGAGGGTGTTGGCGGCAACGACGCCGAGGGCGACCGAAAAGAGCAGGTGCGTGATGGCGGTATCCCCAGGTTTCGTTCGCTCGGTATCCCCGAAATACGTCGACACGAGACGCCAGGCGTGAGAACCGACGCCGAGGAGTACCGACGCCGCGAGCAGGCCGGGCAAGAGCAAAATGAGGAGTTCGAACAGGAGAGAACCGAGCGCTGGGAGCAACACGGGAACCTCGAGGAAGTACAGCCCAGCGAAGCCGACCACGACAATTGCGAGCAATGGCTCGAGGGCCCGCCGGGTGACCGGCAACCCGCGTGAGTGTTCGACCATGCGTGCCACCAACTTCTGTAGAATCTCCAATAAGTGTTCCCCGGCAGACGGTATTCGTCGGGGTACTCAGTACTCCGTCACGCGTCGACGTGCAAACTGAAGCCGACAACCGCTATCGGTTCGGCTTCCATGGGCAGGCGTGGCGAACCACTCAGGCCCGTTTCGACTCGTCCGTGCCGATGTACACCGTCTTCTCCGCGGTGGCGTGGCGAACGCCGTCGGCCGAGACGATATCGACGGTGTAGGTACGAGTGACCGAGGGCTGGTCCTCGAGTTTCCGTTCGATACTCTCGAGTTCCGCGTCCGGAATTCGGAACCGGGCGTACAGCGTCTCCGACCCGGGTTTCAGGAACTCGATTGATGCCGCGCGGTCCCAGACCACGTAGTCGCCCGCGAGCGCCTGGGTCAGCATGACGGCGTAAATCGGGTCGATAGCGGCGTACAGACTGCCGCCGAAGGTCGTCCCGAAGATGTTTTTCGTCCGCCAGGAGTGCGGGATTGCCACGCGAATCTCCTGCCAGTCGCTCGCGATGTACAGCACGCGGCCGCCGGCGA
The DNA here is from genome assembly GCF_024298845.1 of Natronosalvus amylolyticus. Classification (NCBI taxonomy): domain Archaea; kingdom Methanobacteriati; phylum Methanobacteriota; class Halobacteria; order Halobacteriales; family Natrialbaceae; genus Natronosalvus; species Natronosalvus amylolyticus. The sequence continues at coordinate 3,128,792 of NZ_CP101156.1, forward strand.
GTCGATAGGCGGGAAAGAGATTGAAGCGATAGCGGGCGAGTTTCGTGCGAATCGATTCGCTCACAGGTGCCTTTCTCGAGGGGTGATTGTAGCCGCTTCGAATGCCGTTTCGGGCCGAGGGCGACGGTCGGGATTCGACACGATAGGTGCCAGTGAAACGATGTACACACCAACCGCGACGCAGTCTTGCGATAGGGTGTCCAATGACGTTCACTGGCTACTATACCGTGTCCGAGCAGCGGAACCGTTCAGGTTTTTATCCTTTCCCGACGAATCCGAAGGTATGAGAGAGCGAATCTTCAACGAAGACGGCGAGGAGGACCTCGTGTTCGTCATGGGCCTCGGCAACCGCTGGACCCACGAGAACGTGAGCTGGCTCATCGAGCAACTCGTGGATGCCGGCTATCGCGTTCACGCGTTCGAACTCCCGACGAACATCGACGATTTCAAAGCGGACTGGCTCGAGCCAATCGCCGAGTACGTGATCGACCTCGAGGAGTACCAGCTCCTGGCACACAGCGCGGGCTCGCTCATCGCACAGGCACTCGACGGGGCCGACAACCACGTCTACCTGAGTCCGTGGTGGGGGTACAGCCCCGACCGCTCCCCGCTATTGCTCGATATCCTCGAGCAGATTCCGACCAGTGCGCCCTTCTTGCCACGTGGGGAGGTCCCGAAGTCGGCCATCGGTGACCTGGCGACCGACCACCAGATGGCTACGGGACCAAGCTGGCTCTCTCCCTCGTTCATCCGCGAAACCCGGCGGGCACAACAGGAGTTGCTCGCCATCGATCACGACGCCGTCGTCTTCTGCTCGCTTCGCGACTCGATCATCGACCTGCGCCCCATCGGCGAGCGCGTCCCCGCCGAACATATCGTGCTCTACGACGGCGGACACGAACTGTTCTCCTCGAGCGTTCGCGACCGATACGTCGACCTCCTGCTTGCGGCACTCGAGTATGGCGCTGACGCCATCGAGGAACGGCAGGTCGTGCCGCTGCCCGAACCCGAAGGGCTGACTCCATCAGTCGAATAGTCGCCGTTCCCGCACACGTCGTCATCTGAACGAACCGTGTGTGCACGCCGACCTATCGCTTTAGGGCATGTCGGCAGAACCGCCTGCAGGACCTGTCGGCAGCCCCATCGCTTGCATACAGCGCATCGCCAGTCCTCTCGAGACCCGTCTGAGTGACCCTCGAGTGGGTATGCACGCACAACAGCCTGCACAATCGGTGAAAGTCGCCCATAACTATTGACGCCGGTGTGGAATCGGCGGTAGATGGCCCCGGCACATCCCACTCGAGCGAGCGAGCAGCCATCGATTCGTTCATCGAGCACACCAGGTCTGCTCGAGCGATTGCGGCTCGGATTCGACCCGCTCGACGGTGGCTGGCGAGGGAGTAATTCACCGGAGTCGACGCCAGAGATGGACTCACTCGAGCAGGTGGCACTGGCTCGGGCCGTCGAGACGCTCTTTACACCGGTCGAATCCGGGGGCTTCTGGGACCAGTCGGCGGGCCATTTCGTCCCCGGCTATCGGCTTCGAAAGCCCCCGTTACAGGTGGAAGCGACCGCTGATGAGGGCCACACCTCGTCGCTCCTCCCTCGCGTGCCCGGCTTTCGATGGTGTCCCCAGCGCGGCCTCGAATACCGCAACGGGCCGCTGGCCACGATGGCCGCCATGCGCTGGCGCGTCTCACCAGCCGGGACGGGGGCGTACGACACGGAGCTGCACCAGCAACTCGCCCATAGTCGAACTCTGGCGACCTCCCTTACTCATCGCGATAGCCTCGCGCCGGCCGAGTTGGGGGCGCTGCTCGAGGCGTTCGTGCTGGCAAGCGACGTTCTCGACCCGTCGTGGCTCGAGGTGGCGAACGTTCTGTTCGACCGAACCCGTGGCTGTGCGCTCGACCGGCCCGAATCGGGGCTCGTACTGGTCGGCTGGGCGGCGCTGGCCGAACGCTGCCCCGAGTCGGCGGCTCGAGCGGCGCTCACCGAAGGGCTGGCCGTTCTCGAGCAGCACCGTCACGAGGACGGCTCACTGGGGTTCGACGACGCGTCCCACGCGACCCAACAGTTCACGAACTGGGGGCTCGCCCGTGCGGCGAGGGCCCTCGATCGGTCGGCCGTTTTGGGGGCCGTCGAACACCAGCTCGAGGACACGGTCGAACACCGGATGCGAGCCGACGGCGCACTCTTTTCGACCGACCCGCAAGGAGGAGGCTGGCTCGAGCGCTCTCGAGCGAGCGAACCGCCGGAGTGGCGGGTCCTCAAACCGATCTCGCAGGCGCTCTTTGCCACGACTATCGACGAGTACGTGGGTGCCGGCGGCCTCTGTCGGTACGATCGTGAGCGAGCGGCCGCCCTGCGATGGCTCTGGAACGGCCATCCAGGAGGCGACGGTGACGGGATTCCCCTCGACCCGGTGACGGAGTCCGGTCACCGCGCCCCGCCGGGCTACCGAACGGTGTCGGCAGCTGACCTCGCCTGGGTCGTCGCGGCGCTGGCGGGCCAGCCTTCGTCCGGATAGTTTTGGTATTTGCGCTGTCGTCGGCTAGTGGTCGGATTCGTGCCTCTCGAGTCGACGTTCGGCCGTAGCCTGCCCATGGCCAGGGAACGCGTGGTAACCCGAAACAATGATACGGAAATCGGATACTACTCGAGACAGATCAATCCGGCTGTACTGACACTTATGCTAATCGCCGTTGTGGCCGTGTTATGTCCGAATTCGGTGCCCTTTCGCTCGTTCCGCCGCTGTTAGCCATCGCGCTGGCGATCTGGACTCGTCGACCCATCCTCTCGCTGTTCGTGGGCGTCTGGATCGGCGGGGTCATCTTCACCGGCGGACTCGGCGTCGGACAGACGTTCGACTGGATCGCCGGCTCGATCGCGGACATGTTCCACGCACAGATCCTGATTTTCACCTTGCTGTTGGGCTCGGGCGTCGCCCTCATCTGGCGACTCGGCGGTGCTATCGCCGTTCGAAACTGGGCGGTCGAACGCCTCGAGAGCCAGCGAACGACGGGCGTGACGACCTGGCTGCTCGGTATCGCGCTCTTTTTCGACGATTACGCCAACACGGCCATCGTCGGCTCGACGATGCGAGACATCTCCGACCGGATGCGAATCTCTCGAGAAAAGCTCTCGTACATCGTCGACTCGACGGCTGCGCCCGTGGCAACCATCGCCATCTCGAGTTGGGTCGCCTTCCAGCTCTCGATGGTTCGCGAGGCGTTCGCCGACATCGAGGAAACCGCCGGCGTCGAAACGCCCAGCGCGTTCACGGTGTACCTCGAGTCGATTCCGTACAACGCCTACGCGCTGTTGGCGATCGCGATGGTCGGCATCATCGTCCTCTCGCGGCGCGATTACGGCGAGATGCTCGACGCCGAACACCGGTCCTGGCAGACCGGGAACGTCACCCGCGAGGACGCCGTCCCCCTGCAAGAGGTGGAAAAAGACCTCGGGGAGCCCGTCCTCGATCGGCCGATGTTACGGACGTTTTTCGTCCCCATCGTGGTTCTGATCGCCGTGACGACGGTTGGCGCGTTCTGGACGGGGTATCAGGCGGCGGAACTGGCAGGTATGGGGGAGGTCCTCGGACTGACGATGGGCGAGTTCGCGGAGACGATAGCCGGCGAGGCCGACTGGGCTGCTGCGCTGGTCTGGGGCTCGTTCGCGATGGTGCTCTCGGCGATCGTACTCGGCCTGGTCTACGATCTGTTCGACCTCGAGGACGGCGTCGAAACGGTGCTCGACGGGTTCGCCTTGATGCTGACCGCGGTGACCATCCTCGTGCTCGCCTGGTCGATCAGCGCTGTCGCGACCGACCTCGGCACCGGAGAGTACGTCGCTGCGGCGACCGAAGGCGTGCTCTCGCCGGCAATCTTCCCGGTGGTCGTCCTCTTGACGGCGGGGTTCATCGCGTTCACGATGGGCTCGTCGTGGGCGACCATGGGAATCGTGACGCCGATCGCGCTGCCCGTCGCGTTCAACCTGACGGGCGATTTCACGCTCGCACCGATCGTCGTCGGCGCCGTCTTCTCCGGGGCGATTTTCGGTGACCACACCTCACCTATCTCGGACACGACGGTGCTCTCCTCGACGTTTACCGGGGCAGATCTAATCGACCACGTGCGCACGCAGGCGTACTATGCCGTGACCGTCCTCCTCGTCGTCGTCTTTGCGTACCTGCTCAACGGCTACCTCGGGGTGCCCCCGATCGTGTTCTTGCCCCTTGGCGTGCTGGTCCTCGTCGGCCTGGTCTACGGGCTCTCGAGCCTCGACGCACAGCGCAAGGGTGTCGACCCCGTCGCCTCGAGCGTCGAGGTCGACTGGGAGGAAACATCGGCTGGCGGATTCGGCGGCACCTCGAGTTCGGGAGCCGGTGGGGACACAGACCCGACCTCGGCCAGCGGGTCCGAGTCCGACGACTGAGAGCGAGTCGTGGGTGTCCTGGGCCACTCGAGTGGAGACGGGACCGCTCGAGCCCCCGATAGTTCCACGCACCTTCAAGCTGCTGCGTGCTGCACTGACTCGGTATCCCCAACACGTTCTCCGCCTTCGCTACTCTTTTGCCGTCAGCTACTGCATATCCCCGCATGGACGCACCTATCGATCACGTCATGCTTCGTGTCGAAGATCTCGAAGAATCCCTGGAGTGGTACCAGACGCACCTGGACTACGAGGAGAAAGGCCGCTGGGAGGCCGACACCTTCACCAACGTCTTTCTCGGCCCCGAAGACGTCCACGAGGACGGTGCGCTGCTCGAGTTGACCTACAACCACGACGGGCGCACCTACGAGATGGGCGACGCCTGGGGGCACATCGCCGTGCGCGTCCCCGAAGACGAACTCGAGTCGAGTTACCAGCAACTGATGGACGAGGGCGTCGAGGACTACCGCGATCCCGAATCCTGTGGGAACCGCTACGCGTTCGTCAAGGACCCGGACGGGCACGAGATCGAGATCGTGAAACGCGATTACGGCGCGAAGTGGAGCCTCGACCACACCATGATCCGCGTCGAGGATGCCACGGAGGCGCTTGGCTACTGGCTCCGAACGTTCGAGTACGAGCACACGGGTCGCTGGGAGGCAGAGACCTTCGCGAACTACTTCATGAGCCGGGAGGGAGCAGCGCCCGAGGAGATGAGCGTCGAACTCACGTACAATTACGACGGGCGCACGTACACGATGGGCGATGCCTGGGGCCACCTCGCGGTCGCCGTCGACGATCTGGACGAGGCCTGGGAACAGGTGCTCGAGCGCGAATCCGAGGACTATCGGGACCCCGAATCCTGTGGCGACCGCTACGCGTTTACCAAAGACCAGGACGGGCACGAGATCGAGATCGTGCGAAAAGACTGAACCGCTACACTAGTCTTTCGACCGCTGCACTGTGACCGGTTTACGATTTTCCCGTATTTCGACCGTTCTCGTTGATGATGACTATCGACTCGAGACTGTCGACTGGTGTGTACTTCCTCGAGGAGTATCACCTCCCTAGACGACGAAGGGCATCCGCCTCGAGTACCACGTTCTCGTGGCAGTTGCCTATCCATTTCTCGAGGAGTGAGTGTCTCGAGGGTTTATATGTGGGTCTCGAGTAATCCAGGGTTTCCCGCTGGAGCAATTCGGGAGTATTCGGGCGTTTCAGGCTATGTGTGTGGGTTTGACACACCCCTATTTCACCACAAAGCATTTATAATAACAGTCCATCGGTATCTAATACCCCTACCCAGGGTGACAGTAGTTAGTATGGCCTTACACGCGGTAATGTGTAATTGGCAGGAACAGACTGTCGCCGTAAACAGATACAAACGATAAACATGACAGGAACTAAACAGAAGATTAGCTCAGCCCTGATGGCTGTGCTGATGGTCCTTTCGGTCGTCGCCATCGGTGGCGCTGCCTTTGCAGGCGCTGCTACTGCGGCTGACGATTCGGTGGACAAAAACGATTTGAGCGGCGTTTATTTCGCCGGTCAGACGATAGAGGTAACGGGAATTACTGGTGATGCTGAGCTTCGTGAAGGAGACACTGAATCGAGCACGTGGGTTACTAACCTGAACGTCGATGGTGACACTGTCACGATCGACACTTCGGACCTCGATGGTGACGAGTACGTCATCCGAGACGATGATGGTGACCACGGCCCATTCGAGATTCGTGAGCAGAACGTCGGCTTTGGTTTTGCTGACGACACCGTCACCATTGGTGACGACACGACTCTCGACTTCGAGTCTGACAACCGCAAAGCAACGGTGAACGTCACCGTCAGCGCTGAGGACCTCACGGCTGAGGAAATCAACGCGACCTTCGAAGATGCGGAACTCGTTGGTGAGGACGACGATGTCGTTCTCATTCAGGACGTGACTGAGGGCGACTCGCTCAACGCATCCTTCAGCGGCTACGAAGCCGGTGACTACGAGTTTACCGTGAGCGTTGAAGACAGCACCGCTGAGGACACTGCAAGCATCACTGTCAACGATGCTGACGCATACGATGTCAACTTCGTCGAGGACTTCCAGAATCAGGAAGTCGGTGACGTTGTCGAGTTCGAAATCGACATTGAAGGCGGTGACGAGGCGTACGTGACCCTCGAGGACGAGTACGACTTCTACAGCGCAAACTTCACCGTCTCCACCACGGCCGATGACGGTGTTGCTACGGTCAAATTCAACACATTCGCAGCAGCTCAGGGCGATGCTGATGCTGTCTTCACGCCTGGAGATGACACCGATATCGTCGAGGCTAACGAGCCCGCAGATCTCAACCTCGATGGTGAGCGCATCATCCCCGGTGAGATCGAAATGGAAGTCGCTCAGGACGATGGAAGCGAAGTCCTTGACATCGCATTCATCCAGCTCAACGAGCGCTCCACTGACGATCTGACCACGTGGACCACCAGCCTCAGCCCCAGCGAAGTTGCTGACGCTGACCCTGCCGACATCCCAGATGCCGGCATTATGACTGACGAAATCGCTGCCGGCGACACGGTTGTCGTTCAGGTCGAAGCGTCCGGTCTCTACGGATACTTCGATGGCGACTTCGGTGAGAACGGTCTCGAGCTCGAGTTCGAGAGCACCGAAGAAACCGTCTACGGTAGCGCCCCATCCGTGAACGCGTCCCAGGTCGATCACGAAGTCGTGATTGACGAGGAGAACAACCAGTTCTTCGTCGCAGTCAGCTCCGCTGACCTCGGCCAGGCTCTCGAAGACGAAGGCGAACGCTACACCTTCGAAACGCCTGCTGAAATCGACACCGTGTTCTCCATCAGTGACGAGAACCCATACGTTGCAGACGATGACTCCGAATCCGTCAACCAGCTCATGACGGCAGTCGCGCCGTCCCTCGAGATCGTTGGCGAATTCGACGATGAGGACCGCCTCACCGTCGAGAAGAGTGACGCTGCAGTGATCGAAGGCGAGACCAACGTTGCACCCGGTCAGGACGTTGACTACCGCCTCCGCTTCACCGAGACTATCGTTCGCGGCACGGCTACCATCCAGGATGATGGTACGTTCGCTGCCGAGTTCGACCTCGACAACCGTGAAGCCGGTGACACGTTCACCGTCACGCCAAGCCTCGACGGCTACGGCTTCTCCGCTGAGGACGTCCGCGAGAACGCAGTCATCACCGAGGATGACTCGACTGGACCAATCTTCGACGGCGACGTCGACGTTGACCCAGCCGAGCCTGTTGAAGGCGACGACGTGACCGTCACGGTCGACATCTCCAACTCCGGCGACGCAGAAGGCACCACGAGTGCTGAGTTCGTCTTCGGTGGAGACACTCTCATCGACGAAGAGGAGATCACCCTCGACGCTGGTGACTCCGAAGAATTCAGTGCAACCGTCGAAGACGCCGCCGCTGGCGACTACGACTGGGAACTCTGGATCGACGGTGAGGAAGCCCTCTCGGGCACCCTGACCGTTGAAGATGTCGACGAAGGTGAGACCGACGACGGCGAAACCGACGACGGCGAAACCGACGACGGTGAGACCGACGACGGCGAAACCGACGATGGTGAGGCCGACGACGGCGAAACCGACGATGGTGCTGACGACGTCGAAACCGACGACGGTGCTGACGACGCCGACGAGACCGACGACACCGCCGACGACGACGGTGACGACGGTCAGCCCGGCTTCGGTGTCGCTGTCGCACTCGCAGCCCTGCTCGGAGCCGCCATGCTGGCACTCCGCCGTCAGGACTAAGTCTCACACACCACACTGAGACTTCGTCGCTAACAACCACCCGAACACGCGTTCGGGCCCCGCGGTGCGATTTTTTATAGACGCTATCCACACAGCGACAGCGCCGCGCATTTTTGTACCCACGGCTCAGCAATTTCCCACCCCGACTCGAGGCCCATCCTTCGTGAAACAGTCACTCGAGGCTCATCCCCTCGCTCGAGCGCCTTCTTGACCCTTTCTCGAGTCAGTAACTGTCACTAATCCTGTCTAGACGTGATCCACTGGGCAGTCACCGAGCGTCGAAACGACGGCGTTCACTGGACCCTGACTCGTACACACGCTCCGTTCATCTCGAGTTCACGCATTGCTTCTCGTCGCTACCGATCACTGCCCCGTTCCGGTGCAAGCCATGCGAACCGTCTAGTCCCGCCACGTAGCCTGTCGCACCCACTAACACGCCATCGTCCCGTGCACCGAGGGACAACTCTAGTCGATCTTCGAACCTGTGGGTGGCCGTTTGCGCTCCTTCAGAATGTCATCGCTGATCGAAAACGAATCGGGTGGTCCGGTGGATTAGTCGTCTGCAGCCGCCACTTCCGCTTCCGTCTCAGCCGCCCGCTCGAGGTCCTCGAGGTACTCGTCGGCGTCGATGGCGGCTTTCGAGCCCATCCCGGCGGCCGTGACGGCCTGCTGGTAGTGGAAGTCGACGACGTCGCCAGCGCCGAAGATGCCGTCGACGTCGGTTTCGGTCTGGCTGCCGGCGTCGCCGCCTTTGGTGCGAAGGTAGCCCTCGTCGTCGGTCACGACGCCGGTGCCCTCGAGGTAGCCGGTGTTCGGGGTATGGCCGATGGCGAAGAAGACCGCGCCGACGTCGAAGTCGAACTCCTCGGTGTCGGGGTCCTCGAGGCGGTCGGTCGGGTGCCCCTGCTCGTTTCGGACCATGGTGACGTGATCGACGCCGCCTTCCTGGGAGCCGTGAATCTCGATTACTTCGGTGTTTTTCATGATCTCGATGTTGCCCTCCTCGACGTGTTCGTGGACGCGGTCGATCCAGTAGTCTTCGGCGCGGAACTCCTCGCGTCGGTGGGCGATGTAGACGGTGTCGGCGAACTTGGTGAGGAAAGAGGCCTCTTCCATAGCGGCGTCGCCACCGCCGACGACGAGCATGTCTTCGTCGCGGAAGAACGCCCCGTCACAGGTCGCACATGTCGAGAGACCGTAGCCCATGAGTTCGTCCTCGCCGGGGATACCGAGCGTGCGGGCGCTGGCTCCCGAGGCCGCGATGACCGCGTCGGCAGTGTAGACGTCGCCGTTGGTCAACTCCACGCAAAACGACCGTTCGGACGCGCCGACGTCTCGAGCGTCGGCCGGTGAAACCGAGTCGCTGTCGCCGATGCGTTCGACGGAGTCGACGATACCGTTTTTCAGCTCCGCGCCGAACTGTTTGGCCTGGGCTTTCATGTTGTTCACCAGTTCGGGGCCGCTGATGCCCTCGGGGAAGCCCGGGTAGTTGGCGACGTCGGTCGTCAACGTGAGTTGGCCGCCGGGTTCGTCACCTTCGATCACCAGTGGCTCGTTGTTCGATCGGCCGGCGTAAATCGCGGCGGTAAGACCGGCGATACCGGTTCCGGCGATGAGCAGTTTCCGGTGTTCGACGATGTCACAGTCGCGTTCGGTGGCGATGCCCAGTTTCTCGTCGAGTTCACCCGTCTCGTCGAGGGCGCTGGTGTCGTCCCAGCCGCCGATGAGTTCGTCGTCGATGAACACTTCGGGGGCGGTTTTGCGACCGTCGGCGCGCTCGACCATCTCCTCGAACAGCGCGTCGTCGCCAGTGACGTTGTAGGTCTCGTACTCGACTCCCTTCGCGTCGAAGAGGTCTTTGGCCTTCTCACAGTACGGACAGTTCGTCTTGGTATAGATTTCGACTCGAGGCTGCTCGCTCATACGCCTGTGTACGGAAACGCGGGGTAAACGCCTTGCGTTCTCAGCAGGAGCTGTGCGTTTCGCCGCACAGCACCTGTCGTCGTCAGTGAAACGATTTACCCACTTACCGCCGCGCACGCTTGCGGTTTTGTGTGCACTGACTTTCACTGGCTGCTATTGCTCACGGTGTCGAGTCACCCTCACTCGAGTCACTGTGTTCGACGAACGCAACGGTCACGGTCACGGAATGGTCGGTCTGCGCTTCGATTCGTGTCTCGAGCGTGTCCGCCAGGTCGGGGTAAGGAGTATCGGCAGGTCTGGCGACGGTTACGGTGACGTCGGCGCTCTCGACGAACAGCCCGCGGTCCTGGAAGGTCGTGTCGATGGCGACGAGTTCGAGGTCGGCGTAGGCGTCATCGGCGAGGGTTTCCCTGACGCCGTCGTTGATGTCGTTTTCGAAGCCGACGTGGCCGTAGAGGAGCGATCCGGCAGCGAGGAGGACGATGGCGAGACAGCCGACGAGGAGGGCACCGGTCTTGAGTCGCTGTGCGGTGAGGTTCCCCCGGAGGGTTCCGCCCGACCAGTCGGCGGGACGATAGCCGAGATACCAGAAGACGGCCACGCCGGCGAGCAAGATAGCGGTCGTGTTCACCACGACTAACACAAACGCACCGAGGGCGACGGTCGGGTATCCCCATGCCAGGCCGATACCGACCGTTGCGGCAGCGGGGATCAACGCGATGGCGATCATGACGCCCACGAGGGACACCGAGAGGGCAGTTGCGAGGCCGAAGGCACCCGCTGCGCCCGCACAGAGGCCCACTACCACGGCGAGGAGTCCCGGCGAAATTCGGTTCTGGATCTGTGAAATCGCCGTGATCTCGACGGCTGAGGGAACGATGCCCACGTAGCGGACGCTCCAGGCGAGGGCGAACGCACTCAAGACCGCGACGAACAGGCCACCGAGCAACGAGGTTACCCCGTCGACGAACATCGGCCGGTCCTCGAGGACGAGGCCCACGGTTCCCGTAAGCGCAGCGCTGACCTGTGGTGCAATGACCATCGAGCCGACGACGATGGCCGGCGAATCGAGGAGCAACCCGGCGGTTGCGACGACGGCACTGAGGACGGTCATCGCGTAGTAGGTCAACCGACCGGGCGTCAGGTTCAGCGCCCGGGTTCGAATCTCGGCGCTCGAGATGCTGTCGTCGGCTTCGGTTCCGCTGAGAAAGCGTTCCTCGAGCGCCTCGATGTTCGAGGTTCGGGCCGTCTCGATCTGGCTGACGACGAGAAACTCCTCTTCGAGTCCTGCCTCTCGCAGTGCGGTGAGGACGTGTTCGACGGCCTGTGTCGGCACGGGAAAGTGGACGATTTCGGCGTCCTCGCGGTCGCTGCACTCGTCGGTAATGACGTAGTCGATGTCTTCGTTCTCGAGCGTCTCGAGGACGTTTGATCGCCTGGATGTCGGGACGAGAGCCTGTATCAGACGCATTGTGTAGACGGGCGGGGAACCGATGCAGTTGTCCGGTTACTGTTACGTTCCCGTTCGGGAGATACTCGGTTCCCGTTCGGTTGGACACCCGTAGGGCCTCTACATCGACCTGTGTGATACGTGTTGATTTTCATTTCACGCAGCGAAACATCGGGTGGATACAGTCGTTTTACCTCCTTCTCGACGACGCACTTACGTAGGCTCGTGAGCCAGTGCCCGTATGGCTGCAGACCTCGAGGAGAAGACCGAACGCTACGGGCGATTGCTTACAGAAGCACTCGAGGCGGCCGCTATCGCGCCGCCCGCGGGCACGCCGATGGCTGAGGCTGCCGAGGAGTGTTACGAGATGGCCGCCTCATATCTCGAGGACGGTCGCCATTTCGAAGCCGATGACGATCTGGTCAACGCACTGGCTGCGTTTTCCTACGGCCACGCCTGGCTCGATGCGGGCGCTCGAGTGGGGCTGTTCGACGTTCCAGAAGAGGGGCACCTCTTTACCGTCTAGGCGAGATTTCTCCTTGACAATTAATCATTTTATAACCGAAACGTACATAACTATTTCGCGTATCGTTTATAAACTCGACGAAAGGTTTAAGTACTTTTCGCCCTTACTCAGTGTTAGCCGAGGCAACCGGGCATATTTTCTGGTTTACCCACCCGGTAGCCCCGAGTAACCAACCCGTGATACCATGACAGATACGAAAATCCAGACCTATAGTGGCGAGACGCAGCGAGAAAAACAGACGCAGACGAGTGAGGAAGAGCGCTGTCCGGAGTGTGGCGGCCGCCTGGTCTCCGACAGTGAGCACGCAGAGACGGTTTGCGACCAGTGTGGACTGGTCGTCGAGGAAGATGCAATCGACCGCGGTCCGGAGTGGCGAGCCTTCGATAGCGCGGAGAAAGACCAGAAATCTCGCGTCGGTGCGCCGACGACGAAGATGATGCACGACCACGGCCTCTCGACGAACATCGGCTGGCAGGACAAAGACGCCTACGGCCGGGCGCTCTCGAGTCGCCAGCGTCAGAAGATGCAGCGACTTCGAACCTGGAACGAGCGGTTCCGAACGCGTGACAGCAAAGAGCGCAACCTCAAACAGGCCCTCGGCGAAATCGACCGCATGGCCTCTGCCCTGGGGCTGCCGGAGAACGTCCGTGAGACGGCCAGCGTGATCTACCGACGCGCACTCGACGAGGACCTGCTCCCAGGTCGCTCGATCGAGGGTGTCGCGACGGCAGCGCTCTATGCCGCCGCTCGTCAGGCTGGCACGCCGCGCAGCCTCGATGAGATTTCGGCCGTGAGCCGCGTCGACCGGATGGAGCTCACCCGGACCTACCGCTACATCGTCCGCCAGCTCAACCTCGAGATCAAGCCGGCGGACCCAGAGAGCTACGTGCCGCGGTTCATCAGCGACCTCGACCTCTCCGATGAGACCGAGCGTCGGGCTCGTGACCTCCTGGGCTCGGCCCGCGAGAAAGGCGTCCACAGCGGCAAATCGCCGGTCGGCCTCGCGGCCGCGTCGGTGTACGCCGCCGCACTGTTGACCAACGAGAAGGTCACCCAGAACGACGTCAGTGAGGTCGCGAACATCTCCGAAGTGACGATCCGAAACCGCTACAAGGAGTTGCTCGAGGCCAGCGACACGATGACGGCCTGATCACGGCCAGTTGCGTTGGGGTGACCGCGTGAACGCGGCAACGTTTTTGATGGTGGGTGTGTAATGCAGTGGCATGGTCGAGACGACCGTTCAATTGTTGTGTCCTGAATGTACGAAAGAGTGGCAAGTGACACCCGACCAGTTGCCCGAAACCACGGCGATGTTTCATTGCCCCAACTGTCACGCTTCGAGGCGTATGTCCGAGTTTATGCGAACCGATCGCGATCTGCGAACGCTGAAACAGCTCGGGTGAGCGCCGAGATTCAAGCGCACCGCTCTGGCGTCCGTTCAATCGCCCCTTGTTCGACGTAAATCGTGTTATTGGGCCTCCGTACGGATCACGTATCTGATGAGTAATCTCGAGTTGGTCCTGGGGCCTGCCCCGATTTTACAAACTGTCGCTGCTGGTGAATCTCGCGCGTGCTTGTAGGTACACCGATTTTTTCACCCGAGAACCGTGTTAACGAGACTCAAGATAATAATATAACCCTGCAGTGGATAGCATTTGATGGTTATGAAGAAACAAGAGCTCATTCACCTTCACGGCCTTCTTGCCGAGGTATCGAACCAGTGTGCCAAATGGAACGACTGTCCTGTAGCTCTCGACGAATACGAGTCGCTTGGTATTCGGCCGACATCCATTCACAAATCGAAAACTGATCACAAAGCTGCTGTTTTTGCACTTGCTGGGGGAATTACGGACTCGATGCGGGAGGGGGAAGCCGAAGCAGTTGCCGCAACTGCCGACTGAAATTTACGACGCACTCCCACGACACGCTCACTGCTGAGTGAAACGGCTCTTCATCTCCATCTACTGTCGTTCTCGACGGGTGCCTGCCGAGACGTCCTCGAGCCAGCAGTAGCCGAGTGAAACACGGTGTAGCGGCTGCTTCCAACGCTCGAGATGGGCCCTCCAAAATCCCTCTCAATGCTCGAGATGAACCCTCCTAACAACGCTCGAGTGTGACTCCCGAGTATAGCTTCGCCTCGTCGCCGTAGAGTGGTCACTCGAGGAGGTCTTCGAACTCGGGGAGCACGTCATCGTCTTCGTCACTCGTCTCCGAATCGTTGTCAGCCGCCTCGTCACTCGAAGCGTCGTCATCGGCCGATTGGTCGTCTTCGGCTTCCGCGTCGTCTTCGTCGTCGTCGTCTTCGATAATCTCGACGCTGAGCACCTCGAGTGGGATGTTCTGGAGCCGTTGGCCGATCTCTTTGCGGGCAATCCGTGAGGCGTGTTCTTCGCGTTCGACGTTGAACACGGTCATCTCGAGTTCGAGGGCGACGAGGGCTTCGTCGGCGGCGATAAAGGCAGGTGGCAGCTCTTCCCCGCCCGGGGAGGTTCGTTCACCCATGTTGATTTCGACGTAGTTCAGGTCAGGGTTGAGCATCTCGCCAGTCTTTGAGATGGCGATGCGGATTGCCTCGTCCTCCGTCTCGACGTCGTACACCGGCACAGCAGCTTCGACGACAACCCTGCAGTGCATGGGTAGGTATTGTGTCGCATATGCTATGAAGGTTCGCCTGCGTGTGGAGCGCGCCTTCGAAAGGCCCTTACTCGCGCTCGCTAACCTCCGGTCGATGGAAACGGGTGTCATCTCGAGCGACGAATTCGTCGGCGGCTTCGACCTGTATCGAACCCTCGAGAGCGGACAGAGCTACCTCTGGACGCGAAGCGATGGGGCGATGTACACGGATCAACCGGCACCGAACGCCTGGTACGAAACGGTCGTCGACGGTGTCCCGATTCGGGTTCGCCAGCCCGACGGCACGAACGGCGGCCTCGAGTGGCGAGCCGGTGAGGACGCCGTCCCGACGATTCGCCGCCTGCTCAGACTGGACGACGACCTCGAGGCGATTGCTGCCGATGCACCCGACGACGCTTTGATTCAGGAGGCCTACACAGCCCACGACGGGATGCGATTAGTCGAAGACCCCGCGTTCGGGACTCTCATCTCGTTTATCTGTTCGGCCCAGATGCGCGTCGGGCGGATTCACACGATGGTGTCGACGCTCGCAGGTGAATACGGCGAACCGTACACGCTCGAGGGCGACACGATCTACGCGTTTCCGACGCCGAAGGCGCTGGCGGCGGCGACCGAAGCCGACCTGCGGCATCTCAGCCTCGGCTATCGTGCGCCCTACGTCGAACGAACCGCAGCGATGGTCGCCGAGGGTGAGGCGCACCCCGAGGACGCTCGAGCCCTCGAGTACGAAGCCGCCCGCGAGCACCTGACGCAGTTCGTCGGCGTCGGCGACAAAGTAGCCGACTGCGTGTTGTTGTTCGCGCTGGGATTCGACGAAGCCGTTCCGCTCGACACCTGGATCAAATCCGCGATTGCGGAGTACTATCCCGACTGCGACCGTGGGAACTACGCCGACACTTCGAGGGCAATTCGCGAGCGCCTCGGTGGTTGCTACGCCGGCTACGCCCAGACCTATCTGTTCCACCATCTTCGGACGGGTGCGGTCGACTCGAGTGCCTGACAAACTTTTTTGCCCGCTGCGACAGTCCGTTCTCCCATGACCGAAACCGACGAACGAATCCGCGCACACGTGTTCGTCTCCGGAAACGTCCAGGGCGTGTTTTTCCGGGCGACGACTCGAGACACCGCGACGGACCACGGTGTCGACGGCTGGGTACGGAACCTCGAGGACGGCCGCGTCGAGGCCGTGTTCGAGGGCGACACTGACAGCGTCGAGGCGATGGTCGAGTGGTGCCACGAGGGGTCGCCCGCGGCGACCGTCGAAGACGTCGAGGTAACCATGGAGGAACCGACTGACTGCGCTGGATTCGAGGTTCGGTACTGAGCCAGTGTCTCAGAACCCTGATATGGCTTCTATAGCAAGTTTGTATTATTTCAATAGCTATCATATTTCTACCGTGAGCGAATGCTGTCGCTATTCTCACTCGAGTGCGGCGTGCCTCGAGATTCGCCGGTGTGCCTCCGGAATCTTCAACGGGCCGGCAGCCGAAGCGAGGGGTATGATCACCGGCAGACGGATGGCCGCCGTCGACCAGAACGCCGCGGCCCTCGGCGTCACCCAGAAGCAGCTCATGGAATCGAGCGGGCACGCCGTCGCCCGTGCGGTCGAACGCCTGCTCGAGGACGAGAGAGCCAGCCACCGCGAGGGCGATAGAATCGACTCCGACGCCCGGGATTCCAGCGACCCACCGCGCGTCTGTCTCGTCGCCGGCCGCGGCAACAACGGCGGTGACGCCTTCGTCGCCGCCCGCTTTCTCGAGGGGTACGACGTCACGACGGTCCTGGTCGGCCGAGCGGACGCCATCGGGACACGGATTGCCCGCGAGAACTGGGCTGCCCTCGAAGCCGCCGATCACGACCTGCGAGAGATTCGGGACTCTCGAGACGCGTCGTTGCCGGCATGTGACCTCGTCGTGGATGCCATGCTCGGCACGGGTATCACCGGTGACCTCCGCGAACCCGCGGCGTCGATGGCCGCCGAAATCAACGCGGCGGACGCCCCGGTTCTGAGTGTCGACGTTCCGTCGGGATTCGACGCTGACGACGGCGACCACGCCACGAACGGCGTCGAGGCCGATCACGTCGTCACCTTTCACGACGCCAAACCGGGCCTCGAGGCGCTGTCGGCGTCGCTCGAGGTCGCCGATATCGGCATTCCGGCGGCCGCAGCACGCTTCGTCGGTCCCGGTGACTGCCGACTGGCTCGTCCCGAGGCTCGAACCGGCCGTGGGTTCGTAATCGGCGGCGGTCCCTACACCGGCGCGCCCGCGCTGGCAGCCCTCGCAGCCCTTCGGACGGGGATGGAACTCTCCTTCGTGGCGGCCCCGAGTACGGTCGCCGGCGAGATCGCGAGCTACAGCCAGGACCTGATCGTCCAGCCCTACGACGGCGACGTGCTCACCCCGGAGGCGGTGCCGAACCTCGTCGAGACGGCCGAACGCTACGACGACGTCGTCATCCTCGGTCCCGGACTGGGCACGGCCGACACGACGATCGAGGCTGTGCGTGCGTTCCTCGAGTCCTACACCGGCCCGGCGGTCGTCGACGCCGACGCGCTGGGGATCGTCCCGAATGTCGACACCGACGCCACGCTCGTCTGCACGCCCAATACGCGCGAACTCGAGGGGATGGGCGGGCCTGCGACCGACGATCCGGCGGCGGTCGCCGACGAGATCGAAGCCTTCGCTCGCGACCTCGGGCACGTCGTTCTGGTCAAGGGAGCCACGGACGTGATCACCGACGGCGAGACGACCAGGCTGAACCGTACCGGCACCCCCGGTATGGCCGTCGGCGGAACGGGGGACTTGCTCGCCGGGATTACGGCCGGCCTGCTCGAGCACAACGTCCCGCTCGAGGCGGCCGCCGTCGGTGCCTACGTCAACGGACGGGCCGGCGAGTCGGTCGCGGCCGACACCCACGCGGGATTACTAGCGACGGACCTGCTCGAGGCGATTCCGCCAGCGCTATGGGGGGATGACGATGAGTGAGGACCGGCCGATGACGTCGAATGGGAACGACAGTGAGGATGAAGAGGGACCGGGTAAGGCGTCGCTCACGCACACGACCGACGACGGCGATGTACAGATGGTCGACGTCGGCTCGAAACCGGATACGCGACGACGGGCGGTCGCAGCCGGGGACATTCACCTTCGGCAGTCGACGGCAGCGGCGATTCGCGAGGACACTGTCGACAAGGGCGACGTACTGGCGACCGCTCGAGTCGGCGCGATTCAGGCCGTCAAACACACCTGGGAGACGATTCCGATGTGTCACCAGATTCCGATCACGAACGTCGATACGTCGTTCGAGTTCCTCGACACTGCGGACGACGACGGGGCTGACTATGCGACGCTCTCACTCGAGGTCGCCGTCGAGACGACGGGCAAAACCGGCTGTGAGATGGAGGCTCTCGAGGGAGTGACGACGGGACTCAACGTCGTCTGGGACATGGTGAAAGCCGTCGAAAAGGACGAAGACGGGCAGTACCCGGCGACCCGAATCGAGAACGTTCGCGTGCTCGAGAAACGGAAACGCGAGCGGTAGCTACCACCCGAGGATTCACAGCGTGAGTCCCCCATCGACGATAGCCGTCGCGACCATCGCCATGTACTCGATGTGTGGCTCCCAGTCGGCGTCGCTCCCGATCTCGACGGAGTGCCGGTGGAGGTCGACCCAGACGGTCGCCAGCATGAACGCCGCGTGTGCCCGATAGAACCGCTCGTGTTCGAACGCGTAGCCGGTTCGTTGTTCGTAGCGAGCCACGAGTTCCTGACGGGTCGGACTGCCCGGTTTCGCGGTATACGGGGCCAGACCCCGTTGGTTCGTTTCTCGCAGGTGCTCGAGAGCCTCGCTCCCCTGGTATTTCGACTCGAGGGAATCGAGGTCCGGCGTCGGATCACCCTCGTCGCGCCATCGGAGCAAGAGATAGCCGAGTTCGGTCAGCGGGTCTCCGAGTATCGCCGTCTCCCAGTCGATGACGCCTGTCACCGTTGGTTGGTCCTCGGCGAACAGCAGATTTCCGGGTCGGTAATCGCCGTGAACCAGCGTCGTCCGCGTCGTCGCTGGTGGGTTGTCCTCGAGGCAGGTTGCAATCGACCGGAGGCGTGGAAATTCCCGTCCCGTCACCGTCGCCGCCGTCTCGAGGCGGTCTTTCGCGATGGCGACCTGCTCGAGGGGCGTCTGTCGTTCACAGACGTCGTCGAACGAGTCGGGCTCGAGCGTGTGTATTTTCGCCAGCGTATCGACGATCCTCTGCGCGAGCGCTCGTCGATCAGTCGGATTTTGAAACCCTTCGGGGAGGTCGCTCCCGAGCGGAATCGGGGTTCCCTCGAGATACTCCATCAGGAACCATTCGCCGTCGAGAACGGCCGTGTCGGTGCAGTAGTGAACGGGCTCGGGGGTTGGAACTGACGTTTCCACCAGTCTCGAGAGGAGTCGATACTCCGAGCGGAGGTCGTTGAACAGGTCGCTCTCTCGGAGTTTGTTCGGGCGTCGCAGGACGAAGGCGTTCGACTCGGCTGGGGTCGACACGCTACAGAGCAAGTTGAGCCCGTCGGCCATCACCTCGATTCCGGTCACGGCAATCCCCTGGCGCTCGAGGTAGCCCTCGAGTCGGGCGGTTTCGAGCGGTGGCGCAGTTCCCGTCATACTCGGACCCACTCGCTCACGTACAAAAAGTGGTGATGGGGTGTGCTACTGCTTACACGGTCGGGGCCGCAGACGTTCCACCCGAGCCCCATCGCTCGAGACCATCTGCACGCTCGTTATGGACCACTTACCGCTCGTTCGAGGGGATACAGGGACAGCCAACGTGGATACTCGAGTACGCGTCGATGGGTGGAACCGCTCGCCTACGAGGTGACAAGTCTGGGCATAACAATCTCCCTCTCACGTGGTACTCGTTTTCGGCGCAATGAAGCGACGTATCTATCTTGCTACGGCAGGCGCACTGGCCCTCGGCGGCTGTATGGGTTTCGGCGAGACCGACGGTCCAGGCGACGACGCAGCAAACGAGTCCACAGGTAACGGCAACGATGACAACGGCACCGGGAACGGCACCGGAAACGGGACCGGTGACGGCAACGGTGACGAAAACGGTGATGAAAACGGCGACGAGAACGGCGACGAAAACGGCAACGACGACCCCCTCGAGGCTGAAACGTTCGACGATTTCGAAAGCCTCGACGACTGGCGAACGATTTCCGGATCCGTCCGTGCATACGACGGCTACAGCGTGGTCGGCTCCCAATCGGTCCTGCTCGAGGCCGACGAGTCCGTCGAACAGGTCCGGATGGTTCGCGAACTCGAGGAGCCGCTGGATTGTAGCGAGGTCGTTCCCGGTCTCGCGGTGGCATCGCACGGAATAGCGAACGTCGGCATTCAGCTGTACGATGAGTCCCGAAGCAAGGTGGTCTATCGACAGCGAACCCACGGGATGTCGATTCGTCACGTCCCCTTCGGCGTCGAGTACATCGAAGGCACACCCGACCTGACCGAAGTCACGGAGATTCACATCTCCATCTGGGCGGGTGAGGGAACGGCCCAGGGCTGGGTCGACGACTTACACTTCGTCCCTAAATCCGCTGGCAAAGTCCTGCTCACCTTCGACGGAGCGTACGAATCACACTACGAGGAAGCGATGCCCCTGCTCGAGGAGTACGGCTATCCGGCCACGGCGTTCGTCCCGACGGGTCGTCTCCGAGAGGAGGCTAGCCACGACGGCAGTCGACTCACCTACGACCAGGTCGCCGACCTCCACGACGCCGGCTGGACGATCAGCAGTAACGGTGCTCACGGGGGCAACCTGACCACGCTCGAGGGTGACCGAACACCCTCGAGTGAGATCACCGAAGCCGTCGGCTGGCTCGAAGAACACGGCTACGGGGACGGGGCAGCCTTCATGGCCTATCCCGGCGGCTACTACGACGACGACGTCCTCGAGATTGCGGGTGACGCACACACGCTGGCCTTCGCCGGGGGCTATCCGGGCCACGGCTACGTGAAAAACCCGATGCTGTGTTCACGTCGCTTACAGCCCGACGCAGATCAGGCACGTCACGCCCTCGACGTCGCGGCCGAACTGGGCGGCGTTACGACCCTGGCCTTCTTCAACGTCGACTCGGATTCGGACGTCGACCTCGAGGACACGCTCTCGTATCTCGCTGAACTGGAGTCGGCTGGCGACCTCGAGGTCGTTACGCCCCAGGCGATTGCAGACGAACAGCTGCTCTGATCGGCGTTGGGAGCGAAACGGGTGCGGGGAGGGGTTCGATTTTCGGATGCGGTATGGTGACGGGTGGGGGAGTCGCCCGATACGGAGGGGTTGTATCCATCCGTGAGTCTCACTCGAGATTCAGGCGTCGATAGTCGGGGAGAGTGTCGTCTTGCAGCACGGCACCGCGGCCGCCGTCGACCAGCAGCGTCGACCCCGTGATGAACGCGGCATCCTTGCTCGCGAGGAACGCGACGACTCCGGCGACGTCGGCAGGCGTACCGATGCGCCCGACCGGATGAATCGATTCGACCTCCTCGAGGCGGCCGCCGGGCAACTCTTCTCGGGTCCGTTCGATCTCGATCCAGCCTGGCGCGACCGTGTTCGTTCGAATCGACGGACCGAGGTCGAGCGCCATGGCCCGGGTCATCCCGTTGATGCCGGCTTTGACGGCGTTGTAGGGAAACAGCCCCGGCATCGTCGATTCGGCGTGATTCGAGGAGATGTTGATGATCGACCCCTCGTCCATGTGCTCGAGGGCGGCTTTCGCCGCGAGCCAGTAGGCACGGAAGTCGGTCTCGAGGACGAACGCCCAGTCGTCCATCGACGCCTCGTCGACGGCTGTCTCGGTCTGGACGCCCGCGTTGTTCACCAGGATGTCGACGCCGCCGTAGGTCTCGGCGGTGGCTTCGGCGAGCGCCGCGATGTCGTCGGGTTCTCGCATGTCGGCTTCGACGAAGACGGCTTCGCCGCCGTCAGCTTCGATAGCGTCGACGACGGCTTTGCCGGCTTCGGCGGTTCGCCCCGTGACGACCACGTTCGCGCCTTCGGCGGCGAGTCGGGCCGCGATACCGGCACCGATGCCGCGCGTCGACCCCGTCACGATGGCTGTCTGCCCGTCGAATCGCCCCTCGACGGCGTTTGCGGTTGGGGACTCGAGGCGTTCGGTCATCGTCTCCCTCCGTGGCTCGAGTGTGAATCGTTGCTCGAGCGTGAATCGGTGGGGACGGTCCCTCGAGGTCGTGAGCGTGTGTGTCGGCTCGTTTCTCGAGGTCGTGGATCGATTTCTCGAGCGAGTCGTGGCACCGTCATGTTACCACTCGGCGACGCTGCCGTCGTCGTGTCGCCAGATCGGGTTGTGCCAGTCGACGCCGCCGGTCTGCTCGCGGACGTAGGACTCGTCGATTTCGATGCCGAGTCCCGGACCATCCGGCAGGTCGACGTAGCCGTCTCGATACTCGAACACGGAGGGGTCGACCAGGTAATCGAGGACGTCGCTCGTCTCGTTGTAGTGGATGTCCAGACTCTGTTCCTGGATCAGCGTGTTGGGCGAGCAGGCGTCGACCTGGATACAGGAGGCCAGTGCGATGGGGCCGAGCGGGCAGTGTGGTGCCACCGACACGTCGTAGGCTTCGGCCATCGCGGCGATCTTTTTGACCTCCGTGATGCCACCGGCGTGTGAGAGGTCCGGTTGGATGACGTCGACCGCGTTGTCCTCGAAAATCTGTTTGAAATCCCATCGGGAGTACATTCGTTCGCCGGTTGCGATGGGAGTCGTCGTCGCTGCCCGGATATCCGCCAGCGCGTCGTTGTGCTGGGGCAAGACGGGTTCTTCGATGAACATCGGGTCGTACGGCTCGAGCGCCGCCGCGAGGCGTCTGGCCATCGGTTTGGAGACGCGTCCGTGGAAGTCGACGCCGATATCGACTTCGTCGCCGACGGCTTCTCTGACGGCGGCGATCCGGTCGACCGCGTCCGAGACAGCACGCGGGTTGTCGACGGGACGGAACTCGGGCGTGGCGTTCATCTTGAGCGCCGTAAAGCCCTCGTCGACCTTCTCGCGGGCGGCGTCGCCCACATCCCGCGGGCGGTCGCCGCCGATCCACTGGTAGACGCGGACGCGGTTTCTGGCTCGACCGCCGAGCAGTTCGTAGACGGGGGCATCGAAGTGCTTGCCCTTGATGTCCCACAGCGCCTGATCGACGCCGGCGATGGCGGACATGAGGACGGGCCCACCGCGATAGAATCCGCCGCGATACATCGCCTGCCAGTGGTCTTCGATTCGACTGGGGTCTTCGCCCAGCAGGTAGTTGTCGAGCAGTTCTTCGACGGCCGTGCGAACGGTCTTGGCCCGCCCTTCGACGACCGGCTCACCCCAGCCGACGGTGCCGTCGCTAGTGGTCAGCTTGAGAAAGAGCCATCGTGGGGGGACTTCGAACAGTTCGTAATCAGTGATACGCATTCAGGTAGATACCTCCGTGTGGATGTTTTCGGGTGCCTCGTCGGTTTTCGTCTTCAGTGCGTCGCCGGTCTCTGCGTCGAACAGGTACAGCGCGGCCTCGTCGAACGCGAAGGCGACCTCCTCGCCGGCGGTCGGTCGCTGGGTCGGACTGATTCGTGCCGTCATCTCGACGTGCTCGAGTTCCATGTAACAGAAGTTCTCGTTGCCCATCGGCTCGACGACGGTCACTTCCGCGCGGTTAGGGCCACCGTCGACCAGTCGAATATCTTCGGGGCGGATACCGACACGGACCCGGTCGTAGTCGTCGACCGGCGAGGCGTCCTCGAGTTCGTACGTGAACCCACCGGGCCCGAGCAGGGTCGAACCGTTGACTTCGGCGGTAAACAGGTTGATACTCGGTGAGCCGATGAAGTCGGCGACGAACTCGTTAACCGGATCGCGGTACACCGTCTCCGGCGCACCGACCTGCTGGAGGACGCCCCCGTCCATGACGGCGATTCGATCACCCATCGCCATCGCCTCGGTCTGGTCGTGGGTGACGTACACCGTCGTCACGTCCAGGTCCTGCTGAAGTTCCTGCAACTCGGTGCGCATGTCAGACCGAAGTTTGGCGTCGAGATTGCTCAGGGGCTCGTCCATCAGGAACACTTCCGGTTCGCGAACGATCGCCCGGCCGAGTGCCACTCGCTGTTGTTGGCCGCCCGAGAGCTCTTTTGGCTTGTCGCCGAGCAGTTCGCTAATGCCGAGCATCTCGGCGACCGACTCGACGCGCTCGTTGATCTCGCTCGAGGAGAGTTTCGAGGAGAGTTTGAGCCCGAAGCCGATGTTCTGGCGGACGCTCATGTGGGGGTACAGCGCGTAGTTCTGAAACACCATCGCGACGTCTCGCTCGCTGGCGCTGTAGGTGGTGACGTCGGTGTCTCCGAACTCGAGGCGACCCTCGGTGATGTCTTCGAGGCCGGCGATACACCGGAGTGTGGTGGATTTTCCACAGCCCGACGGGCCGACGAGGACGAGGAACTCGCCATCGTCGACGGTGAGGTTGCAGTCCTCGACGGCGACGACTGCTTCGCCGCCGGGGTCGTACACCTTGGTGAGGTCGGTGAGTGTTATGCGTGCCATGGGTCTCGGTCGTGGGTGGGTTTCGTGTCGTGTGTTCGTGTTGGGGTGTGTGCGTACATGGTTACTCTTTGAGCGATCCGGCCAGAATGCCGCTGACGAACTGTTTCTGGAGCACCAGGAACAGGATTGCCAGCGGGATGATCGCGAGACTCGTCGCGACCATGATCTGGTCGTAGTACACCCGCTGGGTCCCCTCGAGTCCGGAGAGGGCCACGGGGATGGTGTAGTTCGCCGACGTTTCGAGGATGACCAGCGGGTAGAGGAACAGGTCCCACTGGAACAGGAACAGGATGATGGCGAGTGCAGCGATCGAAGAGCGCATCGCCGGGAGTGCGATCCGGTAGAAGATCTGGAACTCCGTCGCGCCGTCCATCCGTGCTGACTCGAGCAGTGCGTCGGGGATGGATTTCATATTCTGTCGCATGAGGAAGATGCCGATGGGGTTCGCCAGCCACGGGATGATGATGGCTCTGAAGGTATCAGTCCAGTCGATCTGGGACATCATCAAGAACAGCGGGATGACCAGCAACTGGATGGGCAACACGAGCGTCGCCAGGATGAGATAGAAGATCGGCTCTTTGAACCGGAACTCGTACTTTGCGAACGCGAATCCGGCCATCGAGCACAGCAGTATCGAGAGAACGGTATAGACGACGGCGATAAAGACGCTGTTCCAGATCGAGCGGACGAAGTTCGTCCGTTCCTGGAGTGCAGCGAAGTTCTCGAAAAAGGCCGTTCCGGGGTACAGCCGTGGCGGGAACTGGATGAACTGCTCCTGGGGGAGTGTCGCGGCGACGATCATCCAGTAGAGCGGGACGAGCATCACGAGCGTCATCACGAGGATGAACACGTAGGTCGTGAACTGCCAGACGGCGTCTTTGCGACGTTGTTCGCGCATCAGTCGTCACCCCCAATTTTGATCTGGATGATGGAGATGACGCTGACGATGGCCACGAAGACGACCGTCAGCGCGCTCGCGTAGCCGAGGTTCCAGTTCTGGAACGCTTCGCGGTAGATGTACTGGACGATGGTTATCGTCGCGTTCGTCGGGCCACC
Organism: Natronosalvus amylolyticus; assembly: GCF_024298845.1. Lineage (NCBI taxonomy): Archaea > Methanobacteriati > Methanobacteriota > Halobacteria > Halobacteriales > Natrialbaceae > Natronosalvus > Natronosalvus amylolyticus. The sequence goes on from NZ_CP101156.1 coordinate 3,154,174, forward strand.
GTCGGTGATGACGTAGGGCTCGGCGAACAGTTTGAACGTCCCGATAGTCGAGAGGACGACGACGAACAACAACACGGGTTTCAGCTGTGGCAGGGTCACGTACCGGAACTTCTCCCAGCGACTCGCGCCGTCGATTTCGGCGGCCTCGTACAGCTGTTGGGGGATGTTCTGTAGCCCCGCGAGCAGGATAATCATGTTGTAGCCGGTCCATCGCCAGGTGACAGCGGCGATGATCGTTTTTCGCGCCCAGAACTCGTCTCTGAGCCAGGCGATCGGTTCGATGCCGACCGTCGTAAGCAGGTAGTTGATGAAGCCGAACTGCTCGTTGAACAGGAGCAAAAAGACCGTCGAGTAGGCGACGATGTTCGCCGAGACCGGGATCGCGATAGCCGTTCGGAAGAAGCCTTTGAACCGGACGAACGACGCGTTGAGCGCCAACGCAAGTGCGAGTGCTAGCCCGATCATGATCGGCACCTGAATCAGCAGGATGTACGTCGTGTTGAACATCGACTGCCAGAACAGGCTGTCGCCGGCCATGTGGACGTAGTTCCCGAATCCGACGAACCGCAACTCGGCAATCTGTGGAACGTCGATGAATAGCGGTCCGAGATCGATCCAGAACAGGCTGTCGCTGCTGACGCTCTGGTACTCGAAAAACGAGAGGTACACCGTGTAGACGATGGGGAACGCCAGAAACAGCCCGAACAGGACGAAAAACGGCGAAATAAACAGATATGCGACGCTCTCGATCTTCGGCATCCGCTCGGTGTACGTCTGTCTGGCGAATCGAATCCGATCCCAGAGTCGCAGTCGAAGCGGGTCACCGTCGCTCGAGACGGGCGTCTCGTCGTCAGAATGCTGTGTTGACATGAAGGGAGACCAGAGGAGTTTCAGGCCAGATCGCGGCCGGTTCGTTCGGCGACGGTCTCCGCAGCGGCCAGCACAGCGTCTTCGGGGTCGATGTCGTCACGGAGCATGCGTTCGAACTCCGTGTTGATAGCATCACTGACTTCTGGCGTGTCCTCGGAGAACCGGTAATCTGGCATATCCTCTGCGACGTCGGCGAACACTCGTCGCGCTGCCTGTCCACCGAAGAAGTCGAGTTCCTCGTCGAAGGCATCGTCGTCGTAGGTCGTCTCGAGTGCCGGGAACAGGCCGTACTCGTCGTACATGAGTAGCTGCATCTCCTCGGTCGCGAGGGTCCACTCGATGTAGTCCCAGGCGCGGTTTCGTTCGGCGTCGTCGATCTGGTTGGGAATCATCAGACTCGAGCCACCCCAGTTCGAGGCGCGCGGGCCGCCTGCTTCGTGGGCGGGGACCTTGTAAACGCCCCAGTTGCCGTCGGTGCCCGGGAGTTCGTCCCGGAGGGTACCCTCCATCCACGCGGCAGACGGCAGCGACGCGATATCACCGTTCTCGTAGGCGCCGAACCAGGCCGTCGACCAGCCGTCGAGCGTCGAGGCGAGCCCTCTGTCGTTGAGCTCTTTCATGATTTCGGCGATCATTACCGAATCCTCGTTGTGGATGTTGACGTCACCGTCATCGGTGAACGGGTTGTTCCCGAGTTGGCGGAACTGGTACCGCCAGGCTCCGTCGAGGTCGTTCAGCGGCAGGTTCAACATCGAGACGTCGTCTGGAAGCTTTTCGCCTTCTTCCATGAAGTCGTCCCAGGTCTCGATGGCATCGGCCTCGAGACCGTGCTCGTCGTAGACGTCTCGACGGTAGTAGACGGCGGTTGGGCCGATGTCCCACGGGAGCGCGTACACGTCGTCGCCGTCACTCAGTGCATCCCACACGCCGGGGACGAAGTCGTCGTATACGCCAGCGTCCTCGATTCGGTCGGAGATCTCGAGCACCGAGCCGGTATCGATGTAGGATGGTCCGTCGATCATCTCGAGCATCGAGACGTCGGGAGCGCCCGAGCCGCTGGCGAGTCGCGTCTGCAGATCGTCTTTCATCGCCTCTCGACCGAACTCTTCAACGGTGACGGTGGCGTCGTGCGCTGCGTTGTACTCCTCAGCGGTGAGTTGCATCGAACGGGCTGCAACGTCCCATCCCCAGCCGAGGATATCGTCGGCCATCGGTGCCTCACCGTTGCCACCGTTGCCGCCGTTACCGCCGTTGCCGCCGTTTCCACCGTTGCCGTTTCCATCGTCGTCTTCGGGGTCACCGGTACCGATACACCCTGCGAGTGCGGTTGCACCTGCTGCCCCAGCACCGATCAGCATTCGTCGTCGACTGTAGTTGCTATTGCGTGGCATTGTCCCACTGACTATTCTCACACTATGGTGAGCACTACTTAAAGATTTTGGTGGGCCTCACAGTGAACGTATCACGTCTATCACTTTTGCGGTGTTCTGTAGAGGGAAACAGGCCTTATTTATAAGCAATTATGCCTCGATCTGGGACAGTTACTGGCAATATTTCCCGCAAAACGCTTTGTTCAACAGGATAAATCGTGTATGTATTCTCGCTCCACGTCACGGTGTTCAGCTATGGAGAACAAGGGTTTTGTAGATGGGGTGCTGTATATCAGAGACGAACGATGGGGAAAGATGCTGGCGTTTCCGTTCAGGCGACGGCAACGTCGTTTGCAATCGTGGAAGCGCTTCGAACGCGCGAGCAGGCTGGCGTCACCGAGTTAGCGACCGAACTTGGCCGATCGAAAAGCGCCGTTCACAACCATCTCTCGACCCTCGAGACGCTCGGATACGTCACCAGTACTGACGGAAAGTACCGGCTGACCCATCGATTTCTCCGCCTCGGGTTAGCCACACGCGAACGCAACCCGATCTACGTCGCTGCCAAAGCGAAGTTGCGAACGTTGGCTCGGACCACCGGCGAGAGCGTCAACCTCGTCGTCCCCGAAGACGACCACGGAGTGTACCTGTACCGCGTCGGCAACGGGGACCATCCGATCGAGGAAGGTGGCAGCGTTGCTCTTCACGCCTCCGCGGCGGGGAAAGCGATTCTCGCCTACCGCGGCCACGACGCCGTCGACGACTTCATCGACCGACACGGTTTGCCAGCCCTGACCGAACGCACGGTCACTGACCCGGCCACCTTGCGAAGTCAACTGCGCTCGATTCGCGACCGACGCGTCGCGTTCGACCGAGGCGAACAGACAGAAGGCTGGCAGTGTGTCGCGAGCGCTATCGTCATAGAAGACGAACCTGTCGCCGCCATCAGCGTCTCCGGCCCCGCCGACCGCATGCAGGGCAAACGCCTCGAGGAGGACACCACCGGTCTCGTGGTGAGCACGGCCAAAGCAATCGAACTCGAGGTTCTCTCCGACTGAGTCCCCCTCCTGTTCTTCTCGGGCATAGGCATTGTGGCTCGGAACCGATTCCGTTCCCGAAACGCGACACATGACACATCTCGAGGACGCCTTTTCCCTCGAAGAACCTCTCTAAAACCCTACAAACGTCGGAATACGTGAGTGTTGTCGGGTTACTAGTATTTGTCCTTCGGGCCCGTAATTACCGGTATGACCTTTCCCATCATCGACGCGATGACCGACGGGTACACCCGAACCGCCACTCGAGCGGGCGCGATGCTCGTCGCCGTCTTCGCCGCCTTATCGATCGCCAGTGCCGTGTTCGCACCGACTACACTCGGGGCGGCCGGAACGACAGAGCCCGCGGTCGGCGCGTGGGGGCTGGTCACCGGTGTCCTCTCGTTCGTGTTCGCCATCGGGACCGTCGCCGCCGCCATCGTCGCCCTCCGAACGTTCGCTGCCGGTGAGACCGAGCGTATTCCGCGTGCACTCGCCCGACACAAGATCGGGTTCGCCACACTGAACGCCATCGTGGGCGGTATCGTCTTCGGGATACTGGTCGCTGCCGGAACCGTCCTGTTCGTGATTCCCGGCCTGTTCGTCCTCGTGAGCCTCTATTACTGGGCCGTGTTCGTCGCCGTCGAAGACGACAACGCCCTCGAGGGATTCCGACGAAGCTATCGCCTCACTCGAGGCAATCGTCTTCGCCTGTTCGGCCTCGGCGTCGCCGTAGTCGGCCTCGGCACGGTTGCCCTCGCCGCGGTGAGCGTGCCGCTGGCCTTCTTCGGTATCGCTGGCGCACTCCTTGGACAGATTGCGGCCGCCGCCGTCACCGTCTATACGCTGGCGACGACCGTCAGCGCCTACGACCAGTTACGGGGTCTCGAGGCCCTCGAGATGGCAGAGAGCCGCGAAACGACGCCCGGAGCCCCAGCCTAGTACCCTGTCAACCGTCGACCGGTGCGTATTTTTCAGACTACTGGAACTGCCGACACAGGCAAATAACCTCTCGAAAAAGTCCAGATATGAGCAGGTTGCGTTCACGACAGCTCTCTCGATGTGCTGTCAGACTCGCACGTACCAGTGCGCCATGGGGGTTCCCCCTGCTGTATCTGGGCTGGGCCTATCTCTTCTGGCTACCTGTAGTCGTCTCAGAAGCGTCCGTCTGGACGTACCCGAACGTGGTGTTGCTATTGATCGGCGGCTCGAGTCCGCTCTTGGCCGGGATCGTGATGCTGTGGGCAAACCACGGGCGGGCTGGGTTCGTCGACCTCCGTCGGCGGCTGTTCGAGGTCGGTCGGATCAGTCATCGATGGTGGCCGATCATCCTGCTGTTCTATCCGCTGTTTACTCTCGCCATGGCTAGTGTCGCCCTCCTTATCGAGTTCACTGCCGAACCGCTGGTGTTCATCGGCCTCGACCGCCTCTTCGACCCCGCAGCACTGTTGTTCTTGCTGGCGGTCGCGTTCCTGTTTCCGGCGATCGAAGAGGTTGGCCTTCGCGGCTACTGGTTCGATCAACTCCAGGCACGGTGGAGCGCGTTCGTGAGTAGCCTGATTCTGGGAACCGTGTGGGCGCTGTGGCACGTTCCGCTGGTCTACATGCCCGGCTATTACGAAGGGACGACGTTCCAGCCGGAACTGTGGTGGTGGCTTCCAAGCATCGTCTTGACTGCAATCATTGGAACGTGGGTTTACAACAATACTGCACGGAGCGTCCTCGCAGTCATCGTTTTCCACTTCCTCGGGAACCTCACTGGCGAGACGATGGGATTTGCTCCCGAACTGTATCCATTCGCTCACGTCGGGACTGTTATCGTCGCGCTGACGGTCGTGCTATGGTTCGGCGCGGATTCGCTGCGTGGTCGGGACACGGCGCGGCCGTTACCGGACTGGGTTCCCGCCAATCGGCGTCAGTAACCGACCACCGCCCGCTATTCGGCACCATTGGCAGCTTCGCTTCACTCGAGCGCTCCAATGGGGATGTCGAACGCTCCTTTCGGAACTACTTTGATGGTCAGCCGAGACACCTCGTTTCATGTCCGACTTCCAACTTACGGACCTCTTCGGCGTCTCCGCTCTCGTTCTCGGCGGCATCCTCGTCACGGCCTGGCTGGGCGCGTTCGTGTTCAGTGTCTACCGGTATCGACGAGGGGCTTTGACGCCAGCCGAGTTCCACCTGTGGGGTGGTGGTGCGCTCATGTGGATTGCGTTCGGACTCGGTCAGGCGCTTCGCGACCTCTCCGGAGGACGCAGCCGTGTCGTCGAACTGGCCATGTTCGGGAGTGCGCTCGTCGCTATCGGATTCTGGGTGCAGTGGTGGCGGGTCCGAGACGGCGGGAACGAAGGGTAGCTTTTCCGGAACGCGACTACACCGCCTGAATCGACTCGAGCAGCGAGCACTTCCGACAGATTTCTCGCGTCGTCGTCGACCCACACTCCGTGCACTCGCGTAGGTCCGGATCGTCACCATCGGCGTCGTAGCGCTCGGCGACGATGCCAGCCAGTTCTTCGTAGCCGGAGAGAATCGAGTGTCGAGTGCCGGGATGGTTCTCCTCGAGGCCGTACAACAACTGCTGAATCTCGCCGCGGTAGGCCTCACTCGAGTGTGGACACTCGGTGATGTGGGCTGGCAGGTCCCTGAGGTGGGCGTACAGCGCCACCTCCTTTTCGGGGACGTCACGCAGCGGTTTCGCTCGCGGGACGAACGCGTCTCCAGTGCGACGTTCCGAGAGCGGGCCGAGGCTGGCGTCGAAGTGCTTTGCGATCTGGGCGACGTCACCTTCGAGAAAGTTCATCAACGCGGTCTGAGCCTCGTCGTCGAGGTTGTGGCCGGTCAGCAGGAGGTCTGCGTCGATATCCTCGGCGTAGTTCGAGAGCAGATCGCGCCGGAAGACCCCACAGTAGGCGCAGGCGGCCATGTTTTCGGGGTCGTCCTCGACCACCTGGTCCATTCGGACGTCGAATTCGTCTTCGTAGCTCAGCACCTCGTGGGTGAAGTCGAGGTCGTCGGTCAACTCGAGGCAGGCGTCGAGGCTCTTGTCGCGGTAGCCCTCGATACCCTCGTGGATGGTGAGACAGATCAGTTCGATTCGAGGGTCTTCGTGGAAGGTCTCGTAGAGTATTTGCGTGAGAACGACGCTGTCTTTGCCGCCGGAGAGGCCGATCAGCCACTTTTGCGGATTGTCGGGCGTCGCCGACCGTGGCACGAGATCGTCCCGGCGAATCCGTCGACGGACGCGCTTTTCGACCGACTCGAGGAAGTGTGCCTCACAGAGGTGTGCCCCGGAGTAGGCGGCGTGCATCACCGCCGGTTCGGCACACCGATTACAGTTCATTGCGCGAACCTAACGGGTTCCGGGGGAAACGCGTTTCGCTCTGCGCTCGAGGGCCGGCACGCGCTGCTGGGTACACTCACGTAACGGCAACGCTGACGTAGCGGCAACGCCGACTGCTCGAGTGGCGGCACGCGCTGCCGTGACCAATAATATATCGTGGTTCCCGAGATAGCCTCAGCCATGCACGGCACTGGCGTTCCACTCGCGACGCCGTTCGACGAGGCTGGAACCGTAGACCACTCGACACTCGAGGAACTGGTCGACTGGCTCGAGACCGCCGGAATCGACTTTTTCGTCCCCTGTGGCTCGACGGGCGAGGCTCCGCTGTTGACCCTCGAGGAACGAATCGGTGTCACGGAAACTGTCGCGAACGCGACCGAAAAACCCGTTCTCGCGGGGACTGGATTCGAGGGGTACGAACCGACGCTCGAGGCGACCGAACGAACGGCCGACGTCGGGGCGGATGCGGCACTCGTCATCACGCCGTCGTACTACGGCAGCGACGACGGTGCGATCGGCCGGTACTACCGACGCCTGGCCGAGGAGTCGCCCATACCGATCTACCTCTACAGCGTCCCCAAGTTCACGGGTCACACACTCGCCCCCAGAACCGTCGAATCACTCGCCTCCCATCCGAACATCGCCGGCATTAAAGACTCGAGCGGGAGCCTCGAGTCCGTCCAACGCCTGGTCCGGTTCACCGACGACATGGACTTCTCGGTGCTCGTCGGCAGTGGAAGCGTCTACGCCCCGGCACTCGATGCGGGCGTCGACGGCGGCATCCTGGCAGTGGCGAACGCCGTCCCGGAGCGAGCCGCTACGATCTACGAACGCCATACGGGTGGCGACACTGCCGGGTCGCGAGCCCTGAACGCGGACCTGGTAGAACTCAATCGCGCGGTCACCTCTCGCTACGGCGTGCCGGGGGTCAAAGCTGCGCTCTCCCTTCGCGGCCAGTCCGTCGGCAACCCTCGCCGACCACTCGAGGCGGTCGACGAAGTCGTCGTCGACGAACTCGATGCCTTGCTCGAGAGAGCACTCGAGGCGTAGCCGTTTTCTGCCGTGGTTCCGGAGCCTTTCGGTGGGTCTGTTCGGTCTTCTCTCTTCCTGCTATAGTAATCAAAAGTAGTTTCTCGACCTTACCTCTTTGACCATTTGCTGTTACGGATATTTTTCAAGGTTGGTGCCCCTGTAGGTTCACTAATGGCCCTCTATAGCGGGTATGTCGATTTACCCGCTATCGAATTCTCGACGCGTGAACTAACGGGTGCGTTAGGGGATTCGATTACGGTATTGCCACTGGTCGTCGCCCTCGCTGCGACGACCTCCGTCTCGCTGGCCCACGTCTTTCTGGCGTTCGGCATCTTTCAGATCGTCTGGGGACTGTTCTATGGGATGCCGATGTCGCTCGAGCCGATGAAGGCGCTGGTTGGCCTTGCAATCGTCGGCGCGCTCTCCCACCCGGAACTGATCGCCGCCGGATTGCTCACTGGCGGGGTCTTGCTGCTCGTTGGGTGGTTCGGGCTCGTTGGTCGACTCGAGCGAGTCGTCGGTGAACCGGTCGTCCGCGGGATTCAACTGGCGGTGGCGTTACTGTTGCTCCAGGCTGCGTTCGGGCTGTCTCTCGAGTCGCTGCCCGTTGCACTCGGCGGCGTAACGCTCGTCGCACTGCTGTGGATTGGCGGGTTCCGAAACGGAAGTTCGCTCGTCGTTCTCGGCGTTGGCGGTGCGGTGGCCGTTAGCGTCGCCGGTTTTCCGGCCCTGCGTCTCCCGGAGGCAAGCTTCTTTCCGGCCGGAAATCCCGCGCTTACCGTCGGTGCACTCGAGGCGACCGTTGCCCAGCTCGGGATGACGATCGGGAACGCCGCAATCGCAACGGCGCTCCTCGCTGGAGACCTCTACGACCGGCAGCTCTCGTCGGATCGGCTCTCTCGCAGTATGGGTGTTACCTGCCTGGCGGCAGTACCTCTCGGTGGCGTTCCGATGTGTCACGGCAGCGGTGGACTGGCAGGCAAGTACGCGTTCGGGGCGAAGACCGCTGGAGCGAACGTCATCCTCGGCGTCGGCTATCTCGCACTGTCGCTGCTGGCTATCGGAGCTCTCCTGGCGGCGTTTCCGCTGGCATTACTGGGCGTGTTGTTGGCCATCGTCGGTGTCGAACTTGGTCGTGCCGCAGTGACGCCGCTTTCGACGTATCGCGACGGAGCAATCGCCGTGACCGTCGGGTTGCTCGGTCTCTTCGTGAACGTTGGGTTGGCGTTCGTCGCCGGCGTCGTGCTCTGGCAACTGGTCGTTCGGTTCCGGTAACCGGGCCGTGGTCGGGCCATGTCGATTTTTCACCCTCGAGGACGAACGCCAACCGATGACTGACACGCTGGCGTGGCGCGACCTGTTCGAGCGAGGCGAGGCGGTCGGCGTCGACCTCGAGACGATTCGAACGACGAGGGCACGACTCCGTGCCGAAGCGACCGAAGGAGGTGAGCGAGACGATGCCTGACCGGCCGAATCCGGCTCGAGTGGTCGCCGATACGGACGTCCTGGCGGCGGACCTGTTCGTCGACGGCGATGCCAGAGCAGCCCTCGACCACGTCCGGCGTCACGAGTGGGTCGAACTCGTCGCCAGCGACGAACTGCTCACAGCAACCGAGACGCTCGTCACGTCGCTCGCAGATAGCGATCTCGCGGCGGCTCACCGCGAGCGTCTCGAGCCCGACCGCGTTCGCGTCGAACAGCCGCCCGAGGATCATCCAGCGCTGGCGTCTGCCTACCGCGGAAACGCGGCACACCTGCTCACGTACGAGGAGGGGTTGCGTTCGGCCAAGGCCGGACTGACACTCCAACCGCGGGTGTCGGTCAGCATCCGGTCTCCGGATGCCTTCGCCACGCTGTTCGACCCGGAAAGCCTGTACGAAGCCGTCGTCGGTGGGACCTATCCCGGTCCTGATCGAGACCCACTCGAGTGACATACTTTACCGAAACCGACCCGCTCGAGTGACATACTTTTTTGAAACAGCGCCCTCCCTCAATCCGATGCCTCGAGCGCTTCGGCGGTCGTCTCCGTTGGGACCACGTACCGATCCGGAAGCTCTGGAATCGGCTCGCGGCCGACGGTGAAAAACCGCTCGGTGCGCGTGAGCTCTTCGGCGGCGGGACTCGGCTTCTTGATTTCTTCGAACTCGACGGCGACGCCCTCGTCTTCCGGGGCGATGCGGACCGCCGAGAGCTGATAGCTCGGATAGAACACCGGTGGAAGGAGGCCAATGATGCCGTCGCGCCGGTGGAGTCGTCGCAGCCAGGTGCCGCTGTTCACGAGGATACCGCCCTCGAGTTCCTGGATCATCGGTCGGTGGGTGTGGCCGAAACAGAAGATGGTGGTCTCCGGGTTCGCATCGAACACCTCGCGAGCGGCATCCTCGTAGGGAGCTTCGGGGTCGACCGTCAGGTCGGTCTCGAAGACGCCGAATCGGTTGACTGTCTTCTTGATGTCGCGGCGGATGAAGTGCAGCGGAATGCCGACCAGGACGAGCAGTCCGGCCACCGCGACGTTCGTGGCGAGCACGAACCAGGCGACGGTGCCCGCTCGACCGAACTGTCCGAGGAACTCGGTTGCCGCTTCGACTGGCGTCGACCAGATGCCGACCAGGTCGAGACCCGCTAGTATCGCGAGCAGGACGCTGATGTTGAACAACAGCAAAAACGGGACCAGCGAGTATCGGAGCAGTGGGTTCATCTCCCGGTAGAAGTACTTCGAGAACAGCCAGACCGGCATCCGTTCGGTTGGGGTGACCGCCTGGACGTTTTTCAGCCAGTTGTACCGGCCGCGGTCTGAGAGCTTCCCTGCCCGACTCGTCACGAGCGTGTTGTAGTAGTAGCCGAGTGGGGTCGCGTGTGGGTTGCCCCAGTCTTCGATTCGGTTGTTGTCGTCGCGCTGGTGTCCGTGTTCGAAGTGAATCGCCTGCTCGCCAACCTCCCGGCTGATCGACTGCTCGGGAACCAGGTCGACGTTGTACTCGGCAAAGCGCTCGACGTACTCGTCGTAGGCGGCCAGTTCGTGGTCGTGATTGCCGGGCAAGAGCGTAATGGAGACGTTCTCGCCGGTCGCACGGAACTGCTCGAACAGTTCCTGGTAGGTTTCCTCGAGTACGTCGAACTTCTCGATGCCCGAAACCGTCGTGAACTCCCAGAGTCCGAACGCGTCGCCGTTGATAATCAATTCGGCGTCTTCGTCCGTTTTTTCCAGTCGTTCGAGGAAGTCGAGGAGCTCGGGGAGAAAATCGACGTGCTCGAGTTGTTCGTCACCGCCGATGTGCAGGTCGCTGATCACGTAGTAGACCCGATCATCGGTGTGGGTTGCCATCGTTCCCACGAAGTCCTCGAGCATCAAAAGGTGTTTTCTTCTTTCGCCTGTTGGGAAACTGTTGTCTTACCGCCAGGGAACGACACCTGGGGTCGTCACCCAGTGTCCGAGCCGACGTCTGAGTGAGCTGGGTAACAGCCTCGAGAGTACGGGTATTACGCGGTTTCGGTAGCCGGGGACGAAGACGATATCACCGCGTTTGGCTGCCCGGTATCCCGACGCGGCGACCTGTTGCGGTGTGAACATAAACCGGCGCTCGAGCCACGTCGAACCCCGCCCACAGCGGTCGTGGATACTCGTCGAAACCGGCCCCGGACAGAGCGCGGTGACGGTGACGCCCGTCTCGCGACACTCCGCAGCGATCGATTCCGTAAACGAGAGCAGGTACGCTTTGCTCGCGTGGTATCCCGCCATCGTCGGCCCCGGACGCACGGCTGCCGTGGACGCTACCGTAAGCACCATCCCGTCGTCTCGCTCGAGCATCGCCGGAAGATACAGTCGCGTCAACGCCATCGGTGCCTCGACGTTGATTCGAAGCTGGTCGCGTTCGGCCTCGAGATCGCTTTCGGCGAACGGCCCGTAGGTGGCGATAGCGGCGTTGTTCACCAGTGCGTCAATGTGGCCCACAGCGTCCGATATCCGGTCGTGGAGGGCCTGTGGTGCCTCTGGATCCGAGAGATCGGCAGCTATTGCCGTCGCCGCACACCCGAACCGATCGCGGAGTCGGGTGGCCGCCCCCTCGAGTCGGTCGCGATCTCGAGCCGTGAGCACCAGATCGTAGCCGTCGGCGGCGAACTCGGCTGCCAGTGCGTAGCCGATGCCACGACTGCCGCCGGTGACGAGGGCCCTCCGAGGCCGTGCGGTAGCGTCTCTATCGGTCGCCTCGCTCGAGGCCGATGCTCGATTCGTCATAGGTTCAGTTGTGGCCTCGAGGAGAAAAATGGCTACCCCGGCTTCCAGACGGTGTGTTCGATCTCGGCCTCGTTCGGATACCCCTGGCACCGGGGTGGATATTTTATTCTCGAGGCCGTAGATTCGAGTGGTGATTCCAGTATGGAGACGAACGTTGGCGGTCTCGACCGTACGGGACGTATCGCTATCGGCATCCTGTTGATTGCAGCGGGTGCCCTCGCCCTCGCGGGGTACTGGGGAATCGGGCTCGGGGTCGGCGTGATCGCCGTCCTGGTCGGTGCTATCCTGCTGGTCACGGGTACCACGAGAAAATGTCCGGTCAACCAGGCCGTCGGTATCGACACGTCCGAGTGAGAGCGATTCCTGGGTTTCATCAGACACCCGTGGGAGCCCGTTACCGGAGGGTATGTTGCCGATACTCCCTCGAGTGGCCAACGGACTGATTCACGAGTCGAAGCTAGCTGTCGTCCGTCGTCTCTTCCGTTCGATCGGCGTACCAGTCGGCAAACGCTGCTAGCGCCCGTCCGCGGTGGGAGATGGCGTTTTTTTCCGCGGCAGTCATCTCCGCGAGCGTCTGGCCGTTGTACGCAAATATCGGGTCGTAACCGAAACCGCCCTCGCCTCGTGGCTCGACGAGGGTGCCGGCCACCGACCCCTCGAACGTTTCGACGCCGTCTTCGTCCGCGTAGGCCAGTACCGTTCGGAAGTGCGCCCGTCGGTTCTCCTCCGCACTGGCGAGCTCCCAGACCCGTTCGACGCCGACAGTTCCCTCGACGTAAGCCGAGTACGGACCGGGAAAGCCGCCCAGCGCGTCGACGAACAGCCCCGTGTCGTCGACGAGAACGCCGTCTATCTCGTCATCCGTGGCGGCGATAGCGTCGTAGCTCTCTCGAGCCCCGCGTTTCGCGATCTCCTCGAGGTCGTCGTGTTGAATCTCGGTGTAGTCGTAGCCCACCTGTTCGACGGTGGCGAGTCCATCGAGGTACGCCTGTGCCTCCTCGACCTTTCCCTCGTTTCCCGTGACGAACCGAAGCGTGTGCATACCGGAACCGGGGTGGGGGAGCCCCAAAGCGCCGTCGATACCGGTTCGTCGTGGGTTCCAGACGCCGCGACAGCTACTCTACTGCGGCCGCTGCAACGGTGTGTCCTAACAAGGCAATCGAGCCGAGTGCAATGGCGAGGCCGACGATCAGTATCGGGCCAAATCCCTCGAGAAAGATACCGACGACGACCGTCGTCAGGCCGACGGCCATGCCGATCACCGGGAGCGTGAAGCCGAGGTCGGGGTCCATAGCGACGCCAACGGCGACCGACACTATTGGTACGCACTCGCTTCGGATGAGTAATCGGCGATGAACGGGGCTAGCAACTACGCTGGAATGGAACTACCGACTCGAGACGACCGTATTCCGCAGGGTTCCGACGCCGTCGTAGGTGATCTCGACGGTATCGCCTCGCTCGAGCAAGCCAGGATTAGCCGGGCTGCCGAAGGCGATGACGTCGCCGGGACGGAGCGTAAAGCGTTCGGAGAGGAAGGCGATAACCTCGTACGGGTCGAACAACATCAGTTCGGTGTTGGCCTCCTGTCGGCGCTCGCCGGCGACGTCGGTCCACATCTCGAGGCCGGTCGGATCGACCTCGGTCTCGAGCCACGGTCCCAGCGGGCCCGACCCGTCGAACGCCTTTCGGGCCGTTCGGCCCTGCTGGTCGAGGGCGTCGACGTCGTTAATGATCGTGTATCCTCGGACGAAACCGGAAGCTGCTTCGGGCTCGATGTCTCGACAGCGTCGGTCGATGACGGCCGCCAGTTCACCCGCGTACGTCAGCTCGTCAGTGAACTCGGGAGACGGAATCGGTTGGCCGTGCCCGATGAGGGAGGCCGGGGGCTTGATGAAGAAATCCGGTTCCTCGGGGCGTTCGTAATCCATCTGCTCGAGGGTCTCGGCGAAGTTCCGGCCGACACAGTACAGCGCCGACGGCTCGCACGGCGGGAGCAATCGTCCGTCACGGCCGACCTCGTAGGTGCCGTCGTCCGCGTGGAGGACGGCCCCGCGATAGTCGTCTTCGGGCGCGGCGTCGCCAACCGTGAGGCGTCCGGATACGGGTCCTGCCGGCGTCAGTAATCTCGCGAGTCGCATACGGAACCACTCGAGGCGAGCGACGTATGTCTGCTGATCGGCGTCGCTGGTGCCCCCTATTCGTTCGTAATTGAATGGTATTAACTGTCACAGCTTATTTCTCACTTCCCGATGTACTCCATCTATGGCAGTTGAGGACGGTCCACCGACGGCTGGCGATGCGGGTGCTCACCTCGAGGCGACCGGCCGGGATCGACAACCGGTCGAGCCGTACGCCGACCTGGCGCGCGCTCTCGAGTCCCGTCTCGAAGGTGAGGTCGCTTTCGACGAGTACGCGCAGGTGTTGTACGCCACTGACGGGAGCATCTATCAGGCTCGACCTGCGGGTGTCGTCCACCCAAGAGATATCGCGGATGTCCGGGAAGCGGTTCGGACGGCGGCCGAATTCGACACGCCGATTCTCCCCCGCGGGGCCGGGTCGTCGCTCGCAGGTCAGGCCGTCGGCCCGGGCTGTGTCGTCCTCGATTTCACGACGCGCATGGACGATATCCTCGAGGTCGATCCCGACTCTCGCCGGGCGATCGTCCAGCCTGGCGTCGTCCAGGATCACCTGGACGCTCGCCTCGAGTCGCACGGTCTCAAGTTCGCACCCGACCCGGCTTCGGCAAACCGGGCGACCATCGGTGGCGGTATCGGGAACAATTCGACGGGTGCGCACTCCGTTCGGTACGGGATAACGGACGCCTACGTCGAGTCGTGTCGGGTTGTCCTCGCCGACGGGTCACTTATCCGAACGCGGGAGATCGTCCTCGACAGCCCCGAGTGGGACGAAATCGTCTCGAAAGACGACCGTGAAGCCCACATCTACCGGACCGTTCGAAGTGCGGTCGAGGACAACGCGGATGAAATCGAGACGCGGTACCCCGACTTACAGCGCTCGGTGAGTGGGTACAATCTCCAGAAAGTACTGTACGAGACCGACGACGGCGAGCGAGCGATCAACCTCTCGAAACTCCTCGTTGGCGCCGAAGGGACGCTGGGTATCGTCGTCGAAGCGACGCTCTCGTTGGTGACCGTACCCGAGGAAACGGCGCTCGTCGTCTACGCGTACGACGACCTCATTGACGCGCTGGCTGCCGTTCCACGCGCCCTCGAACACGACGTGAGCGCCGTCGAACTGATGGACGACGAGGTGTTCCGCCTCGCCCGCGGATCGGATGGGTATGCGACCTACGCCGAACCCATCCCCGAGGCGGCGGCGGCCGCACTCATGCTCGAGTTCGATTCGGAACTGGTCGGAGACGATACCGGAGACGGCTCTCGAAGCGAACAGGCACAGCGGACGGCCTTCGAGGCAGCTATCGCCGAGACGACTGCGGACCTCCTCGAGGACGGCGACGCGTTTGAAGTCATCGAGGCCTACACCGAGGACGCCCAGGGAGACCTCTGGAAGCTTCGAAAAGCGGCGATTCCGCTGTTGATGAGTATGGACGGCGACCCCAAACCGTACCCGTTCATCGAAGACGCCTCCGTACCGCCGGCCGAACTCGCGACCTACGTCGGGCGCTTTCAGGAGATTCTCGAAAATCACGACACGACGGCTGCATATTTCGCTCACGCCGGAGCGGGGACCCTCCATATCCGCCCCATCCTCAACCTCAAGGAGGGGCCGTCGGTGGAGACGATGCGTGCCATCACCGACGACGTAACCGACCTCGTGCTCGAGCACGGGGGCGCGTTCTCGGGCGAACACGGGGACGGCATGGCCCGAACCGCGTTCACCCCCAAGATGTACGGCCCGGACCTGTGGCACGCGTTCAAAACCGTGAAGACGGCCTTCGACCCCGAGTGGCTGTGCAATCCGGGGAACGTCGTCTTCCGAGACGATAGCGACGACGTGGGGCCGGACGGTGACCGAGGCGTCGGGGCCGACGTCCGGGAGAACCTGCGGTACGGTCCCGCTTATCGCTCGCTCGAGCCACGAACGACGCTCTCGTTCGAGGACGACGGCGGCTTCTCCCACCTCGTCGAGTTGTGTAACGGCTGTGGCACCTGCCGGCAGACGGGGGGTGACGTGATGTGCCCGACCTATCGGGCCTCCGGCGAGGAAATCCAGACGACACGCGGCCGGGCGAACTTGCTTCGGGCGGCGATTTCCGGCGAGCTCCCGCCCGAGGAACTGCACTCCGAACGCTTCCAGCGCGAGGTGCTCGACCTGTGTGTCGGCTGTAAAGGCTGTGCCAGCGACTGCCCGACCGGCGTCGATCTGGCGAAACTCAAAGCCGAAGTCAAACACCAGTATCACACCGACGAGGGCGCGAGCCTCCGAACGAAACTCTTCGCGAACGTCGACCGACTGGCCACACTGGGGAGTGCGACAGCCCCGTTCGCGAACCGCTTGCCCGACCTGCCGGGAGCTCGAGCCGCGATGGAACGCACCCTCGGCATCGCTCCCGAGCGCGAGTTGCCGACGTTCGAACGCGAGGATTTCCACGACTGGTGGGACGCACGCGGCGGCGCTCGCGTCGACGAATCGACCGCCGACGCCGCGGTCGTTCTCTTTCCCGACACGTTCACGACCTACAGCGACCTCGGTCCCGGAAAGGCAGCCGTCTCGCTGCTCGAGGCCGCCAACGTCCACGTGAGCGTTCCCACAGACCTCGAGCCAAGTGGCCGGGCCGCCTACTCGACGGGACTGCTCGAGGCCGCCCGTGAGCGGGCAAAACACAACGTCAGAACGCTGGCTCCGCGCGTCGAGGCCGGCCGGTCGGTCCTCTTCGTCGAACCGTCCGACGCCGTCATGTTCCAGGACGAGTACCGGGACCTGCTCGGGGGCGGAGACGACGTCGATTCGGACGCGCTCGCGGCTGTCTCGAACGGCGCGTTCGGTGTCCTCGAGTATCTCGACCGGACCGGATTGGATCGGTCGCTCGAGTTCGAGGTCGACGCCACCGCCCAGTCGCTCACCTATCACGGCCACTGTAACCAGAAAGCCCAGGGGACTGACCACCACGCGGTTGGCGTCCTCAGACGGGCGGGCTACGCCGTCGATCCGCTGGATTCAACCTGTTGTGGCATGGCCGGGAGCTTTGGCTACGAGGCCGAACACTACGACCTGTCGATGGCAATCGGCTCGCTGCTCGGCGACCAGGTCGAGGCCAGTTCGGGCGAGCAGGTGACCGCACCCGGCACCTCCTGTCGGAGCCAGCTTTCACAGGTACTCGAGACCGAACGCCCGCCCCATCCGGTGGAACTGCTCGAGCGAGCGCGCCTCGAGTGAGATGGTCGCATGACGCGAACCTTCCCGCCGGTTTCACTCCTTCGCAACGTCCTTGAGGACGGCGCGGACGAACGCCCCCTTCTTCGCCGTATAGGTCGCCCGATCGTCGGGATATCTCGCCGTGAGCGTACGTTTTCGATCGGCGTACGCCTGGGCGAGTGCCGGGTCCGCCCGTAGCGCGTCCCTGAACGCGAGTTGATTTTCGACGACGGCACTCTCACGCGTCGCTAACGAGAGGTAGTGCGTGCGGTTCGAGGCCGGTCCTTTCGCGAGAAAGTGCCGACCCTCGATGTCGTCGGGGCGGTGTTCGTAGCCGGAAGACTCGAGGGCCGCCACCAGGTCGTCCGCTTCCTCGAGGTCAGGGACGATTCCAAGGATGTCGATGATCGGTTTCGCCGGAAGTCCCTCGACGGCGGTACTGCCGACGTGTTCGAACGCGAGAACTCGGTCGCCGACAACCGCCTCGAGTCGCTCGATCTCAGCCGCGTAGCACTCGCTCCAGACGTCTCGGTGTGGTTCCAGTTCGACGGTGCCGCGTGCCAGGCCGACGGCGGGTGTCTCGGGCGAGATAGTGACACGTCGAGGGGATGGTGAAAAGCGTTTTCGACATCGGTTGCGACCGGCGGTATCGGTTGCGACCGGGGGGAGGGTGTTCCTGATAGCAATCCTCGAGCGAATCGGGTACAGTAGCCCTTATCACCCCTTAGTCCTCAGGTTCCGATATGTCCATGCAGGTTGGAGCGCACGTCTCCATCTCCGGATCGCGCGTCTCCTCCGACGAGGAGACCCCACCGTACGACGACATTCGTAACGCCGTCTCCCGACAACTCGCCTTCGGGGGCAACTGCGGACAGATTTTCACCACCTCGCCGCAGGTCTGGGCCGAACCCGAGATCAGCGACGAGGCCGCCGCCGGGTTCCGCGAGGAAACCGACACCCAACTCGAGGGGCCGTGGGTGATTCACTCGGCGTATCTGGTCAACCTCTGTACGCCCAAAGACGACCTGCGGGCGAAATCGATGGCCTCGATGCAGGCGGAACTCGACGCCGCCGAGGCACTGGGCGTTCCGTACGTCAACGTCCACCTCGGGGCCCACACCGGCGCCGGCGTCGAGGGCGGCCTCGACAACGCCGCGAGCGTTATCGACGATCTCGAGGTTCCCGACGACGTAACCATCCTGATCGAATCCGACGCCGGCAGCGGAACCAAACTCGGCGGCGAGTTCGAACACCTGGCGGGTATCATCGAACGTACCGACGAGGACATCGGTATCTGTATCGACACCGCCCACACGCTCGTCGCTGGCAACGACCTGACGACGCCCGAAGCCGTCGACGAGACCGTCGAGCGCTTCGACGACGTCGTCGGCCTCGAGTACCTCGAGTACATCCACCTCAACGACTCGAAACACGATGTCGGAACGCACAAAGACGAACACGCGCTCATCGGCGAGGGCTACATCGGGGAAGACGGCATCGCCGCAATTATCAACCACCCTGAACTTCGTGACCTGCCGTACGCCCTCGAGACGCCGACTGAAAACGGTAAAGGGTTCGCCTGGAACATCGCGAAAGTCAAAGAACTGCGCGAATAGCTCGCTGAGGGTCTCCGGTTTCCTCGAGTGGTCTCGAGTCGATAGCTGTCGAACGGACGCTGTTTTACTATGGTAGCTGTATCAAATTAGTACCCCTTTAATAAAGTTGACTATTGAATGTATAACTTATGCTCCTGAATCAATATTCAATTACTTTCTATCTTGTAGTAAAACCACGGAGACGAACCGGTCCGACATCCGTCGGGCCACAGCGGTTTTGTCACTGGAGTGAGACCCCTCGCTCGAGCGATGAGACCCACCGACGACACCGGAACGTGGGGCTGTGGCTGCACCTCGAGTGGGTGCCCGGTCGACCACGACGCTGAAAGGCCTTCCCGTCGAGCGGTCGCGAACCGCGTGGGTGTCGATTCGGACGTGGCGAACACGGGTGCAGTGACCGAGACGGGTGGTGAGGCGACGATTCACGTTCGGTGTTATCCACAGGCCGGACCTGGGCCTGTGGGCCCGTTTGGCTGGGCACCCGTCCACCGACACGCCGCCGGGGCCGTTCGTGGAGCACTCGAGACACTGGCCGAAGAAACCGAATCCCGGACCGACCTCGAGGCGGTCAACTGGCGACTCGAAGCCGGGGGGCCGGTCGCGCTGGATATGTCCGAGCGAGAGGGAACGCTCGACGGTGTCACTTCGGCGTTCCACGACATACTCGAGGATCGAGAGGTGTTGACGGGGTCGTGTTGTCACCTGCTGTTGGCCTGGCAGCCGTTCAACCAGCAACTGGGGTACGGCGGTACGCCATCGTCACATCGGCGCGTGGGTGCGGGTGACGCCTTGACCGTCGCCAATATCGGTGCCACCGAAACGTGGGACAACCGGCTGGTGACGGCGAACATGGCGATCCACGAGGTCGTTCACACGTTTCTCTCACGAGACAGCGTCGAGTCGGTCGTCGACAGTCGCTGTGATCACGACCTCGGCAGCGTCCGGGAGGTCGAGCCGGGCGTGCGTGAGGTCTCGCCGATGGCGACGGCCTACGCGGGCGCTGGCACGGACGGCAACGACACCCAGTTCTCCGGAACTGGCTGTGGGGACCACGAAAACTTCTATCACCACGATGGCACCGATGACGTCGAACGGTGGCTTCACACGCACGACCTGAGCGAGGGGACCCTCGAGGCGGCCAGCCAGTATCTCGCCGTCGCACTGGGCAATACCGACCCATAGTCGGTGCGGCGTCGGTTGTCCGTGGCCACCAAATCGCGCCGTAGCCACCAAATCGCCCCATAGCCGCTATTGTACTCTTCGTCCTCTCTCGCTGAACTCGAGTGACCCAGCTATAGTAGCCAGTGAAAGTCATTGCACACCCTATCGCAAGCGGGCGTCGCGTTAGGTGTGTAAATCGTTTCACTGGCTACTATAGTGGCTTTCCAAACCTGAACGGATGGGTGAAACCGGTTGCTGCTGTTCGGTTTCACTCATCGGTCGACGTTTGGGAGGGAACTAGTGTTTCGTCAAGCCTGAAGCGATGCGTCGAACCGATTTCCATAATTCGAACCGACGTATCGATCAACGCTTGACGGAACACTAGTCTCGAGACGCATCGTTTTTTACCACTCCCCCGGAACGCCAATTCGTGCGAGCGTTTTCCGAAGCCTACCTTCGACGGACTCGAGCGGGGATGTGGGCAGATTCCCGCGACGCGCTGGCGGACCTCGAGTTAGCCAGCCGCGAGCACATTCTCGACGTGGGCTGTGGCTCCGGCGAACTCACTCGCGTTCTCGCCGAGGAGTCTTCTGGAACCGTGATCGGGTGTGACGCCGACCGTTCGTTGCTCGAGTACACGCGGGGGTCGATCGACGACGTACCCGGAGCGTCGTCGAAGCAATCGGTTCCGGTCGTTCAGGGCGACGCGACGCGTCTCCCATTCGCGAGCGACAGCGTGGACCTGGTTACCTGCCAGGCGCTGTTGATCAATCTGCCGGACCCGGTGACGGCCGTCGAGGAGTTCGCCAGGGTCTCGAGCGATCTCGTCGCCGCCATCGAACCCGATAACGGCGCAGTTACCATCGATTCGACCGTCCCACAGGAAGCCACGCTCGAGCACCGGGCCCGGAAAGCGTATCTCGATGGTGTCGAAACGGACGTCACGCTCGGTGTGGGTGCCCGCGACGTGTTCGAAACGGCGGGGCTCGATGTGGTTTCGACCCATCGGTACGACCACGATCGAACTATCAGCCCGCCGTACGACGAACACGCCCTGACCGTCGCCCGACGAAAGGCGACGGGAGCGGGGCTGGCAGACGACCGTGCGACGATGCTTCAGAGCGACCTTACGGGCGCCGAGTACGACGACCTGCGAAGCGAGTGGCGGGCGATGGGCCGTGACGTCATCGAAGCGATGCAGGACGGGCAGTACGAACGAACGGAGACGGTCCCATTTTACGTCACCGTTGGCCGGGTCCAGTCCTGACCTCGCTCCCTCGAGTGTGTGACTCGGGTTGCCATCGAGGGTGTGTTTCCACTGGGCCGGTTTCGTGGTGTGGCGAGTGCACGAATTATCTCGCCAGATAGTCCATTCTCGAAGACACGTCAGTGACGTGTTAGTGTTCGCCACGCCTATCCAGTGATACGTGAAACCGACACATGCGCCTCGAGAGTGGCTTTCAGGCCCACGCTACCTGTCCCCATGGTTCGTGTGTTCACACAAGACCTTTCACACTTCCGACCGTATTATTTCGTATGAACAAAGGACTTGTCGTCATCGAAGACACCGACCACCACCGATCGCTGCTCGAGACAGCCGGCGAACTCGCTGCCGGCGCGGGTGCCGAACTCGTCTTGCTCTCGATGAAATCCACCGAAGACGTCGCTGCCGACCGGGATGCCATCGCACAGGTCAACCCAGACCGCCTGGGTACCTACGGCACCGACACCGCCGAACAGCAGCTACGACACACCACCCACACGGTCGCTCGCGACGCACTTGCCGACACCGAAGTCGATTACCAGGTGGCCCCGAAAATCGTCGATTCGAAGACGGAAGCGACGGCGATTCTCGACAGCGCCGAGGAACACGGCTGTGACCACATCTTCATGGTCGGTCGCAAACGCTCGCCAACCGGGAAAGCCCTCTTCGGCGACCTCGCCCAGAGCGTCATGCTTGCGTTCGACGGTCAGGTTACCGTCGAACTCGAGTAATCGAACTTATAACGAATTTCGAGATATCGGGTCGTTTTTCGACGATTGCTCCTCGAGCCACAGCCGTGCACGGCGTGTCTCGTCGAGAATCGGTCTCAGGGTCTCGAGACAGGACGGTATCGACAGCCTCTTTCACGCTCCCCGTCCGAGTGCGTGTATGACCGAGTACTTCGAAGTCCACGAGCGCGATGGGGCCGCGCGACTGGGCGAACTTCGCCTCGAGACGCCGCGAACGACGCCCGCCCTCGTCGGCGACTTGCTCGAGGACGGTGGCTCTCGCTGGTCGGCCGACCGCGAGTTGCCGACCGGTGACGAATCGGCCCTGACGGTGCTCCCACACCGCGGGTTTCCCGGTGGCACCGCCGACCCCGTCCGAGAGAGCTTCGCCGTCGACTATCCGGACGTCGCGTTCCCCAGCGTTGCCGTCGTCTCGAGTGCGGGCCCGATCGATCACGGCACCGACGCGTACGTCGTCTCGGACGTCCAGTCTATCGTCGGCCACGGGGCTGCACTCGTCGAAGCAGTCGTTCGCCTGCGAGAGACGATTCCGTCCGATACCGCCCTCATTTTCTCCGGTGTCGCGACCCCACGTAACGTCGCCCTCCTCGCGTACGCCGGCGTCGACGCGTTCGATGCGACCCGTGCCACGATCAAAGGCACTCAGGGGAAGTACCTCACAACCGAGAGCGAGTACTTCCTCGAGGACCTCGAGGAACTCCCCTGTTCGTGCCCGGCATGCCAGGGCCCGCGAGGGGAGTTCACCCGCGCGGACTGTGCCGAGCACAATCGAAACGCCCTCGCCGCGGAACTGGCGGTCGTCCGACAGCGAATTCGGGACGGTCGACTCCGCGATTATATCGAAGGCCAGGCGCGTCACGACCAGTGGCTCACCGCCGCCATGCGCGAACTCGACTCCCAGTGGGGCTACCTCGAGGAACGAACGCCGATCCTTCGGGAGGGCGATCTGGACGCCGCAACCGAAGACACGCTTCGACGGGTGGAAATCCAGCGGTTTGCAGACCGGGTGACCAGCCGCTATCGCAACCGATTCGACGCCCCGCTGGTGCTCGTGCCCTGTTCGGCGCGAAAGCCCTACAGCGAATCCCAGAGTCACACCCAGTTCCACCGGGCCATCCAGTGGCGTGCTCACCTCGTCTCGATGACCTCGCCCATCGGCGTCGTGCCACAGGAACTCGAAACCACCTATCCCGCCCAGCACTACGATACCGTCGTGACCGGGCGGTGGTCGGCCGACGAGAAAGACTTCGTCGCCCGAATTCTCGAGCGCTATCTCGAACGAAACGAGTATCCATACGTCGTCGCGCACGTTCCCGACGAAGGCTACCGCGACATCGTCGAACGCGTCGAAGCCGAACTCGACCTGGACGTGACGTACACGGTCGACCGAGACGCACACCCAACCGACGACGGCTCCCTCGAGGCGCTCAACGAGGCACTAGCAGGGGAACCGGCCTATCAGAAACGCGAACGAGAGCACAACACCGTTCGCGCGATGGCCGATTACCTGCTCGGCGACGGGGCTGGTGACGAGCTGTTCGAGACGTTCCAGACGACCAGTCGCTACCCGCGATTGCAGGTCAGAGACAGCGACGAAACCCAGTTCGCGACGATGGTGCCCCAGTACGGCACGCTCTCGTTCACCCTCGAGGGGGCAAAACGCTGGGTCGAGAGCGACGCGCCCACGAAACGCGTCGAAATCGACGGCTTCGTTCCCCAGGGCAGCGTCCTCGCCCCGGGTGTCGTCGACGCCGACGCGGACATTCGCGTTGGCGACGAAGTCGTCGTCGAGGGTCCTCGAGCGTTCGGTATCGCTCGAGCCGAGATGTTCGGCCGGGAAATGGTCGAGAGCACGCGCGGCGTGGCGTGTGAGATTCGCCACGTCGAAGAACTGTAGCACAGGCTCCGTAACCGTTGGTTCTGGCTCGAGGTGTTTTCTTCCGTTTCTTGCTCGAGGGACTGTCGGTTCACTCGTACCGTCGGGTTGGGTAATTCATATTTACACGGCAACCGCAAGCGTCACGTCACACTCGCCCGCAGTCGGCTCCTACCGTACTGGTCTGGAACTCGGACCGTCTGAAACGCCCGAATACGGCTTTATCTCCGTTGGGAGCGTTCCTCTACGTATGGCAACAGTACCAACAGCACCGGTAGACGAATCGGTAACGAACGACGCTCTCGAGATGGGATGGCGAACACTCGCCGCCGCCGGGGCAATTGTCGCGACGCTTGGCGCTCTTGCGATCATCTTCCCACTCGCGACGGGGCTTTCGCTCACGCTCGTCTTCGGGTTTCTCCTCGTCATCGCGGGCGTTGCCCACGGTGGTCACGCCGTAGCCGCCCGGTCCTGGCGCGGAATGCTCTGGCAGACCGCACTCGCGGCCGTCTCGATTATCGCGGGCGTCCTCGTACTGGCGAACCCGGCGATTGGGCTGGCGAGTCTGACAGTCCTGCTGGTCGCGTACCTCCTCGTCGACGGTGTCGCCGAACTTGCCGTCGCGACGCGGATGGCGAGTGGCCGTGGCCGACAGTCGATTGCGGTGAGCGGTATCCTCTCTTTGGCGCTCGGTAGTCTGCTCTGGGCCGGATTCCCCGGGAGCGCCGCGTGGGCACTCGGCGTCGTCGTGGGTGTTAGTCTGCTTGCGACCGGCGTCTCGATGTTGCTGGTAGCCTCCGGCGGTCGCGCGGTACTGACCGAGTTCGACGACGCTGACCTCGAGATGCCGGGCGAAGAACAGCGCGCTGGCTGATCGCTGCAATCGTTTTTTCACTCACCAGAAAACACTTATCTGTCACTCAACACCTTCGAGCTATGAAACGACGAGGGGTGTTGGCCGGTTTCGGCTCTGCCTCGGTACTCGGGCTAACGGGCTGTCTCGGCGATCTCGAGGACGACGCTACCGGAGAGTCTTCGAATCAGACCGACGACGGTTCGGGCAGCGATGCTGGCTCAGAGGACGACGGCGACCACCCGGAAATCGTCGACGTATCCTACGAAACCGGGGTCGAGACCCAAAAGGGAATCAGTGACGACCCGGCCGTTAGCTTCGAAGAAACGGCCGTTCATGCCACCGGGCGGTACTCGACGGGGAGTGCTTGTTACGACGACCAGTTCCACACCCCGAGATACGACACCGAAAAAGACCAGTTGCAGATTTCCCTGACTCGAGAGCGAAACGACCGGGAAGAGTGCGAGGACCTCGAGGAGACGACCTCCTATCGCGTCATCGTCGAGTTCGATAACGGACTCCCCAGTAGTGTCCGTGTGAACGAAGACATGGGTGGCTTGACGGAAGTCGACCGCCCGTGAGTGACCGCCCTCGGGGGCGATTTGTCGCCATTCGTTTCACTGGCTACTATAGCCACCGACGTTTTACGTCCTCCGGCTAATCTTCCAGTATGCATACGGCTATCCAACTGTATACGATTCGCGAACTCGAGCGACCGCTTCCCGAACTTCTCGAGGCTGTCGCCGACACGCCACTCGAGGGCGTCGAGTTCGCCGGTCTCGATGGGACTGACCCGACCGATGTTGCTGCGACCCTCGAGGGAACCGGCCTCGAGGCCGTCGCCGCACACGCCCAGCGCGAGGAACTCGAGGCGGGCGCGGAGGAACTGACGCAATCGTACGCTACACTCGGCTGTGACCGAATCGTTCTGTCGTGGCTCGACCCCGAGGCGTTCGCCACCAGCGAAGCGGTCGAATCGACGGCCGACCTCCTGGCGGAACTGGGTGAGCGCGTCGCCGACGGCGGCGGCTCGTTCGCCTACCACAATCACGACCAGGAGTTCACCACCCTCGAGTCCGGCCGCGACGCGTTAGACGTCCTGTGGGAACGCCTCGAGGGCGAACCCGTCGACATCCAGCTCGATGCGGGCTGGGCTGTCGCGGCTGGCCGTGACCCGGTTGCCCTGCTCGAGCGCTACGGTGACCGAATCGACCTTCTGCACCTGAAAGACGTCGACGGAGACGAACCGTGTGGGTTGGGTGAGGGTGACCTTCCCCTCGAAGCCTGCGTGGACGCGGCTCGAGCGGCCGACGTCGAGTGGCTGATCTACGAGTACGACGACCCCGAGGATCCAGCCCGTGCGCTGGAGCGTGACTCGGCCGTAATGGCGTCGTTGCTCGAGTAGCTCTGAGCTGTTTTTGGCCGTGAATTCGCCGGACGCTACGACTATCCCTCGACTGTGTGGCACAGCCCACGCTACTACAATTTGATAGAGCATTATTTGGTTTATCTATATGGTGTTGGCCGGGATGTGCTCTCAGATAACCGCCATTTTCCGTTACCTTCGGTCCGGTTTATCAGGTGATTACCGGGACCGATCCCGGGATTTCGAGCGATCGGGGCTACTTCCCATTCTGGTAGGGCGATCTGATTTCGACGCTGCAGTTGTTGTCGATTTCTCGAGCGGTCGGGCCTGGCACACCGTCGCGATTTCGCTTCGACAGCGCGTGTCTCTCTTCGAGGATAAGATGGCCGCGTTCGCCGACAGAGTTGTTTGGGACTCTCGCAGATCGGATGTCGTCAGGTTCCATCCGGGGTCCAATCGTCTGAGTGCTCTATTCTCTCTGAAACGTCGGCTCCGGGATGAAATCGGACAACTGCCATCGGCCTCGGTCTTACCCACGGGTGCAGCTTCGAGAATCCACCGGACTCTACCGCTCAATGCGGGTGTGCTGGTCTTAGACCGGGGATTGCTGGCGATGGGTTGGGATTCATTGCTCGAGTGACCTGTGGTCGGCATGTCCTCGCGTCCGATAGATGCCGCCTGGGTGAGAACGCGTCTCTCACAGTCATACTGGGAGGTGGTTTTCGGGATGGTACTCCCGGGGGTGGCACCTCGAGATGCCTCTTTTCGAATGCACCCTGTGTGTCCCACGCGCGGTCATTCAAACCTTATCGATCAATCAACTCCATTGTTAATATCGGCTATCATTATCGTAGTATTGTGAAATGTCGACGGCAGCCTGTGTCTGGGGTCCTGCTGGATGAGGCCATTTTGCTGCTCGAGCCCCGAGTGACAACGAGAGGGGTGATATACTGGTACCTGCCGTTTGTGGGCGGTATACGCGCTCGAGGCACGCTGTAAGTCCTTCCCCGCCCAACAAGTGGTAAACTGTATGACGATATATCGAATTCAACACTCCGGTGCACAATCTCACCGGCCGACACGCTGGGTTTCTTTAGGCTGCCAGCCAACCGTCGAGTATGGAACCGATTTCACTGGGCGTGCCTGCGCCGGTCCTCGAGCGCCTCCCCGAGGACGGTGACGATGCAGCGGCCGACATGAAACAGGCGGTTGCCGGCTGGGAACGGCGACTCAACGAAGCAATCGAGGAAGCAGACGATACGGCCGAAGCCGCTGGCTACGTGCTCGACGCGATCGAACACTTCGAGGACCGCCTCGAGACCTACGATGCCTTCGTCCCAGAGCTACGAGCCTGGGGGCAGTCGCCGATTTACGCCATCTCCTGGCGCATCCTCTATGCCGACCTGATCGCCCAGCTCTACGAACACGAGGAACTGGCCGAGCGACTCGACCGCGAACGGAACGCGCGGTTGGTCGACGACGGGATTCGACTCAGCGATCGATAAGCCGGATTCGGCTGTTCGGTCGTGGTTTTTGGCCCTCGAGGTACTCGAGTGGGCCCGCTATCCGCTCGTCGACGGTGGCGTAGCGGGCCGAATATATGGTACGACAGCATGATGAGCACAAAGATTTTGACTGTCCAGTTGTTATACGTGGGCGTGCAATCGAGGGAAGAACGACCAGTCGAGGGGACCGAACTCGATCTGACGACGCGAGTTCGACGCCGGGTGCTTCCGACCCTTCATCGGATCAAAGAACCGCTCGGTGGCTTCGCTACCTGTACGCAACATCCGTCGGAGTACGTGGGTACGATCGATCGACGCCTTCGAGAGTTTCGTCCGGAACTCGAGGATATGTCGTTTTCCCCGGAGCCAGTCGCCTCACTGAAAGTCCACGAGGATGGTCGGTTTTCGGCGGGAAGCTGGGTCCGCAGGCAATCACCGCTCGCCGACTGGCAACTTCACGTCACGGTGTTTCAGGATGGGCGGGACGCTATCGAGGTGTTCGCCCATCGCGAATACTCCTGGCTGCGTCATCCGTACAAACACTATGTCGGCGACGGCTGGGACACGACGGGGGGCGTCGAGCGAATGCGATCGATTCTCTCCGATCACGGTGTCACGTTCACCGTCTGATAACCGGGGGCGCCTGCAGTGGTCGTATGGGTAACTGCAGCGATCTCGAGTGAACGCGTCTATCGACCGCTGTCGGTTCCCGAGTGAAGCCGGTCGATCGACACTAACCTATTCAGTGACTGCGCTTGAATCTCCCACTTATGACGCGAACGGAGTCCGTAGCCGCCTTTACCGACCTCTATCTCCCGACGGTCAACGGGGTGACGTACACGATTCAACTCTGGCGCGAACGCTGGCAACAGCGTCGGGGTTCGATGTCTATCGTCTACCCGAAAATGGAAGGCTACGAGCCAGAGCAGGGCGAGTATCCACTTCGCAGTGTCCGTGCTCCCCTGTATCCACAGTATCGTCTCGGCCTTCCATCGGTTCCGGACGGCCTCGAGACGCCGGACCTGGTCCACGTCCACACGCCGTTTTCGGTCGGGTTTGCCGGCATTCGATACGCTCGAAAGCACTCGATTCCGGTTGTCGCCTCCTATCACACCTTGCTCGACGACCGGGCGAGCCAGCACGTTTCGGGAAACGTACTGGATGGGGTCAAACGAACCTGTCGACTCTACGAACGGACGTTTTTCGAGCGCGTCGATCACGTGACTGCACCGACATCGTTTGCGCGCGACCATTTACTCGAGACGGTCGACGCCGACGTCGACGTCACGGTCGTTTCGAACGGTATCGACACGGACTTCTTCCGCCCGGTGGACCCGACGTCGTTCCGACGGCGACACGACCTTCCGAACGATCGGCCACTGCTTGGGTACACCGGTCGCCACGGCGAGGAAAAACGCCTCGAGGAAGCCATCGACGCCGTTGCCGGGACCGAAATGACGCTCGTCCTGGGTGGCGACGGCCCGGCAAAGGATCGCCTCGAGGAGCGAGCGGCCGAGCACGATGCCGACGTTCTGTTTCTGGGTTTTCTCGAGCGAGAGGAACTTCCGGCGTTCTATTCGGCACTCGACGTGTTCATCTTTCCGAGTCCCGTCGAAACGCAGGGGCTGGTGGCGCTCGAGGCGACGGCCTGTGGGACCCCCGTGGTGGCCGTCGACGCGGGTGCACTGACGGATTCGGTAATTCACGGCGAGACCGGCTATCGCTATCAGCAGGGCTCGATCGGTGACTGCCAGTGGGCGATCACGCGCTGTCTCGAGGAGGCCGATCGACTGGCCGATCTGTGTCGACGACGGCGGCCGATGCTCTCGGTCGAACACTCGATCGAGCAGTTAGCGGCGATTTACGATGGGCTGTAGCGTTTTATCGTGTTCGTGTAAAGACGACGACTTCGCTGTCCTCGAGCGTCAGCGGTCGCTCTGCGACGGCGTTTTCGTGTCCCGGCGAGGCGATCGTACACCGCCAGCCGCCGCGCGTCGTCTCCACGAGGTCGGTCGGCGTGACGGTCGCCGACTGTCCCTCCATGTTCGCGACGAACAGGACGTCTTCGCTCCCGTCCGGTGCCCGTCGCAAGCCGGCGTAGATGACCGAGCCGTCGACCGGGTGGCGATACTCGAATCGTTCGTCGCCGCGAAGGTCGTGACGAAGCCACGGCCGTTCGTGACGGAACTGGCGGAGTTCGAGGTCGAAGGCGGTCTGGTCGCCGTCGAGGTCATCTCGCCAGTTCGAGAGGGTACAGTAGTCGGCGACGTCGCGCATCCACGCGAGGGCGAACTCCTCGAGGTCGGCTGTCGTGGGTTCGCCGTCGAAAAACGGTGGATTCAGCGCGGAGAGAATCGTCGCCATGGTCTCGAGGTCGTAGTCGGTGACCTCGCTCGCCGACGCCAGGGCGTGGACGAACTCGTGAAGGTCGTCACGGTCGTCGATGCCCAGGGCTTTGAGCCGGGTGAAGTGTTCGGGATCGTCGTAGCGCTCGCTCGGGACGCGCCAATCGATAAAGTACGCCGCTTCGCCGACCACTTTGACGTTCCAGGTGTCGTCGGTATCTCGGATGAAGTCCCACGGGGCGCGTGTGGACGCGTTGAGGAAATCCATCGGCACGCCCGGCAGCAGACAGTAAAACAGGGCGTTCGAGGCGGGGTTGTTGTAGGCGTGTTCGATGGTCTCGTGAAGGGTGTCCCCGAGGGCCGGATTTTCCTGGGTCGCGTTCCACTCTTCGCCGACTTCGACCTGTGCACCGCGCCGGAGCGTGTCGTGGTTTGCGGCCCCGGAGATCCACTGCCCACCCATGTCGGCGAGTTCCCGCACGCGCCACCATTTGGTCGCCCAGAAGGTGAGGATGGCGGGCGTGTTGTGTGCGAACGTCACGGGTCCCCACTGGAAGGAGTGTGGGTGCTCCTCGATGAGCGTCCGGTAGGTCGAGGCGAGCTCCCAGTCTTCGTCGGGCCACGGTCGGCCGTCTTCGAAGATCATCCAGGGACGGTATTCCGTCCCTGCGATCTCCTGTGTGATGGCGTCCATCTCGGCGAGGAAGTCGTCGTCGTGCCACTCCGACTCGGTTTCGGGGTCCCAGTTCGTGAAGTCCTGGGCCCCGTCGACGCGGATGCCGTCTGCCCCCCAGTTCATCTTGCGTCGCTGTAACTCGAGCAAGATTGCGCGCACGGTTGGCTCGGTGTAATCCAGTTCCTGGCCGTACATACCCGGACCCTGGATATAATAGTCGTTGAGCAGTTCCAGTGCGCCCTCGTCGGCGTGGCCCAGCGCGATATCGAACACCACTTTCATCGGCTGGGGGAGGGTGTGAAGGGTGGCGATGAAGTCGACGAGTTCGTCGGGACGGCCCGTCTCGAGGATCGCGCTGTTGACCGCGCCGAAGCCGTAGACGACGATGTCGTATCCCCAGTTTCGCATCGAGGGCCGCCGGAGCGTTACCGTGTCGGTTCGAGCGGCCGCCTCGGGCCCGTCGGGCGCGGGCAATTCGTCGTCCCCGTCGAGTTCGAAGTGGGCCGGCTGGTGGTCGCTTTCCGTAATCGGGGCGATGGGCATCAACTGGACGCTGTCGTAGCCTGCGAGCGTTTGCTCGGTCGGCGTCAGGGTGTCATCCGCCTCGAGGGTTCGACCGAGGCTCTCGAACTGGCTCGTCAGGCCGGCGAGCGACCCGGCCGCAGAGGCCGTACCGGGATGTAACTCGAGGACGTTCGTCGCCGGATCGACCCGGGGCAGGCCGTCGTCGATGGTTGTTCCGACGGCCTCCTCGCACGTTCCGAGGGTCTCGAAGTACTCTCGGTCGTCGCGTTCGGCGTGTAACCGGTCGACGTCGTACAGTTCCGCCGGTGCGTATGCGCCGAAGGGAAGCGAGTACGCCAGTGGGTCACCGATCGTTTCCCAGCCGTTCTCGGTGGGGTACGTCAGGCGATAGAGCGTCCCGAGGCGGTCGCGGGTACCGGGCTGGGCGCCGGTCACGACCGCCCAGGTGTAGGCTCCCGCTCGTCGTGTCGAAACCAGTTCACGGCGGAACGTCGCCTCGGTTTCGTCGGCGGTCAGATCGACGGACTCGGTCGGGGTCAGCAACTCGAGATACACGTCTTCGGCTGCCACTCCGCGATCCAGGAGTTCGGGGGTCCAGAAGCCGAATTCGGCGTGGTCGCCGTGCCAGTGTGCGCCGAGTGCTGGGGCGAGTTCGGTTGCGGCGTCGAACGGGTCGTCGTGCGTTTCGAGCGTGTGGATGTAGGTTTCACAGCGTTCGTCGGTCGTTTCCTCGAGGAGCGTACAGGTCGAGTGTGGGGTATCCATGTGGTATGTAGTGGGGTTGTTTGGTGTGTCGTGATGGTTCGAACGGAGTCGGCTATCGGCGATCAATCAGGCCAGGGCCCCTCTCAGCTCTCACACTCGAGGACGACACAGCTGTCGACCCGGACGGTGCCTTCGCTGGTTCCGACGTCGTCGCCGGTCAGGCGGTCCGTCGACGCGACTGACTCGCCCGGGAGCGTGACCGTCTGCGCTCTCTCGTCGAAGTTGAGGACGACGACGGATCGCTCTCCGTCGAGGTCGCGAGCGTAGGCGACGAGACGGTCGGCGTCGATATCTGCGGTTACCTCGAGCGAGACGGGTTCGAAGGAGCCGTGATAGCCGAGTTCGGGCCGTTCGTGCCGGAGGTCGATGAGCGAGCGATAGTACTCGAGGAGGGCGTCCTCACCGCCCGCCCAGTCGATCGGCGCTCTGCGTTCCCGCTCGCCGACCTCCTGGCCGGCGTACAGCAGGGGAATGCCGGGAAGGGTGAAAATCGCCCCTGCGGCGGCCTCGAGGGCGGCTCGCCCGCACTCTTCGAGATACCGAGTTTCGTCGTGGTTCTCGATGTACTGCAAGAACGCGGCGTGTGGGGGAAAGCCGACCGAGGCGCGTTCGGCCACGGCGTTCGTGACGGCGTCGGCCGGAAGGTTGCCGTGGCCGACCTCTCGGAGGGCGAAATACAGGGTTGTGTCGAAGTGGACGTCGAAACAGCCCTCGTGAAAGTCGGCGATGTAGGGAATGGTTTCGTCGAGCAGGAGGAACGTCTCGTCGTGGGCTTTCACCCGGTCGTGAATCTCTTGCCAGAACGGGCGGGAGACGGCCCAGGCCATGTCACACCGAAAGCCATCGACGAGGGGTGCCCACTCGTCGACGACGTCGAGGAGGTGCCTGCGAACCTCGAGGTTCGCGTGGTTCAGATTGGCGATGTAGGGCCACTCGAAGTAGGTTGCCGGTTCGTTCGTCGCTTCGTCTTCCCACTCGTACCAGTCCCGGTAGGCCGGGTCGCCCTCGAGGGCACGTTTGTAATATTCGTGGTCCCGGGCTGAGTGGTTGAGCACTAGATCGAACAGGACGCGAATATCGTGGTCGTGACAGGCGTCGACGAACGCTTCGAACGCCGCCCGCGTGCCGAGGTCGTCGGCGATGGCGAAGAAATCCGTGATGTTGTAGCCGTGGGGGAAGCCGTCGTGTTGTAACACGGGCGTGAGCCAGATGCAGTCGACCCCCAGGGACTCGAGTTCCGGCAGTCGGTCGATAATGCCCTCGAACGTGGGGGTTTCGTCGTCGGTGAACGACCGGACGAAAACCTCGTAGAGCGTCATTTCTTTCCCCCACGCTGGCGGTTCGTATAGCCGGTCGACGACGGCTCCATCGTCGGTCGAGCGAATCGAAACGGCGTCGGCAACGCTGTGGGTCGACCCGACCGCGACGGCGTGGACCCGACTCCGCCCCCCGATGGCACCGAGCGGGACCGTTGCCCGGTGACCGTCGACGGCGATGTCTGCGTTCGTGAGCGGGTCGCGGTCGTCCGCGAGGAACTCGACCTCGAGGGCCTCGTCGGGAACCGACGCTTCCGGAGCGGCGTTCGCCGTTGCCTCGAGCACGAGTTCGCCGTCTTGCAGGTCGCCATCGAGGCGGACTCGTGGCCGGTTTTCCTCAGCATCCGCTTTCGAGTCTCCGTACGCTCCGGTGAACGCGTAGGGCGCGTCTCCCGGTTTGTCATCGGGTTGGCGCGTTTCGGGGAACACCCGTACCGTCACGTGATGTGTGCCGTCGGGTGCCTCGAGCGTGAGCGTGTAGGTTCCCGGCGCGTCAGGCGTAAAGTCCACGACGGATTCGCTCGAAAGTTCGGCGGTACTCTCCGGCGGTGCATCGCTGATCGTCCAGCGGTACCCTCTCGCTGGATCGGGGTCTCGTGGGGCGAAACTGGTGGTCGCCCCGACGGTGGTGAACTGTGGTGGTCCCGGATGGTGCCCAGTCATTTACAACAGGTGTTGTATCCAATTTACTTTAATGTATAGGACCGTGTCTGGGTATGTTTCGTCAAACGTACCACTCGGACAACATCTCTGGCAAAATATTTACAATGGGTGTTGTAATTGAATGGCATAACGACTCGGTACCCGGCGAGTACGGTGTTCCGGGTGGCCGAACGGGAGACCAATGGTCATGCACACATCCATCAACGAGTACAAGACGGAACTGGCAAACGAAGACCCCCATCCGGGCGAGCGACGGTCGACGAACGGCCTGTTTACCGGGGATGCCGGTCGACTGGTCTACGTCGACCGAAACGGTCCGATCAGGGACTACTCGAGTTCGATGCTCGATAAAAACGGCATCGAGCGCTCTCGTCTCGGTATCAAATCCGCCGAAGGCGTCCACTGGTTCGACGAACTGGAGACAACCCGGCAGGCCTATCACGGGGAGACGACGCTGGTCGTCACTGAACACCGTGGTCCGTCGTTTTCGGTTCACCAGTACGACTACACGCTCGAGGGAGCCCACCTCACCCACGTCGAGTTCCGCGGTGACGTTCCCGAACGAGCGTCGTTGATCGCTGCGATGACGTTCGCCCCGGATCGACAGGATCGAAGCACGGGTCAGCTGAAACACGGCGATGTCGTCGAGGTGTTTCACGACGCCGAACACGATTACGTGACGGCCTCGACGGGCCTCGAGCGTGTCGTCGGTCAGTCTCGGGAGGACTTCGCAGCGTTGCTCTCGGACGAACCGATGGCCTATCCTTCGGAAGACGATTCGAACGAGGCACTCTCTGACACCGTGGTCGTCACGGCTCCGCTCGACGACGAGGGAGACCTCTCACACACGACGCTCGTCTCGCTGATCGCCGACCACGAGGAAACGTCGCGGTCGGACGCCCTTGCACACGTCAGAGGGTTTGCCGATCACTACCCGACAGACACGCAGCTTCGAATCCACGCGACGTCGAACCGCGAGTTCGACGTCCCGTCTGTACCCCATCGTGACGTGATACGTCGGGATTTGCAGACGCTCTCGCTGTTGACTGGGCCGACGGGTGCCCGAATCAAAGGCCCTGAGTACGACCCCTATCACATGTACTCGGGTGGCTACGGCTACACCTGGTTTCGCGACGACGCGACGATCGCGACCAACCTGCTCGCTCTGGAGAACACGCTGGATATCGACCTCGGCGACGCCCACCAACGGAGTGCCGCGTTTTACGAGCGGACGCAGCTTCCCGACGGTACCTGGCCCCAGCGCGTGTGGGCGTACAACGGCTCGCTCGCTCCCGGCTGGGCCAACGACCGTATCACTGGCTCGGGGGCCGAATTCCAGGCCGATGCAACCGCAAGCGTCCTCGCATTTCTCGCGCGGTACCTTCGACTCGGCTCGCCCGAACCCGGACAGGACGTCACTCTCGAGACAACGCTCGAACGCGCATTCGACGCCCTCGTCGACCTCCTCGGTGACGACGGCCTGCCCGTGACCTGTCAGAGCCTCTGGGAGGACGAGGTTGGCCGCTTCACCCAGACGGCTGCAACCTTCCTCGAGGCGTTCGCGGCCGTTGCTCGCGCACCGGTCGAGACGGAGCTGGCCGAGCGCGCCGAAGAGCAGGCGACCGCCCTGTACGAAGCCATCGACAGCCGGTGGCTCGAGGCGGGGTATTACGCGCGAGCGGCGGGTGACGATCGACACGACGTCGGGACGCTCGCACTCGTGAGCGCTCATCGAGCGTACGCCGCGGCGGTCGACCCGGTTGACGAGCAGCGCCTCGTACGACTGGTCGAACACGTCGACGTGACGGTCGAGGGACTCACACGCGACCCCGACGGGAGCGCCGTCACCGGGCTCGCCAGATACGAAGGCGACCACTGGCGGCGCGGCGAGCAGGAAAGCGAGAAGGTGTGGCCGCTGGCGTCGACCTGGGTGGCGAACGCGAGTGCCGAACTCGGCGTCCTGTTAGCCGACGCGGACCACGAAGGTGCGGATGCGGCGTTCGCACGGGCGAGAACGCATCTCGAGAGCGTCCTTCCTGATGGCCCACTCACGGCCGCGGGCGGCTTCGTTCCCGAACAGTGTTTCGACGACGGCACGCCCGACAGTGCGACGCCGCTCGGGTGGGCCCACGGACTCCGGCTCTCGACGATTGCGACGTTGACCGCGGCCGACGCGCTCGAGACGGACGCGCCGTCGGCCTCGATATCGGGACCAGGTGCACACGCGACCTGGACGACGGGAGAAACCTACGGTATCGGGACGGCGTGTGACCACGGCTCGGCCGACCCGTCGCGGGTCTGGTTCACTTTGACCGAGGGAGCGATGAGCGAACCCCGATTCCCGCGGGTCGACCTGATGAACCTGCGGACCGTCGACTTCCTCGTCGTGGATGCGGACGCGGATTCGACGTATACGGCTCGCACACACAACGAATATCGGACCGACGACGCGGTCGATACGATTCAGCGACGGACCGAGATGGTCGGTACGGAAGGACCCGTGTACAGACAGCGTATTACCGAAACCGGTGGAGACCACGAGTGGGAACTCGTTGTGGAGTACGTCGCCGATCCGGAAGCCGAATCGATCGTGCTCGACGTTGGATTCACCGCTCGAGACGGCAATCGGTACGACGTGTACGTCGTTGGCGACGCGGCGTTGTCGGGCTACATGGACGGCACCGCCGCCAGCGTCCAGTCCGTCGAGGACGGGTACGCGCTCGTCGGTAGCGACCGCGGGACAGCCGATGATCCGGCCGTCGTCGACGAGAGCGGTGACTCCTATCAGGTCGCGGCTGCACTTGCCTCCAGACGGGGATTCGACTGGGCGACCGTCGAACAGGCCGGTTCGGAGCCTCTGGAGAATCTGTTTACCGACGGGGCGGCGACCGAAGGGAACGCGTCGATCGATTCGGGACACGCGGTCCTCGTCGGCCGACTCGGCAACGGGGTCGGCTCGCTCGCCGACGTCGTCGCGCTCGGATTCGCCGAGGCGGGCGATACCGACCGGGCTCTCGAACAGTCGAGTGACTCACTCGAGTCGAGCTACGTCGACGTTCGTGAGCGCTACCTCGAGGGCTGGCAAGCCTACCTCGACCGCTTCGAGGCCCCACGTTCGGTGGCCGACAACCCGGCGCTACGCGACCAGTACCGAGCGGCGCTGATGGTGTTAAAAGCCGTCGAGGACAAGACCTTCGCCGGCGCAGGTATCGCCAGTCCCTGCGTTCCCTGGGGAGAGGCTGTCGATGCCACCGAACCGCAGGATTTCGGCTACAACTTCGCCTGGGCACGGGACCTCTATCAGGTGTTCAGCGCGCTACGCGCCGTCGGCGACGTCGAGAGCGCTATCGACTCACTGGAGTACATTTACAACTACCAACAGCGCGTCAACGGCTTCCTGCCACAGAACACGTACCTCGACGGTCGAACCCGTTGGGGCGGCGAACAGCTCGACAACATTGCCTTCCCGTCGGTGATGGCGTACCAACTCGCCGACCACCACGGCGTCGAGTTCGACGAGGTCTCTTACGACTACGGCAACGTCCACGGCTCCGTCGAGTACCTCCTTCGATCCGGTCCACACAGCGGCCAGGAGCGCTGGGAGGAGGAAGCGGGCTTTTCTCCGTCGACGATCGCGGCCGAAATCGCCGGCCTGGCCTGCGCTGCGCCGCTGGCCGATGAGGCGGGCGAACGAGCCCACGCGCTCACCTACCTCGCTCACGCTGATGTGTGGCGACTCGGCGTCGACGACTGGTGTGCGACGACGACCGGGACGGCACGGCACGACCGAACGCCGTACTACGTCCGCGTCACTCGCGACGGCAACCCCGACAGCGGCACCTACCGCGAACTGGCGAACAACGGGCCGACACTCGACGAGCGCGACATCATCGACGCCGGCTTCCTCGAACTCGTCAGACTGGGGATTCGGTCCCCGGACGAGACCGTTATTCGGAACTCGCTTGCGGTCGTCGACGAGGAGATTCGCGTCGAGACTCCACAGGGACCCGCCTGGTACCGCTACAACGGTGACGGTTACGGCGAACTGGGCGAAACCGAACCCGAGGAGGGTGGCCCGTGGCAGGTCGATGCTAACGGTAGCGGTCGACTGTGGCCGATTTTCACCGGTGAGCGAGCCGAGTACGAACTGCTGACCGCCGATGGCGAGTCGCCCCAGCATCTCCTCGAGACGATGCAGCGATTCGCCAACGACGGGCGGATGATTCCCGAACAGGTCTGGGACCGCGGCTATCCGACGGACTACGGCTGGGCGTTCGGCGAGGGAACGGGCGCTGCAACCCCGCTGGCCTGGAGTATGGCCCAGTACATCCGACTCGCTCACGGCATCGACGCCGGTGAGCCGGTGGAAACGCCGTCGTTCATCCGCGAGCGCTACCGTGACGGGGCTCCAGCGGGGCCGTCTCTCGAAATAATCGATGTCAGGCGCTCGAGCGAGGGATCGAGTCGAGCAGTGAATGGGGACGACGTATCCGGGCTCGAGGCAAGCGAGAGTGACGGCCGGGGAAGCGAGGACCAGCGGGATGATGAGTCCCAGTCGGTTACCATCGCTGGTGAAACCGACGGTGACGAGGTGGTCGTCTGGACGCCTGACGGGTACGCCGCCACCGCAGTCGAAACTGGCGCGTTCGAGGTGACGGTCTCGCTCGAGGACGGCTCGACGGAGGCGCGCGTCGTAGCCGCGACCGAGGCCGAGACGTTGGCCGAAGTCGGGACGGCACTGGAATCGATCGATCTCGAGGCGTGGTAAGAACCGTGTTCGAACGCTCGAGTGGGGTCTTCTGTCATCCCACGATGCTTCCGGGTCCCCACGGAATCGGTTCCTTTGGTGAGCCGACTCGAGGGTTCCTCGACCGGTTGGCCGACGCCGACCAGTCCTACTGGCAGATCTGTCCGCTGGGGCCGACCGCAGCCATTCACGGCAACTCGCCGTATCAATCGTCGTCGACTTTTGCCATCGAACCGCTGTTGATCGACCTCGAGGACCTCGTCTCACGCGACCTCCTCTCCGAACCGGCGACCGAACCGGACCCCGTGTACGACGCCGACCTCTCGGCAGAGACGGTCCACTACGAGGCCGTCAGGGAGTTCAAAACCCACCGATTCCGACAGGCGTTCGACCGATTCGAAGACGGTGATTTCGATGCGCTCGAGCAGGCTTTCAGCGCGTTTCGTCGTCGGGCCCACTGGCTCGAGGACTACACGCTCTTTCGTGCACTCAGCGACGTCTACGACGACCGTTCGTGGCTCGAGTGGCCGGAGCCGATTCGACTGCGCGAGCCGTCGGCCCTCGAGCGCTGGCGCGAAGATCTCGCCCGGGAACGGCGGTACTGTGCTTTCCTACAGTTTCTCGCGTACGAACAGTGGATGGACGTTCGGGAGTATGCCGCCGACCGTGGCATCGAGATACTGGGTGACATGCCAATTTACGTCGCGCTCGACAGCGCCGACGTCTGGGCGAACCCGGCTTGTTTCGAACTGGGCGACGACGGACGACCCGAACGGGTAGCTGGCGTGCCGCCGGGTCCTGGCGACGACGGCCAGAAGTGGGGGAACCCCCTCTACGACTGGAGCCACCTCGAGTCGACCGGATTCGACTGGTGGGTCGACCGGGTTTCCTGGCTCACCGAGCTCGTCGACGTCGTGCGACTCGACCACTTCCGGGCGTTCGAGAGCCACTGGTCGATTCCAGTCGAGAAACCGGCCCACGAGGGCGAGTGGCGGCCGACACCCGGCTCGGCGCTGTTCGACACGATTCGCGAGGCGGTCGGCCGGGTCCCGTTCGTCGCCGAAGACCTCGGCTTCGTTACCGACGAGGTGCAGACGCTCCGTCGCTCCATCGACGCGCCCGGCATGAAGGTGTTACAGTACGCAGACTGGTGTGTCGACGGTCACCTGTACCAACCCCACACGTTCGAGCGCGATACCGTAGCCTATCCGTCGACCCACGACACGAACACCGTTCGGGGCTGGTACGACGGACTCGGTGCCGATCAACGCGATTGCCTGCACTACTATCTCGGCACCGACGGGTCGGCTATTCACTGGGAGTTGCTCGAGGCGGCCTGGGAAAGCGACTCGGTCCTCGCTATCGCCCCGATACAGGACCTCTACGGATTCGGGAGCGGGGCGCGGTTCAACACACCGGGCACGGCTGCGGGCAACTGGAACTGGCGGTGTACGCCCGAGCAACTCGAGGCGTTCCCGACCGAACGTCTCCGTGAATTGACGGCTCGAACCGGTCGCGACCACTGACCGGGAAGCGGCGACAACGAACGCTACCACTCCTCGAGGCCCGCACCAGTGATCCGATAACCTGTTAGGAAACTTTCTCGAACCCCGTGAGTACATATAGCTTGCCTCGAGAGAGTCATCCGACATGGAATACACGGTTTCGCGGGAGGGAACCACGCTCGTGACGCTCCACGAGGGGACGGATACGACCGCCTGTTCGGCGGCCGAAAAGAAACTCTCGGAGCAGTTGGCCGGGCTCGAGTCGCCGGTTTCTGTCGTGGAGTGGTCGGTCCTCGAGACGGAGGTGTACGAACACCCGGCGGCGCCGTTCGACCCCTATACGGTGGTCGCGACGTTCCGAATGACGGTCGCTGTCGACGCCGGCACGGAGAGCGAGGCGATCGACCGGGGGGTTGTGGTGATCGACCAGGTGCTCGAGGACGGCCCGCTCGAGTCGATCACCTACACCGATGAGGCCGCTGTAAGTACTGTTTGAGGGAAGTTATCCCGAAACCGACCGCAGACCTTTATGCTATCGGGGGCCGACCACAGCGTATGGAACTCGAGTGTCGCTTTTTCGCCACCTATCGGGAAGCTGTCGGGCAGAAAGAATTGATGCGGACCATCGACGAGGGGACGACCGTTGGCGACGTGCTGACTGCTCTCGAAGCCGAGTACGAGGGTCTCGAGGGGCAACTGCTGGAGGACGGGGCTATTCGGCCACAGCTAAGCGTCCTGAAAAACGGTCGTGACGTAACACACATGGCCGGCGTCGAGACGGCACTCGAGGACGGTGACCGATTGTCGGTGTTTCCGCCGGTGGCTGGCGGGTGCGGCCACCGTTGTCGTTCCCCGCAAACGCGGATTTAAGCCTCCGTCGACCCTACGACGGGTATGGCACGTGTCGAGCGCTCGTTTCGCGGCATCTCCGAACGGCTGACCGTCCGGTATCTCGAGCGACTCGGCGGCGAGCTGATCGAGGAGGGTGTCGTCGAGGGTGCGGAGTGGTCGGCATGCTTTTCGTCCGAAACGGTCGGGATCGGGCCGTCGCTGACGCTGACGGAGGTTACCATCGTTTTCGAGGGCGAGGACTCGACGCTCGAGGACCTGGTGCCGGCGTTCGCGAAGAAGGCGATGCGAGCGGGTGGGTAAGCCGTGAGCGAAGATCCCATCGATGGGCAGGTACTGTTGTTGACGGGTGCGAAAGCGAGCATTAC
The DNA here is from genome assembly GCF_024298845.1 of Natronosalvus amylolyticus. NCBI lineage: Archaea > Methanobacteriati > Methanobacteriota > Halobacteria > Halobacteriales > Natrialbaceae > Natronosalvus > Natronosalvus amylolyticus. Next base: position 3,195,543 of record NZ_CP101156.1, read on the forward strand.
GCCCACCCAACTCCCGCCGTTGATCGAGCGCGTTCAGGAAGCGCTCGCTACGGAACTCGAAGCGCTTGCGACGCAATACGAATGCATCTACGAAACCGATGGCCGAGCGGTCTTTCTGGTCGAAGCGGGCTACTGGGAGGATCTCGGCGCGGAGCTTGCCCTCGAACGTCGGGAGTGGAACGCCGTTCGACGGGCCCACACCGAGCAGTTCACCCGTTTCGGTCGACGCTGTGATCGACTCGCCGAGTTCGAAGCCGCACTCGAGATCCGTGATCCTGTCATCGTCGCTCGCCCGTACGAGTGACCGGTGCTGAAAGTGAAGGTTGCCAGGGGTGTTGAAAGTGAAGGCAGGTTGCCGAGAAACGTTTTTACTCGTCTCCGAGAGAGTTTTAGACCATGACTGACGACCGGCAAAAGAGCTCCCGACCGCGCCACTCAATTGCGGGGCCTGATAGCGCCGCTGGAGCGGCTGACGAACCGCTCCGTCTGGCCTGTCTCTACCTCGAGACCCACGCACCAGCACAGCGGGCGGCGACGAACTGGGCGGCGGCGAGCGACCTGTACTCGGTGTCGAAGGTTCCTCTCGCTGCTATCCGTGACGGCAGCGTTGATCTCGCCGAGTTCGACGTCTGCTGGTGGCATCGAAGTGAACCGCTGACGATCAGTGACCGGGTGTATCGTTGCCGTACTGCGATACGGAAATTCATCGAGGGGGGCAAAGGCTTGCTGTTGACCGGGCGGGCGCTTTCGGTCGTTCCTGCGTGGGGTATCGACGCCGTCGCACCGGATGAGGCGGGCCACGAACTGGCCGACGAACCGGTCGGGTACCTGCGAAAAGCGCTCTATCGGGACCACCCGATATTTTCGGGCCTCGACTCGCTTCGGGTCCGAACGGCTGCCGGCGGGCCACCGTTTTCGTACGCCCGCTATGCGTCCGTCCTCCCCGAGAGCGGCGACGTTCTGGGGTGTACGGTTCGTGGCGACCACGACGAACCGAAGGCGGCGTCGCTCCTCTCCTGGCAGGTCGGGGACGGCGTCGTGATCGGCGCGGGTACAGCGCTCGAGTGCATCCGTCCGGACTCCGTCGTCGACGGGGTCGCTCCCGAAAGCAGTCACTGCCTCGAGAACGCCACGCGACTGCTCGAGAACGCTCTCGGATTCTGTGGCGACCGCAACCGGTGGACTGGTGCGGTTTCGGTTCCCGAGGGACGACCGTTCTCCAGCGAAGAATTGCGCCGAATGCGCGGCGCGCTCGCGGACGACCCACACCGCCCGAGCTATCACCTCTCGCCGCCGGCGAACTGGCTCAACGACCCGAACGGAATGTTCGAGTGGAACGGCCAGTATCACGCCTTCTATCAGTACAACCCGGGCGGTCCGTACCACCACGCGATTCATTGGGGTCACGCCGTCAGCGACGATCTGGTTCACTGGTGGGACGAACCCGTTGCGTTGACGCCGTCCCCGAACGGTCCCGATCGCGATGGCTGCTGGTCGGGGTGTGCCGTCGACGACGACGGAACGCCGCGACTGGTGTACACCGGCGGGAACGGACGCGACCAACTCCCCTGTCTCGCGACTGCCGAAAGCGACGCCCTCACCGCGTGGGACAAACACGACGCGAACCCGGTGATAGAACGCGTACCCGACGAGCCGCCGATTCTCGAGACCGACCACTGGGCCGCCGAGTTCCGCGACCACTGCGTCTGGTTCGAAAACGGACAGTGGTACCACCTCATCGGCACCGGCGTCCAGGACGTTGGCGGAGCCGTCCTCTGTTACGTCGGCACCGACCTCGAGGAGTGGACCTATCTGGGGCCGATGCTCATCGGCGACTGGGACGGTGCGGGTGAGGTCTGGGAGTGCCCCGAACTCCTCGATCTCGGGGACAAACGCCTGTTGCACGTCTCGAACTACGACGACGTCGTCTACTTCCTCGGTGAGTTCGACCTCGAGACGGGCGCGTTCTACCCCGAGAGCGAGGGGTTGCTCGATTACGGCGACTACTACGCCCCGCAGTCGATGACCTGTTCGGACGGGCGAACCCTCACCTGGGGGTGGCTCCCCGAAGCGCGCAACGGCGAGGCCCAGTGGGACGCCGGCTGGTCCGGGACGCTTTCACTTCCGCGAGAAATTACGCTCGGCGACGACGACGAGATTCGACAGCGCCCCGCGGCCGAACTCGAGGCCCTCCGAACGGAACGTCTCGTCGCCGAAAGCTACGACCTCGAGGCGTCCGACCGGACACCGATCGCGGTCCACACGGCGACCCTCGCCGCCGACGGCGCTGGGTCGGACGACGCGATCACGGAGGCGAGCGACGACAGGCCGTCGCAGGCGACGGCTGACAGCGCGACGCGAGCGATGGGCGGCCCCACGCGGCTCGAGGGCCGCTCCCTCGAGTTCACCCTCGAGGTCGATTTTACCGATTCGACGGCAGACGCGGTCGAAATCGGTGTCCTCGAGACCGAAGACAGGCGAGAACGAACCGGGGTTCGAATCGAACGCGAGGCTGTGGTCGTCGACCGAAGGGACACGAGTCTGGAACCGCGAACGGCCGACGAAAGCCAGCGCATGCCGCTCGAACTCGAGGACGGTTCCTGTTCGGTACACGGCTTTCTCGACGGGTCGGTCCTCGAGTTATTCGCCAACGAGCGCCGCTGTCTGACGAGTCGCGTCTACCCGACGCGGGAGGACGCGACGGGCGTCTCGCTGGCCGCCCACGGCGTCGATGACGGTCCGAGTGTCTCGGTAGATCTCGAGTGCTGGTCGCTGGAGTCTGCCTGGAACTTCGAGTAGGGTAGTTTCTCCTCCGGATTCTCACTCGAGGGCGTACAGGTTCGAATTGCCACAACTCGCCACAAATTGCACGCTTCGAGCAAACGCTTCACGGATCTGTTCAATGCAAGAACCGTTCCAACCGCTCGAGGTCCCAGCAGTTGATGGCGTCGTCGGGTTCGGCCCAGCCCCGTCGGGCGGTGTGAACGCCCCAGCGGATGTACTCGAGGCTCGTCGGTCGGTGGGCGTCGGTGTTGATCGCGATCGGTGCGCCTTCCTCGAGTGCCGCCTTGACGGCACTCCCCCACAGGTCTAGCCGTCGCGGGTTCGCGTTGACCTCGAGGGCAGTGCCGTGTTCGGCGGCAGCTTCGCCGAGGGTACCCGCGTCGAGTGCTAGTCCCTCGCGGTCGTTGAGCAACCGACCGCTCGGGTGCCCGATCACGTCGACGGCGGGGTTCTCGATGGCGCGAAGCAGTCGGGCCTCGGCGGCGGTTGGGTCCTGATCGAGCGCGCTATGGGGGGAAGCGACGATGAGGTCGAGCGCGTCGATCACGTCGTCACCGAGGCCGATGTCGCCGTCGGCGTCGATGTTGGCCTCGATGCCGGCGAAGACGGTGAGGTCGCCCTCGAGAGTCGATGCAGCCGCTCGGATCGCGTCGACTTGCTCGAGGATTTCGTCGTCAGTCAGGCCCATGCCGCCGACGACCCCCGGCCCCTCGGCGTGGTCTGCCACCCCGAAGTAGTCGTAGCCGGCGTCGAGGGCCGCCTCGAGCATCTCCTCGATAGTGTTGTTCCCGTCGGACCACTCGGTGTGGGTGTGGAGGTCGCCACGGACGTCTTCGCGGGTGAGCAGGTCGGGTAACTCGCCGGCCGCTGCGGCGTCGATTTCGCCGCGGTCCTCGCGAAGCTCCGGTGGGATCCACGGGAGGCCGAGTGCGTCGTACATGCTCGCTTCGGTGTCGCCGGCGACGCGTTCGCCAACCCGCTGGCCGGCATCCGGGTCGTCGATTTCGCTGACATCGAACGCGCCGTACTCGTTGAGTTTCAGCCCGCGCTCGATAGCGTAGTTGCGGAGCCGGACGTTGTGGCCCTTGCTTCCGGTGAAATACTGCAGGGCGGCGCCGTACTCTTCAGGGACGACGACCCGGAGGTCGACGCGCATCTCACCGACGTTGATACTCGCTTTCGAGGGGCCGGACTCGATTTCGCTGTCGACGGAGTCCCAGCCGACGAACGCGTCGATCACGTCGGCTCCGGCGTCACTCGCCACGAGGACGTCAACGTCGCCGATGGTGTCTTTCCAGCGTCGGATCGAGCCCGCAACTTCACAGCGGTCGACGGCGTCGATTCCTTCGAGAAACGCCAGCACGTCGTCGGCGAGCGGTCGGGCTTCGCCGAGCAACTGACGCTGTCCGATGGTGCGGGCGAACTCGAGATTTTCGAGGATGTTCTGCTCGGTTTTCGGGCCGAAGCCTTTGATCGTCTGAATCTCGCCGTCTTCGGCCGCGGCCTCGAGTTCGTCAAGCGTCGTAATCTCGAGCTCGCGATACAGCGACCCGACCGTTTTCGGCCCAACTCCTTCGACGCGGGTCAGCGCAGCCATGTCGACTGGCAGGTCGGCGCGAAGCTCCTCGAGTTCCTCGATGGTGCCGGTTTCGACGTACTCGACGATTTTCGACCCGATGGCGTCGCCGACACCCTCGATGTTCTCGATGGCGTCTTCCTCTCCAGCTTCGACCTGACTGGCGATTGGGACGGGGTGAGCCCGGATGTTCTCGGCGGCCCGACGATAGGCACGCGGCTTGTACTCGACGTCGTCGGCCTCGAGCAAGTCGGCGAACTCCTCGAATCGAGCGGCGAGTTCGGCGTTCGTCGCCATTACCGACCCCTCCGTCCTGCGGCGTTCGTCGGTTGCGTGCTGGCGCCGATCATCGTCCCCTCCGTGCGCCGCTGTCAGTTCCTTTGCCAAGCGCCTTCTTGAGGAACGACATCCAGCGTTTCTTGTCGGCGGTCTGCTGGGCCTGTTGTTCGCGCTCGAGGTCGGTCGGCCCCAGGCTCTCGAGGGCGTTAAGGGCGCGGTCGATGCCGATGACGCTCGTCGCCAGCGCTTCGCCTTCCTCGCGGTCGATGTCTCCCTCCTCGATTCGTTCGACGCGCTGGACGCGCTCGCGTCGCAGGTTCCGTTTCGCTTGCTCGACGCGCTCGCGTTCGCCCGACGGGACGGTGTCTCGGCGCTTGATCTCGAAGACGAACTCCTGGAGGTCGATGGTCTCGCCCTGCACCTCGATTTCGTCCGGGATGTCCGCACCGATAGTCGCGCCCTCGCGGCCGATGCGCTCGAGCAACTGTTTGCGCTCGTAGGCTTGCACGTCCGATAGTGGGGGGTCGGAGGGCAAAAACCCTGGTCACGTTATTCGACCCTCTCGAGCGCACCATTTCGGGCAGATATCTGGGGGTTTCGAGCGACGCGGAAAACCCCAAACCCCATAGCAACGCGTCACATACCTCCGGCAATGGCAAGGTGTGACGTGTGTGGGAAAAGCGAGAGTATGCCGTACAACTGCCGGCACTGCGGCGGCACGTACTGCGGCGAGCATCGCTTACCCGAGAATCACGACTGTACGGGTCTCCAGAACTGGAACGATCCGAAAGGGGTGTTCGACAGCGGATTTGACGATAGCGTACAGGGTGGCAAAACGGCCGAGAGCAAGAGCCTGAGCGACCGGATACCCATCGACACCGGTCCTGGCGGACCGCTCGCGTACTTCCGCGGGAACATGACCTACACGTTCCTCGCGGTCATGTGGGCAACATTTCTGGCCCAACAATTGACAGCCTTTGTTCTCACTCCAACCGGCTCGCTATCAATGACGTTCGGGTCGTACACAATTTACCGTTCGATATTCGTTCTCTCACCCCAAAATCCAGAATTCGTCTGGACGTGGGTAACGTCGATCTTCTCTCACGGCGGGATTATGCACATCGTGTTCAACAGTATCGTGATTTTCTTCTTCGGTCCGCTCGTGGAGCGGTACGTCGGCTCGAGGAAGTTTGCGGGCCTGTTCATCGTCAGCGGCGTCCTTGCTGGACTCAGTCAGATCAGTATCCGACTCCTCGAGGGCGGTATTACGGCCACGACTCCTGGCGTCCTCGGTGCTAGCGGGGCTGCACTCGCCATCATGGGCGTACTGACGATTCTAAATCCGAACCTGAAAGTGTATCTCTACTTTATCCTCCCGGTTCCGATCTGGCTGCTCGCGGCGGGGACAGCCCTCATCAGCGTCGTGTTCATCGGAACAGGTAGTTCTGGCCTCGGCGGAGTCGCCCACGCAGCCCATCTAGTTGGGCTCCTCGTTGGTCTCGGTTACGGCGAGTACGTCAAACGGACGCAGAACGTGAACACCCCGAACCAGTTCCAGCTTGGGGGCGGTCCCGGCGGCCCAGGTGGCCCCGGTGGACCCGGGCGCGGACGCTTCTGACCCCTCTCTGACTGCTGCACGTTTTCTAACTGAAACGAGCCATGCCTTCGATATCCCACCCGGACCTCGTTCCCGACGCCTCGAGCACGCGCACCGAGATGGAATCACAACAGCGCGAAATCGCGGCGCTCGCGACGTTCGAAGACCGGTTTTCGTTCGACACCAGACGGATTACGAACCCGCTCGAGGCGGCTTCAACGGACGGCAGACAGCCGATCGTCGCTGGCGTCGACCAGTCGTTTCTACTCGAGTCCGAGCCCGAACGGGCCCTGAGTGCCATCGTCGCGATGCGCAACGGCGAGGTACTCGAGCGTGTCCACGCCGTTACGCCCCTCGAGATTCCGTACATTCCGGGATTGCTCGCCTTTCGTGAGGGTGGCCCGATTCTCGAGGCGATGACGAACCTGTTGGTCGAACCCGACCTGTATCTGTTCGACGGGAGCGGCCGAATCCACTACCGACAGGCGGGTATCGCGACCCACATCGGGGTCGTCCTCGACGTACCAGCGATTGGGGTCGCAAAGAGCCTGCTCTGTGGCGACCCCGACAGGTCACTCGAGGGGTTGGCACCCGGCACCCGCGTTCCGATCGAGGCGAACGCTCGAGTGGATGCCCCCGAGGGAACGGTCCTCGGGTACGCTGTTCAGACCAGACAGTACGAGTCAGGAACGCGCTCGATCAACCCGCTTTACGTCAGCCCCGGCCACCGCCTCAGTCCGGAGACGGCTGCGGACCTCGCGTATGGCCTCGCGGCGGAGTACAAACTTCCGGAGCCGATTCGGCTGGCAGATCGCTACGCAGCGACGGCCAAGCGCGAGTACCAGGCGTGATCACGGAAGTCAATAATCGGTTCCGTTCGATCCCAACTGGAGGGCTCGTTCGGTACCAACTGATCGGACTCGTTCGGTACGATAGTAGCCATTGAAAGTCATTGCACATCCCATCGCAAGACAGCATCCCGATACGTATGTAAATCGTTTCACTGGCTACTATAGCCGGGGTGGCCATCGCCGGTCGCTCGAGTCAGCTGTCTCGCCCCGCGGTAAACCGTCGATACTTAGGTCCCGTCGCTCGAAACGGTCTGTTATGACGACGGATGCGGACGACGATACCGCGGCTGCCGGGCCCGAGGGCTCGTCTTCGGACGACGGTTCGACCCCCTCGAGTCCGGCCGAAACGGACGACTCGAGTGCCGACGCTACAGCCGACCCGAGTGCCGACGCTACAGCCGACTCGGGTTCGGCTGAAGACGATGGCTCGAGGGCTGGCGAGGGAGCCTCGAGCGAGACAGCGAGGACCGAGACCGCGAACGCTGCCACCGACGACCGCTACACCCGCAAACAGTGCGTGTTAATTACCGGTTGCTCGTCAGGAATCGGCGAGGCGACCGCACGTGCCTTCCTCGAAGAGAACTGGCAGGTCGTCGCGACAGCGCGTGATACGGATGATATCACGGACCTCGAGGAAGCCGGCTGTCACGCGCTCGAACTGGACGTGACCGAACCGACACAGGTCGCTCGAGCAGTCGAACGGACAGTCGAAATCGGCGGCGCGATCGACTGTCTGGTCAACAACGCAGGCTACGCGCAACTCGGCCCGACCGAGGACATCTCGACCGGAGAGTTACAACGGCAGTTCGACGTCAACGTCTACGGGCCACACCGACTCACACGCGCTGCGCTCCCGCACATGCGAGCGCAGGGAGACGGCCGAATCATCAATCTCTCGTCCGTTCTCGGCCGGATTTCGATAGCTGGCACGGGACCGTACTCGGGTTCGAAACACGCCCTCGAGGCCATGAGTGACGCGCTTCGGTCGGAAGTCGACGAGTTCGGTATCGACGTTGTCGTGGTCGAGCCGGGGCCGGTGAAATCGGCGTTTTCCGACCGGTGTGACGCGGAAGTTCCCAATGATCGAACGCCGGCCTACGAGTCGCTGTACGAGGTGTTCGAGGACACCCAGCTTATCGGCGGTGACGGGCCGTTGGCGTCGGACCCTGAAGACGTGGCAGCCGCAATCGTTCACGCTGGAACCTGCCCGGAACCGCCCGCGAGATACCCGGTCGGTCCGGTCGCCGAGTACGGCCTGTACGCACGGTATCTCCCGGACTGGCTCCGTGATGCAGGCTACCGGTTCGTCCGAAAACTGGTATAGTAGCCGCCACGAAGACGCCGAACGTCCGTTCACACTCACTCAACACCCATGTTCAGAAACCGCCGGGCACACGAAACCACACCTGCTCGAGAGACAGCGCTTGCGTGCCTCGAGGCCGGTATCGAAGCCGCGGTACCCGAGCGGGTCGTCCCCGAGACTGTCTCGCTCGAGGGGGTCGAAACGAACGATTCCGGCGACTCGGAGGGCCCTCCTCGGCTGTGCGTCTCCGATACGACGTACGATCTCACCGATATCGAGCGCGTCCTCGTCCTCGGCGGCGGCAAAGCGTCGGGGGCCGTGACGACGGCACTCGAGCCGATTCTCGAACCGGCCCTCGAGACCGGTGTCCTCGATGGGATCGAAGGACTGGTCGTGGCGAACGCACCCGAGTCGACCGGGTACGTTCGCGTCGTCGTCGGCGATCACCCCACACCGAGCGAGCGGAATCTCGAGGCGACCGCGGAACTGCTCGAACTCGCCGAGAAGGCTACCGACCGTGATCTCGTGCTCGCACCGATTACCGGTGGCGGGAGTGCACTGCTTACCGCGCCCGCTGCGGGACTCTCACTCGAGACGCTGGCAACGACGACCGACGAACTGCTCGCCTCCGGCGCGTCGATCGACGAGGTCAACGCGGTCCGCAGCCGCTGTTCGTCTATCAAAGGCGGCGGATTGGCTCGTGCGGCCACGCCCGCCGAGGTCGTCACGCTGGCGATCAGCGACGTCGTGGGCGACGATCCGTCGGTAATCGCCAGCGGCCCGACTGTCACACCCCCGGGAACCCTCGAGTCGGCACTGGCCATCTGTCGTCGTGACGGTCTCGACGTTCCCAGCGCCGTCATCGACCACCTCGAGGCGACTCCCGATACGGCAACCGACATGCCGGTCGGCTGGCACTGCCTGGCGACGACACGGACGGCCATCGACGCGGCCGAGCGGGTTGCCACGGATCGTGACTATCGAACCCTCGTCCTCTCGAGTCGACTCGAGGGAGAGGCAGCCCACGTCGGCCGAATCCACGGGACGGTAGCGGCGTCGATGGCTCTCGATGGGAACCCACTCGAGCCACCGGCGGTGATCCTCTCAGGTGGCGAAGTGACGGTGACGCTCGGAGAAACTGACGGAGTCGGCGGCCCGAATCAGGAACTCGCGCTGGCCGGCGCACTCGAGATGGCTGATATCGACGGGATGGGTTCTCGGGCTGCTCTCGCGTCGGTCGACACCGACGGCATCGACGGGCCGACGGAGGCCTGTGGCGCCATCGTGGACGGTACTCTGCTCGAGTCGGAGACGGTCAAGATTGCAGAACGGGCGCTCGAGAGCCACGACGTGACGCCGTTTCTGGACCAGAGGGGGTCCCTACTCGAGACGGGGCCGACGGGGACGAACGTGAACGACCTTCGGGTACTCGTGGTCGAAGAACGGTGAGTCCCACAGTGGGACGAACTCGAGGCAGTTATCGTCTCCTCGCCATCGCTACCGCAGACACGCGGCGACGACCTCGAGCATTTTCTCCCCTTTTACCTCGTCAGCGAACAGCGGGACTCGCCTGACCGCAGTCCCCCGAAAGAGATCCTGCGATTCCATCAGGGCGTGCTGTTGGACGTCCCAGCGTCGTTGACAAAAGGCACACGACTCGAGGTCCGGCTGCAAGAACTCGCCTTCGACGTCTTCGGTCACGTCCGCGAGCGGTTCCATGACGCGGTTGACGACGACAGTTCCGACCGGTATCTCGAACTCCTCGAGTTGGGTGCGCAGTCGCTTGGACTCGAGGACGGACATCTCCTCGGGGACCATGACGATTCGAAAGTCAGTCCGGGCGGGATCCCGCAGGACGGCACGCAGACGTTCGATTCGTTCGCGCATCAACTCCAGGTCTTGCATGTCTGCAGCCGGTTCGTCCGCTTCGGGGCCACCGAACATCCCTTTCATCCCCTCGATCATGCCGCCGATTCGCTGGCGGAACGTAATGATGCGCCCCATCATCGTATCCATGATTTCGGGGAGTTGCAACAGCCGGAGGGTGTGTCCGGTGGGAGCCGTATCGACGACGACACGCTCGAATCGGTCGTCGTCCATGTACTCGAGCAGGGTCTGCATCGCGGCTGCCTCGTCAGCGCCGGGCATCGCGCCGCCGAAGAGGGCGTCCATCGGCGAATCGTCTCCCATGAACTGCCCCAGTCCGCCGAACGCGTCGGGGCCCCCCTCTGCCATGAACGCCGCCTGCCCTTCCTCGAGGGCGGCGTCGGGGTCTATTTCGGCAGCGAACAGCGGGATGTCTTCGCGAAGGCGCTCGGGACGAGTGTCGATTTCGGTCTCGAACGTATCAGAAAGTGAGTGGGCGGGATCCGTCGAAACGACGAGGGTTTTCGTCCCGCGTTTCGCGCTGTCGAGGGCGGTGGCGGCCGCCATCGTCGTCTTCCCCACACCGCCTTTCCCACCGTAGAGGACGTACGATGGGCCGTCGATCGGTTCGTCGCTCGGCTCGACGTCGATCGTGGACCGCTCCTCGAGTGTGTCGGTTTCGAAACCATCGGCTGACTCGTCGACCGAGTCGGTCGGGGTCACTTCGATCGTGTTATCCTCGCTCTCGGTGTCGTCGTCGACCGGATCGACCTCGAGTCCGCTCATACTCCGGCTACTGTGTCCGGACACGAGTACTCGTCGATCCGAAAGCGACCGGTGCAGTCGGCCAAAGCCATCGCTCGTTCACGGACTGGCTGCAGGCTCGCAAATCCTTATATTGTTCTTCCTGTAAAAGGAGTTCAGACAAATATTCATATGGTGTGGAAAACAGTTATTAACGAGACGCTTGTTCACCTATATGCCGAACGTTACAGCGTTCGGCCACACCAGCCTCACTGTGTGCCGACTGGCTGTGTGTACTACCAAACCATCCCTCGGTCTATCACCCCTTCGACAATGCCAGTATTTCAATCCACGAATCACGAAGCCGAAGCAGCAACACCAAAACGGACAGACGCCTTTCCAAACGACCACGTACCGGCTGAGGACGCCGATCAGGTGGTGACGCGTGGCATAACGGCATCGGACCCAACCGCGACGAAATCCTCCACTTCGGGGAAACCGACTCGTGTTCCTGGTGCACACTCGAGGTCGACGACGTCGGCCGATACCGACTGCCCGGACTGTGGTGGGGCCACGATGAACGGTGCAGGGTTCTTCACCTGTCTGTCGTGTTCGTGGGTCGGCCCGCTCGAGTAACTGGCACTCGATCACGCATCGATGTGGGTGTCGAACCTGGTTGGCGAAAGCATAGTTCGACGCCCACGCTTCTCGTGGTCCGGACACGTGAACTGGTACTGCCCGTAACCGTTCTCCAGGTATCTCAAAAGATTGGTACACTTTCACTGTATCGAACAGATTGTCGACGCTCGCCCGAGAAGATCGGTAGTGTCTGTGCCTAAATGCGTTCTCTCGGCACTTCCAACGCCTCTATTGGCTGATGGGGTGGTTAGAATCCGAAGGAGGAAATGAACCAAAACCTTTCCCATAACTTATGAGGATATTGCGAGTAATGCTCGAGTCAGCAATCAGATCAATACGCTGAATTCACGGGAAACGCTTTTATACCTGTTTAACATAGAATGTAATGGATTATGACTGGATATTACGACCTTGTTCTCGGACTCATCCCGGTCGCACTGGTAGGAATCACCGCGGCACTTTCGGTCGTCGGTATCTCGTTGCTCACTGCCATTCCGATAAGTGCGGGTGTCGCGATCGGGATTATGGGTCATGCAATGTTCGTTAACGGTCCAATCGATACCGCTGAAGAAACTCCAGTCACCCGCCAGCGACAGCAGACCGAGTAACAACTGTCTTTTTTATCTCTTCGTTCCCTGTTTTCCGTATGGCAGACGTTCCGTTCTTTCCAACCCACGCACTCGAGGGGCTCGCTTCACCAGCCGACTACGTCGAAGCCGTCCGAGACGGCTATCGACAGCGCGGCGAGGGTGCGCCGGCCAAACCGCGAACGAAACTGTTCCAGTCCGACCCCGGCGGCCTCTTTACCAGTTACAGCGCGCTGCTCCCAGAAACGGGGGCGATGGGCGGCTACATGTACAGCGCGGGATTCGGTGGCCAGGACGCCTGGTTCATCACGCCACTGTTCGACAGCGAGAGCGGTGAGCCGCTGGCAATCCTCGACGGTGCGTCGATGAATCCGTTCAAAACCGGTGCCGCAGGTGCCGTCGCCGTCGACGAACTCGCCCGGGAAGACGCCACCACGGTTGGAATCATTGGCACCGGTCCACAGGCTCGCGGGCAACTCCATACGACGGCAACCGTCCGCGACTTCGAGGACGTGCGCGTCTTCTCTCCGACGGAAGCCAACCGGACGGCCTTTGCCGACGAGTTCGACGCTCAACTCGAGGCTTCGGTCCACGCGGTCGACTCCAGCGCGGCGGCCATCACCGGAGCCGATGTCGTTATTACGGCCACGACGGCTACCGACCCCGTGTTCGACGGTTCGTTACTCGAGTCTGGAACGCACGTGACGGCTATGGGCCAGTACCACCCGAAAAAGCGCGAACTCGACATCGAGACCATCGAGCGCTCGACGTACGTGCCGGACCTCCGTGAGCGGGCCACGTTCGATGCAGGATCGTTCATCGCGGCACTCGAGGCCGGCCGCGTCGACGAGGGCCACATTCACGCCGAACTCGGCGACGTCGTCACCGGGAACGCACCGGGTCGGACGAGCGACGACGAGATTACCGTGTTCGACAGCGGCGGAACCGGTATCGAAACCGTCGCTGCTGCGGCGATGTTGTACGAACGGGCAACGGAGGCTGGTCACGGCACGACGATATCGATGTCTCCAGCCAGCGAGGCACTCACCGGGAGACTCGAGTGAGATTCCCGCACACAGGCAAACTCGAGTGAGGCTCCGATTCGTCGGGGCGAGTCGGCTAACAACTGCCTCATAAAAACGAAACAGGGAGTCTGATCGAGGGATAAAACAGGTCTGGAGTCACGTTCGTGGGTTGCTCAACCCTCGAGTTCGACATCGTGGATGACGACGTTGAAATAGTTGAGTTCCGGCGGGAGGTTCTCCGGACTGATTTCGATGGTTGGTTCGACCGTCTCGAGCGTCTCGTCGTAGGTGATCGATGCACTCTGTCCCAGCTGAATCGGTCCAGAAACGATTGAGCCGGTGAAATCGCCTTGTCCAGTACCGATACAGACGTCGGCCCATTCCGCGCTCGGCGAACAGTCGGCGCTCGAGAGGCCGTGATCCACGACAGCGGCGTTCGGTCCCTCGGCTGGATCGCTCCGTGGGGCGTAGACGGTTCCGGTGAAGGATGCTTGTCCGATGGCAAATTTCATATCGGAGGTCCCGTACAGCTGGAACTGGCCGGGGTCACCGGAGTCTACGGTGACGCCGCCGCCTCCGTTAGCGATGCCGACGTCACCCGTCGTGTACACTCTGGCGACGTTATCCGTTTCGTTAGCACCGACAACGTCAATCGATGCCCCCTGATGCAATGCAATGTTCCCTTCGACGAGAAGCGTGACGTCCCCGTCGCTCACATCGAGCGTCAGGTCGTCGGTTCGATCCAGGTCTTCCGTGATGTACGTTCCGTTGTCGATTTCAGAGCCCTCGAGCGGTTTGGCGTCTGGTCCTTCCGTTTCGAACAGGAACGCGATGTCGTTAGTGAGCGAACGCGGCGTCACCGATGCGTCACTGGTATTCCCGTCACACTCGGCGTCGATCGTTCCCGTCGCCGAGATGGGGCCATCAACCCCTCTATTCCCGTTGCAGATAACGTCACCCTGTGCCACGATTGCACTATCGTAGGTGCCGTCGACTTTGGGCTGTCCGAGAACGACTTTGACCGTTTGAGATTCGTCGTACACGGTGACTGCATCCGAACCGACCTCTCGTTCGAAGTGTGCCGCCCAGCCAGCGTAGTACTGACTCTGGATCGTGATTGTAACGATCTGGCCGTCGAGATTGGGCCCGTTCCGCGTCACCGAGTCGCTGCCGGTTTTCGAGAGACTGATCCGGTCGTTTGAAACCGAATCGATGCCACTCAGACGCGTTATCGGCAGGGTAAACGACCCGTCACGATATTCTGCCTGTGGACCCGACACCAGCCACGTTTCCTCACCGGTGCCCCGGAAGACCGCTCCACTTTCGTAGGCGACTGACGTCTCGCCCTCCTGGTAGACGATCGACTGCATTGGTTCGTCCACGAGCGGGTCCTCGAGACCTGATGCGGTAATCGTGAGGTGACCGGTCGTTTCGGCTTTCACATCGCCATCGAGATCACCGAGTCCGAGTTCGACCGTTCGGGAATCGTCCCTCGAGGCAGCGACCGTGTTCAATTCGGCGTTGAGTTGTGCGAACGATTGCTCGACGCGCTCGTCATTGGCCTGGTCCGACGTCGATCCCATCATATCGGTCCCGACGAGTAGGATACCGATACTGGCTGCGGCGACGAACCCGATCAGAAGCGTCAGGGCGAGCAACGGAACGAGGCCACGGCTGGCCGTCTCGGTTGCCCAGTCAGGTGTGATACGCGGTCGCGTCATTGGCTTCCTCGATTGTTTCCATGAATAGACCAGTGGCTCAGTCCGGTCCCTCTGTACCAACCCCCTGTTCGCCCCCACCACCCGTGATGCGAACAGGTCATATACTGTACAGTGACTCTCAGGGGTTATGATGCTTTCCCTATTTTGCATGGGATGTATCAACCGATTCCCACGAGAAATATTCTGCTCGAAAGTGATAGCGGATTCACACACCACCTTTATTCTCGCACCAAAACACCTTTCAACCAATCTGTGAGTGTTTCCGATATGCGATTTACGCAGTCGGTGTATCGTGGCCGGAAACCAACCTGGCTTCTGCTCGCCGTGGGTATCGTCGGTGCTGGTATCGCACTGTTGATTCCGGGGGCTCGGGTTGCCCTTGCTGCCATCGTCGTCCTAATCGGTCCGCTGGCAATTTACGGTGGCTTACTCGCGTTTTTACGCGGCCGAATCGGTGTCACACGTGTTCGGCACGTCGCTCTCGGTCTGTGCTGTGGGGCCCTGACGCCGGTCGCCCTCGCCCTCGCGCTGGTGCTCGAGTGGACGCTCCCGCTAGCCATATTTGCCGTTTCGTGTAGCGTGCTGGCTGTGTTTTTCGCGATTGCTGGCTTTTCGAAGGAGCGAACACCAACTGGCAGACACGTCCCACCGCTCGAGGAGCAATAGCTCCCGGGTCCGGGTTTGAAAAGCCACTACACCAGTCCCTATTAGAAGCCGATGGCCTGTCGCGTCGATTCGATAGCCCACGTGTGGGCCTGATAGATAATCGCTGCTGCGATTACCAGTTCGCCGGCCGTGACCAGTACGGTCACCAGGTCTGCCTGTTTACTCGAGACGGTAACCCCGACCGGAAGCCCGAACTCCTTTTTCCAGACGGGGTAAAAGAGTGCGATGCCCCGTTTGCTGCCGGCGATGTCCAACACGTAGTGGGTGAGAATGCCCAGCCAGACCCACTCGAGGTTACTGAAAAAGTACGGGAAGAGCGCAAAGCCCGCGAGAATCGGCAGGTTGTGCAACGTTTTTCGATGTCGACCGAACGCGGTGTCGACGTCGGGGAACAATGCGCCGAGCGTGACAGGAGCTCCGACGGCGATCATTGTTATAAACGTCGTTTCATCACCCGCGGGCTCGAGCAGATACGCCAGTCCGATACTCAACAACACGGCATTGAGGACGTGCCCCTTCTTGTTCATCACCTCGGAGTGTATTCCCAAAGGAGAAAAACCTGTTTACGGGACCGTCGTCGATTCGAGAATGAGCGCCGAATCAGTTTGAAACTACAGAGTTTGTATTCTATTACTATCGAAATCGAACCAAAAGACTCGTTCGTCGAATTGCCGGGTGATCGTTATTCTCGCTCTCGAACCACCTCGAGCAGCGCCTCGAGCGCGCTGTCGACGGTTCTGGTCCGGACGGCGTGTCGGTCTCCCTCGAACCGGTGCTTGGAAACGGTCACGCTCGAGGTCCCGCTCGCCCACGGCCCGGCGTAAGCGATGCCGATATAGACGGTACCGACGGGAGTGTCGGCCGACCCACCGCCAGGACCCGCAACCCCGGTGATCGAGACGCCCCAGGTGACGTCTGCGGTGTCGCGAACGCCACGGGCCATCTCGCGGGCGACCGGTTCGGACACGGCACCGTGTTCGTCGAGCGCCTCTCGTGAGACGCCCAGTTCACGACACTTCGCGCGATAGGCGTAGACCGTCTGCCCGCTCTCGAAGTACGTACTCGAGCCCGGAACGGCGGTGATGCTCCCACCGAGCAGGCCGCCGGTGCAGGATTCGGCGACGGCCAGGGTTTCCTCCCGCTTCTCGAGTAGTCGGCCCACGGCGGCCGCGCGCTCGAGGTTCGGTTCGAACGCAAACGAGTCGACCACTCGAGAGTCGGCCTCGGTCGTCGTCTCCTTGTCGACCTGTCCATCGACGGGGTCGCCGTCGGTAGTCGTCTCGTCCATACGGTAGGTAATGGCTACGGGCATCCTCAAGTGTGTGGTTCCCCTCGAACGCAGACGAAAGAATCAGGGTATCGCCCGGCACACGTCCGGGTATGGACTACGAGACGCCACTGTTCTTTCACGTCATGGGCTATGCCGCCGACGCTGACGGCGACGTGATCGACATGGTGAGTGGGAACCCGGACTGGGAACCGCCGAGTGCACTTCGGGCGGCGCTGCACGAGTACGCCGATCTCGAACCGGACCAGTTCCAGTATCCGCCGAGTGCCGGCCTTCGGGAACTTCGCGGTGAGGTTGCAGCTCGTCGTGGTGTCGACCCGTCCCAGGTCGTCATCACCAATGGGGCCGGTGAGGCCAACTACCTGGCGATGGCACGTGCACTCGAGCGGGACGTTGGCGACGAAATCGTCATGACCGATCCAGTCTACCCGTACTATCCCGGCAAAACGACGATGCTCGGCGGGACCCAACGGTTTGTCGAAACCGCTCCGGATGGCTCGCTCGATCCGGACGACGTCCGGGACGTCGCCTCAGAGCGGACGGCTGCGATCATCGTCAACACGCCCAACAACCCGACCGGAGCGGTCTACCCCGAGTCGACGGTTCGTGCGCTCGTCGAGGTCGCTGAGGACAACGATGCGCTGTTGATCGCCGACGAAGTGTACGACCACTTCGATCTCTCGGGGACGTTCACCAGCGCGTTGACGGTCGATTCGTCCAACCGAGTCGTCACGAACGCGTTCTCGAAATCGATGGCGATCACGGGCTTTCGTGTCGGCTACGCCATCTTCCCGCCCGAACTCGTCGAGAACGCCAAGAGCCGACGCATGCTGGTGAACGTCGCCGGAAGCCGACCTAGCCAGTACGCCGTCGCACACGCACTCCGTGAAACCGGGCCCGACTACTACGAGGCCAACCGCGACCTGCTTCGCGAACGGGTGACGACGTTTACCAGCGCACTCGAGGCTGCGGGGGCGGAGTACACCCGTCCGGACGGCTCGTTTTACGTGATGGCTCGCTTTTCGGGCTATCCGGGAACGCTTGCAAACGTCGAACGACTCATCGACGAGGCCGGTGTCGCGGGGATGCCCGGTGAGGCCTTCGGGAGTGCCCGAACCGAGTGGATTCGCTTCGCACTTGTGACGCCGCGTGTCGAAACGGCAGCCAACCGGCTGGCGGCGTACTTCGAGTAGCGTTTCTATTTTATTGCTCGAGTGGCGTGTTAGCCCACATATCCGCTGTCCGCCCGACTTGCCAGCAGCTGGTTACTCTCGACACACTTATTTATTTCCGACAAGGTCTGTAATATGAATGTCTGCACCGGCTGAGTCAACGGACGGTCCCCAGCGCACACGCGCCGTCACCTTCGAATTACAGGGCGAGCACTACTGTGTTGACTCGAGCCGCATCACTTCCGTACTCAGCATCGGGGATTGTACCGCCGTCCTCGAGGCACCCGATCCCTGGTATGCCGGCGAGATATCCACCGATGATGGCAACATTCGGGTTCTCGACCTCTCTCGTGTGTTCGAATCGGCAACACGAACGCTCGACCGCCCCGAAGTCCCGAAACTGATCGTCTTTGACGTGACCGATGACGACGGTGCACACTACGGGTGGCTCGTCGATGACGTTGGCGTCAGTCGGCAGATTGATCCGCAACGACTCGAGCGAACCGCGGGTGGAATGTCGTTCATCAGCGGGACCGTGACGCTCGACGGCCACGAACACCTCTGGCTCGACGAAGCATCGATACACGAATCGTAGGTCGCCAATCGGATACTTCGCGACCAGGACTCATTTGGAGAGCCAGCAATCAGTACTGTTCTCGCGGTAGGCTCGCCCGTCACGAACCCCGTTCCGGAGCACTGTACAGTCGGAACTGCCGTCAGTGCTCGTCGCCGAAACTGAACACGTCCTCAGCAGATTCTTCCGCTGCGTGGTTTTCCGCGTCTGCTTCGTCCGTTCCTTCGGCTGCGAAGTCCTCTTGGTCGCTCGAGGCATCGCTTTGTTCATCGGAGTCGTCCTGGTCGCTCGAGGCATTGCCATCGCTTTCGGCCGGTTTCGGTGGCGTTGAGTGGGCGGCTTCGGACTCGCTCTGTTCGAACGAATCGACCGCAGGTAGGGAGTCTTCGTCGTAACGCAGTTCGGTTTCGACGTCGGTGTCGAACCGATCGAGGGCTTCCGAAAGCTGTGCGGCCTGGGTGGCCAGGTCGCTCGCGCTCTGGGAGACTTCGGTGAGTGCGGTGGTCTGTTCTTCGGCTGCTGCAGCGACGTTTTCGGCTTCCGCGGTCGTCTCCTCGGAAATCGTCGCCGCATCGTCGGCCATCGCCACGACCTCCTGGGTCGAGGCGGCCTGCTCTTCGGTAGCCGCGGAAATCTCTTGTACGCCAGTATTGGTTTCCTCGGCGTACTCGGCGATGTCGTCGAGGGCGTCGACCGCGTCCTGGACGGCTGCACGGTTCGCTTCGACACGTTCGCTCGTCCCGGTGACCGATTCGGCCGTTTCGGCCGTTCGCTGCTGAATAGCCTCGAGCAGTGCTTCGATGTCTTCGGCCGCGTCTTTGGTCTCCTCGGCGAGTTCTTTGACCTCGGCAGCGACGACCGAGAATCCGTCGTCTCCCGCATTGGATCTCGAGGCTTCGATGTTGGCGTTGAGCGCCAGCATGTTCGTCTCTTTGGCAACCTCGCTGATGAACTCGATCAACTCGTCGATCTGCTCCATCTCAGATTCGAGGCGTTCGATGTCCGCCACGGCGGCTTCGGACTCGGCCTCGATGGCATCCATCCCTTCGATGGCGTTCTGAGCGGCCTCGCGACCGCGCTTGCCGGACCGTTCGGTGCGCTCGGCGATGTCGGCGACCTGGTTCGAAGAGGCCGCAATCTGTTCGGTCGTCGTCGAGAGGCCGCTCATCTCGTGGTTGACCGACTGCAAACTCTGGTTCTGTCGTTCGGCGCCGTCCGAAATTTCCTGGATGGACTCGGTCACCTGCTCGGAAGCCGATCGGACTTCTTCGCTCGAGGCGGTTACCTGTTCGCTGGCGGTGGCAACCTCGTTGGCGAAGGCTTTGACGTTGGCCGTCGTCTCCTCGAGTTCGCCGACCATCTCGTTGAACTCGGTTGCGATGTCTCGCATCGCTTCGTGACGCTCACTCGGCTCCATACGAGCGGTGAGGTCGCCGTCACCACACGCTTGCATGACGGTCCGGTACTCGTCGGCTTTCGACTCGAGGTGGCGGTTGATCGCCTCGGTTTCGGCCCGGGCGTGCTCGGCTTCGGCTCTGGCGTTTTCGGCTTCGGTAATCTTCGCTTGCAGCGAGTTGCGCATACTGTCGAAGCCAGCGTACAGTTGGCCGATACTGTCGATTCGAGCCGATTCGAGTTCGACGTCGAGGTTGCCTTCTTCCATGCGTTTCGCTTTCGAGGTGAGCCGATCGATCGCTCTCGACGTGTTCAACCCGAGTCCGGCACCGATCAGCACGACCAGTAACACGATACCCCCTGTGGCGTAGATACCGTACTGTTGGACGTTCTGGACGAATCCGTAGGCGTCATCGGATGGGGTGTGCACCAGCGCAATCCAGTTCGTTTCTGGGACGGGTGCGTAGCCGACGACGTAGCTCTCGCCCTCGCCGATACCGTATCCACTCCGCTCGGTCAGAACACCATGGGCACCGTCAATCTCCATTCCGTCTCCACGACCTGCCGAAAGGTCCTGTGCGTTCTGGAGTGGTCGGTCGTCTTCGTCGTAGGCAACCCACACTTCGTCAGTCGTCGGTTTGGATGGGCTGGAAAAGAGTACCGTCCCGCTTTCGTCGACGATCATCGATACGCCGCTCTCTCCCCCTCGCATCTGCTGTTCGTAGTAGCCGAGCGGAACCGTGTATGCTAACACGTAGCCGTCCTCAAGATCGCCCTCGGACGTGACGTAGGCGATGCGTGGTTCGTCGTTACCGAGGTCCCCGCTCTGGTATGCCGCCGTCATCATCGTCCCATCGACGTCATCGAGTTCTTCGAACCATTCGCCTTCCAGCTCCGAGACCGGATCGAGATTTACGTCAGTTTTCGTACTCGCTTCGACTGACCCCGTCTCCACGTTGATGTAGTGTAACTGCGGGTACTGTCTGCCATCGCCGTGGCGTTCAGTCATCTCGTCGACGAGGTAATTCTGTACCTCGTCTGTATCTCCGCTTTCGATGGCGCTCGAGCGAGCCATCGCTTCGACAGCATCCTGATTATTTAGATTCCAGTTCCGCACGCTCTGGGCCTGTTGAACGGCCAGATTTCCGTGGTCGTCGTGGACGAGAGATTCGACTTCGCTTTGCACTTCGTCGGTCGCAACGACTCCAATGGCCCCGACGGCAAGTCCCAGGACCAAGAGCACAATCGCGAACTTCAATGCGTAGCTTCGTCGAATAACTCGAGGGACGATTCTGCGTAACACACCAGCCATATCACGTATAGGTCACCGGCCAATAATAAACGTTTGCTGTGATATTTCTTCTTATGTTAATGTTTGTGGCCGTTGCTGGACTGATGGCCTGGAGAAACAGTATCACCACTATTCACTATTCAGAGACACCTTCCCGAGAGAACGTTCACTCGTTGCCGGCTATTCGGGTTAGTACGCTTCCGCACGGTGGATCCTGTACGAAATCAAATCCCCGCTGGACGATTTCGTGCAGGATTCAGGTGACCGATCACTAGTTTCCGTCGCCGAACGTGAACACGTCGTCTGCGTCGTCCGTTGTGCCGTCGTCGCTCGCCGTCTCTTCCGGCACCGCTTCGTCCTCGTCCGTTGGCGCTTCGTCAGTGCTATCGGTGCCCGCTGGGAGTGTTCCACCCTCTTCGGCGTGCATTGCCGATATCGCATCCTCAGCTGCGGGCAACTCACCCGATTCGAGTTCGGCATCGGTGTCGAACCGGTCGAGGGCTTCCGAAAGCTGTGCGGCCTGGGTGGCCAGGTCGCTCGCGCTCTGGGAGACTTCGGTGAGTGCGGTGGTCTGTTCTTCGGCTGCTGCAGCGACGTTTTCGGCTTCCGCGGTCGTCTCCTCGGAAATCGTCGCTGCTTCGTCGACCATCGATACGACCTCCTGTGTCGAGGCCGCCTGCTCTTCGCTGGCTGCGGAAATTTCCTGCACACCAGTGTTCGTCTCTCCTGCATACTCGGCGATTTCGTCGAGCGCGTCGGCCGCCCGCTCGACCGACTCGGTGTGTTCGGAGACACGCTGACTGGTTAGCTGGACTTCCGTCGCCGTTCGTTCGGTCTGTTCTTGAATCGTTCCCAGAATCGACTCGATGTCTTCGGCAGCGTGCTTGGTCTCTTCTGCGAGGTCTTTGACTTCGCCTGCGACCACCGAGAAGCCCTCGCCCGAATCGCCAGATCGGGCCGCTTCGATGTTGGCGTTGAGCGCCAGCATGTTCGTCTGCTCGGCGACCTCGGTAATGAACTCGATCAGTTCGTCGATCTGCTCCATCTCCGACTCGAGGCGTTCGATCTCCTCGACGGCGGCTTCGGACTCGGTTTCGATCTCGTTCATACCTCGGATTGCATCCTGAGCAGCTTCCCGACCCCGCTTTCCTGTGTCGGCGGTTCGCTCGGCGATGTCGGCGACCTGATTCGAAGAGGCCGCAATCTGCTCGATTGTTGTCGAGAGGCCGTTCATCTCGTGGTTGACCGACTGCAAACTCTGGTTCTGTCGTTCGGCGCCGTCCGAAATTTCCTGGATGGACTCGGTCACCTGCTCGGAAGCCGATCGGACTTCTTCGCTCGAGGCGGTCACCTGTTCGCTGGCGGTTGCCACCTCGTTGGCGAAGGCCTTGACGTTGGCCGTCGTCTCCTCGAGTTCGCCGACCATCTCGTTGAACTCGGTTGCGATGTCTCGCATCGCCTCGTTTTCCGTGTCAGGGTCCATACGGGCGGTGAGGTCGCCGTCACCACACACTTGCATAACGTCGCGGTACTCGTCGGCTTTCGACTCGAGATGTCGGTTGATCGCCTCGGTTTCGGCCCTGGCTTGCTCGGCCTCTTGCCGTGCCTCTTCGGCGTTTTTAATCTGTTGTTTCAGCGAGTCTCGCATATTGGCGAACCCGCCATAGAGACGGCCGATACTGTCGACACGTTGGGTCTCGAACTCGACGTCCAGGTCTCCGGATTCCATCTGCTCGGCTTTCGAGGTCAGTCGGTCGATCGATTTCGAGGTGTTCCGACCGACGATTCCACCGATGAGCATTACGAACAGAATGCCTCCAATCGAGGCGTAGATGCCGTACTGCTGGACGTCTTGTACGAACCCGTACGCTTCAGACTCGGGTGTCTGTACCGTTACCAGAAACGGGCTATCTTCGGTGACTCGTGCCGCTGAAATGATGTATCCCTCGTCGTGGAACTCCTCTTGTGTCGCTGCTTGGAGGGCTTCTCCCGGTTGCGAACTGGTGAATATTTCACCCTCGAGTCCGACCGATGCGAGGTCGACATCGTCCTCATCGTAATCCATGAAGAACGCTCCGCCGCTGGGATCCATCACGACCGTGTCTCCTTCACCGTCCATCCCCTGCATAACGATGAACGAGACGCGGCCGTTGTCCTCGTTGTAGATCATCTCGTGGGAGTACGATTCCATCTCGAGCGAGAGAACGATGAACTCGTTTCGCCAGTCGTTAGCGATAACGTAGCTCAAAACCGGGGTGCCGTCGGCTGCTCGGTGAGGCACCACTGCCGGGCTACGAGCCATGTTCGCGATCGGCTCTCCGAAGACGAGATCGTCTTCCTGGTAGGAATCCGAGTTAGATTCGTAGTTGTCTTCCACCTGGGCAAACTCTGCGGCCCACAGCAACTGGTGTTCCTGGGCAACGGCGCCAAGCGGTTGCTCGTGTATCGAGTCGTTCGTACTCTGACTGACGGTTCCCTCGTTTAGATCAACGAAGTGGATGCTGTGTGCACCCTCAATGTCTGACCTGAGACCG
The DNA here is from genome assembly GCF_024298845.1 of Natronosalvus amylolyticus. Taxonomy (NCBI): domain Archaea; kingdom Methanobacteriati; phylum Methanobacteriota; class Halobacteria; order Halobacteriales; family Natrialbaceae; genus Natronosalvus; species Natronosalvus amylolyticus. The sequence goes on from NZ_CP101156.1 coordinate 3,219,435, forward strand.
ACCAGTTCGACCTGGCCTTCAGCGGGCATTGCCGACTCGAGTGACTGCACCTCTTGAAGGTTGAGCTGGTTCCACTTATCGACGTTTCTGGCCTCCTGTTGGGCCAACTCCGCCGAATCCTCTTGCACCTGGGTTTGTACCTCTCCTGCAATTTCATTCGTTCCGATATACCCCACTGCCCCCACAGACAGCCCAATCACCAGCAACACTATGGCGAACTTCAGCGCATAGCTTCGTCTGATGAAAGATGGGATAACTTTCCGAACCGGGCCTAACATACGGTCGTAGACAGACCCACCGACGCTTAAATCCTCACCCACCATTATCACGATTGAGAACAAAGTTACCAGTATCGAAGATTATTTAACTGGAACGGGGGACGATATTACCGATCAGAACGACGAGTTACCATATGGCTGCCGATTCTCTCTCCACTTTCGCCGAACGAACACGCTCTCGACTCGAAGAGTTTCCACCTCAGTCGCTACCTGAGACGCGGGCTATCGTCGACTCGCTGCTCCGGGCACTCGAGTGGAACCCCTACGGTGACACCCGAACGAACGCCACCGTTGCGGGCAGGTTCCTCGAATACGTGTGCCAGGTCGACGACGTACCGGGGGTAATCGTCGCGGTCGAAGCAGCGTCCGACACCCTCGAGAGCGAACGACTCGACGCACTGAGGGGCGTCCTCACGGCGACTGGCATCGACCGGGCCATCTATACGAACGGTCGAGACGTGGTATTACTCGCTGGAACGGACTCGCTCGATCACTACTCCGGACCACTGTTGGCGGACACCACGCTCGAGTACCTCGAGGAACTGTATGCAAAACCGGCCATCGAAACCCATCTCACTCACCATTCTCGCCGTGACGTCGCCCGAAAACTCGCGGTTGAACGTGAACCGCTCGAGGCCGCGCTGACACGGGACCTTCTGGACGTAACGGGCGACTCCTACCATCGTGAAGTCTCCGCGGCCGTCACTCAACTGCTCGATCACTTGCTCGAGTCGTTTGCAGATACACAGCGAGCTGGCACTCATCTCGAATCCGGTGACGCGACTCCTTCGAGTGCGGCAACCAAAACGGACGGAACGGACGAGCGAACGGCAAGCGTCCAGGAGGATACACGGACGTCAGCGGAACCTTCAACGGACGCGGAGGGCCCGGAAGGGAGTGAGGTGCATACGGGCGATGGTTCTGAGCCCACCGGGACAGTATCGACGCTCGAGTTCGACGAGGAGGGGGAACCCGTTAGCACGACGGACGCTACCGAACAGGTGACGGACCACACAACGGATGCGGAGGGTGAGGGACAGGAACCCGACTCCCTGGACGAACCGAAAGCTGAAGCGGCTGAGACGGAGTACGTTGCCAGGTTCTTCAGCGACCGGGGTTCAATCGGAGCCGTCGGGCACTCCGACTCAGGAGAGGCGCTTGCCCACGCAGCGGAGTTCCTGTTCGAACGTGGCCTGTCGGGGATTCGATTACCGTGGTCGCCAGCCACTGACGACTCGAGTGAGTGCGACGACAACGAAGTCGAATTCGTGCTCGTCGGCTGCGACGACGCCGGTCGACTGCCTAACCACCGAACGCTCTCGAACGGCACCCACATCAATACGGCAGGAGCCGTGACCGATCACGCCCGACGCCTCGAGGCGCTGAGCGCTCGCGCGGGCTATCGGGTGATGTTGACTGGGGATTGGCCTTCGTGACTGCGGGCATCGGTCGAAACGTCGTTAGAAGTCGATTTCGGCTTCGACGATGTGAATGGTGACGGTGCCGCCATCCAACGAGCAGTCACCGTCCTCGAACCGGTTCTCGAGGACCATCTCCCAGCCGGTTTCGTACTCGGAATCGCCGACGTCGATTTCGACACTGTCGACGTTGGTGTAGGTTTCTCGAGTCGCGTTCGTCTCGCTGATCGAAATCCGGCTGGTTTCGCTGCTCGCGAAGGTTCGTGCGTCGGGTTCGATCTCGAGGATCGTGATGACAGCCCGGTCGTCGGTACACCGTATCATCGGGTACTCGAGGGCGACACTTCCCTCGCCGTCGCCGCGGAAGATGCCGCCGCCCTCGTAGGCGATGGTATCGGAGCCACGGCTGGATTGGTAGACGAGGCCGCCGGTTGTCGTGGTTTCATCATACACGGTAGTCCCGTTCGTGTGTTCGACCGTAACCGTCAGTTCCGTCCCCTCGTAATCGGTCGAAATCGAGCCGTCCCGGAGGTTGAGTTCGCCGGAGCGGTCTTTGATCCCGTCGTATCTGATGATGTCGTTGAAGTTGTCACTCAGAGCGTCGAATCCCCGTTCGGCGTTCCTGAGTTGCTCGCCCTCCTGATAGCTGTTCATCGACTGGAGGCCGATCACCGACACGATGGCGACGGAGCCGATGATGATCGTAAACACGAGAATAAAGGCCAGCACCTCCGAAACCCCGCGTTCGTGACGGCCCTCGGCTCGTGGCTCACTCGAGAACATCAGGAACCACGCTCCAGCCTGATGTCGCCATCCTCGTGGACGATTTCGATAGCGCCCCCGTGGACTTCGCTGTCACCGTCGACGTCGACTGTCACCGGGACGTAGACGTCGACATTTCCGGACTGGGTGGTGAGATGGAGACAACTGGTTCCATTCTCGAGGAGCGGTGCCTCATTACATGTTTCTCGTAACGTGACCGTGTAGCGCTCCGATGCCGCTCTTGCGGGATGGTTGACCGTCATGTTGACCGTCGTGTCGTCATCCGTCGCCATCGAATCGACCTTCGAGAGTTCGCCCGCGAGTCGCTCGCCGATGGTCTCGAGCGAGCGGTCGGCGCTTCGGTCGCGTTCTCCCTCGAGGAGTGCCCCTGCCGAGATGAGCAGGCCGGAGATCAAGACGGTAGTAATCGCGATGGTGAGGACGTGCGTGATGGCGATGGAAACGCCGCGGTCAGTTCGGTGCTTAGCTATCATCTTACCCCTCTTCTTCCTCTTCTTCCTCTTCTTCCTCTTCTTCCTCTTCTTCAGGATGATCCGGGCAGTCTTCTAGGTTGATCTCGACAACTCTTTCGAACTCGAGGTCACTCGAGGCGTAACGCACGTTCACTGTCGTTACATTACCGACTGTCCCATCATGATCGAGTGACACGACACTCGCCGTCGACCCCGATTTACTGTGCTGGTACTGTTTCTCGAGCGCCTCGAGATCCGCTTCACTCACCGAACCGTTGTGGGCCAGCGCACAGACGCCGTCTTCGATCTCGAGCGCACTCCGGTCGGCGTCACTCATCGCCTGTCCGGAGGCACTCGAGGAGAGCGTCTGCGTGTAGAGCACGCCGTTGAAGACGACCACTACGCCGAGGAGGATGAACGCGATCGTGACGGCGGCGATGAGCACCAGTTGGCCTCTATCGTGCCGAGCGTCGTTGCCTCGTTTGGCTTCGTCCCCCATCACCAGACGGTCACCCTGATTTCGACGACGTTGTACAGTCCATCACCCTCCTCGAGATTGGGAATGTACTCGCCTTCGTCGGTGATGTCTTTCAACTGCTGATCACTGTCCGGCGCGGTGATCGACTGATTTTCGTGTAACACGACCGTGTAACTCGCGGTGACCGCTGTGCTCGAGGGAGCCCCCTCGTCGACCAGACTGATCGACTCGCGCTCGCCATCTTCGTTCGCTAGGTAGTACAGTTCCACGTTGTAGTTCTGCCCGGCCTCGAGGTTCCCGTTCAAAATCTCCCCGAGCGTCGAGGCGTTCTGGCCGAGCTGTGAGCTATTCCCGAAGTCAGACGCGGTGTAGGCACCCTGGCCGCCGTCGGATTCGTTGTGGAACGACTGGAACTCGCCTTCTTCGACATCGACGAAACGAACGAGTTCGGACAGATTGCCGTCCTGCTGGGCGACGATTAGCGCATCTTGCACCTGCTGTTGGACCTGTGCCTGTGCCGTTCGGTCGACCGCACCGCCCGACGACGGCGTGATGACGACCGACTGGACGGCAAACAGGACGGCGATCAACAGGATGAACGCGGCGGTAAAGCCCTCGAGGGTAAACGCCTGCCCCCGTTCGTCTCGTGTGGGTGGTTCGTGTCGTCGCATGGTTACCACACCCGTACCGTTAGTCGACAGGCTGGGTCACACTCGAGGCCTAGTTCGGAGGGGTCATCGAGCGTGATTACCCGCGTCGCCGTTCCCGATGGCTGGTCCCGGTACTCCGATCCGAACGCGTACGAATGGTTACCATCGAACGATTCGATCGTGACGTTGACCCGATCTATCGGCGTTCCGTCCAGTGATTGGCGAATGCCGAATTCGTCTATCGAGGAATCGTTACGTTCGTCGAGCATCGTCGCGTTCAGTTCGTTGGCCGTGTCCGTCGAGTAGTTCGCCACGATGTCGGTCGCGATCCGGTCTGCCTGCGCTGAGTCGGGTGCCGTCGAGGCCGAAAACGGCGTTATCAACGTCGGGACGTACGAGAAAACGAAGGCGACCGCGAGCAGGAAAATACCGATGCCGACGGCGAAATCCTGGGTGGTCTGCCCTCTCGAGCCGAGCGAAACCGACACCGTCCGGGGTCTTCGTCCTCGATTCATCTCAGGCCACCAGTGCCCAGCTTACGAGCGCGATCGTCGTGAGGACGAGTACGTATTTCAGGCCACTCAACAGGTCCGCATCCCGGATATACCCGCTGATGAACCCCGAGAGGATCGCCTGGAGCGTCACGGCGTGGAAGAACAGAAGCGAGAGCACGTTGATGTCGATATTCTCGCTGAAGTCTGCATCAGCCAACTGGCTCGCCGCCGCCCCGCCGGCATCGACGTCGGCACCCGTATCGAGGTCGGCCATCGTGCCGATAAACTGCGTCTGGAGGATGGCGATGACGGCGAGCAACGTCATGAACGTCATGATGATGATGACGACTTGCATCCGCGTCCGTGACTTCCGTTCGCGTTCGATGTCGTCGTGGTTCTCGCTCGAGCGAGCAGCCGTCCGTAACACGTCCGAAATCTGGTTCGAGGCCTCCTGTGCTTTCGTGACGAGTTTGACCGTCCGGGCCATCCGCGGGATGTGATACTTGTTGTTGAACTCGACCAGAGCCTCGGAGAGGCTCATTCCGTAGTTGACTTTCGTGTGCATCATCTCGAGTTCGCGGGCGAGTTTGCCGGAGGTCGTCTCGGCGACGGACTGAAACGACTCGAGAAGCGTGAGTCCGGTTTCGTTCGCACTGGCTAGCTTTCGAAGGTCCTCGGAGAGCGTTTTGACGACAGCGTTTCTGGTATGGACGTTCCACTCCCGAAATACCGAGAGGGGAATAGCGATCATATACAGGGGTACGTAAACGTAGATGAACGTCCCCCAGACGGGGTTCTGTTGCATTCCCGACCAGGAGGTCGGTGCCGAGCCGTTCACCATCGCCGTGGCGACGACCACGAGCGCGGCCGGGACGGTTAGTGCGAGCGTTAACAGCGGATTATCGCGGAAGAAGATGTGCGGCCGTCGCAACACCTCGATCGTCTCGTATGTCCCTTCTCGGTTTTTGATCCGGTCGAAGACTTTGTGCTTGCCCGTGTACTGTTCGACCAACCCGAGATTGAGCAATCCCTGCTGGCGTGCGCTTTCGATCCGTTTATCGCTTTTATTCAACGTGAGATAGCCATCCCCTGGCTCGTCGTGTTTGACCGTCGAGACCAGAACGATAAACCCGACTCCAGTGAGCGGTATCAGTCCGTAGACGGCCAGATACAGGAGTTCGTCGGCAACCTCGGCGTCCGGAACCATCTGCATAATGACCATAATAATGATCAAAAGCAAGGGGAAAAGCGAGAGCGTCATGTACATCTCGCCGAACAGCTCGAGGGTCTCGAGGGTGAGCTCCTGTTCCTGTTTGGCCGTCCGCATGTGCTTTTCTTTCTTGTCTTCGAGGAAGCTCTCCATGTCACCACCGCTGTTGACGATGGAGAGCATGTCAGTCAGAAACTGTGAGAGTTCGTCACTCGGCGTCTCGATGGCCTGGTTTCGGATCGCCGTTTTGTAGTCGACGTCGAAGTACTCCGTTTCCTGGACGATGCTCTGGAACTCCTTTGCGACTTCTCCGTAGGTGTCGTCGGCTTCGGCCATCGCCTCGAGAATCTCGAGTTGGTTCATCCCGCCGACGGAGAGCGCGTACATAAACGAGACGGAGTCGGTCAAGAGCATGTTGATCTCTCGTTTTCTGGCCGACGCCCTGGAGTATGGAATCGCGACCAGTGTGCCGAACCCGAACGCAAACCCGAGCGATCCAAAGAATAGGCCTGTTGCCAGAACTAACGCGGGAATTCTGGTCAGTTCGATGAACTCGAGTACCGCCTGGCTCTGGACGGGGAACCCGAGGATGGTGTCGACCTGAATAACACCGGTTGCAAAGAGCCCGTAGCCAAGCATCAGGCCGATCAACCAGAGAAAGAGCCCGGTAATACAGCCGATACCGAGCGACCGGGACAGGTACATCTCGACCGTATCGGTCATTCGAGCCTGGGCCAGTTTCAACTCGATATCTTTGACGAACTGCCCGTCTTCGCTGAACAAGCGCTCGTACAGGGGGTAAAACGCATCACCGAGAAAGTCGGAACTCGTCGTCACCCCTCCCTGATCGCCGGAGCCACCCGTCTGTAAACTCATGTGTCGTCCTCCGACTCGTCGTCACTCGCTGTCTCACTGAACAGTGAGCCTTCGGAATCGGCATCCGAGAACGTCTCCGCATCATCGTCGCTGAAGATGGACGACCCCTCCTCGTTGGTCCCATCCGATTTCTCGCTCGGTTCGTCACCCGTTGACTCGTCGTCACTGAAAATCGACCCAGCGGAGTCATCGAATAACGAGTCTTCGTCCGCGCTCGAGGGTGCAGGCTCCGTCGAAGCCGACTCGGTTGTCTTCGAATCGGATCCAAAGATCGCATCGAGGTCCCGATCGGGGAACATCTCATCGAAATCGGACGTGTCCGGCCCTGCATTCAGTGAGCCTGCCGCTTCTTGCCCATCGAACGCTGTATCTTCGGCCGGCCGTCCGGGCGTTTCATCACCAGTAGCATCGGCCTGCTCGAGGGTTTCGAGCGTCGAGTCCATGTTCGAGAACAGTCCCTCGAGGGTACCGTCATCTTCGCCGTCCTGTTTGCCTTCCGGTTGTGGTGGCGCGTCGTTTGAACTTGCGGAAGGCGTCGGCTCGGTATCGGCTTGAGATGTCGCTGGTGACTTATCCAACTGTGGCGTCTCGGGGGTTGTGGCTGGTGAATCAGCCGCTTGTCCTGTCGGTGACTCGGGGTCGTCACCAATCGGTTCTCCACCAGTGTCGGCGTTTGCCGCTGCCCCACCAGTGTCGGCGTTTGCCGCCGCTTCGAGTGCGGGGCGTGTCTGGTCATCAACTGGTTGGCTGTCGGCTGGCTCCGCATCTGCACCCGAGGCCTCCGCCGGTTGGCCTTCCTGATCGCCTACGCCGAAATCGTCATCCTCCTCGAGCCAGGCCGGTCCGTCTCCGGATTCGAATGAAGACTCGGCCGATCCGTCGCCGAGATCCCAGGCGTCACCTGTAACGGATTCATCGACTTCGCCCCCGAAGTCGAAGTCGTCGACGTCAGCTCGATCGACCTCGATCGGTTCGGCCGATTCGACGTCACCCAGTGCGGACGAGAGGCCGGGCGTCGATTGTCCCCTATATTCGTCGAACAGGGATTCTTCAGCCCGCTCGAGGATGTCCATCGAGAGATTGTACGTCTCGCTCGTCGAGTCCGGTCGGGGGACCAGTTCCTCCTTTTCGGGGTCGACGTCGATGAGGACGCTCTCCATCTCCCGCAGGTCTTCCAGACTCGCCTCGAGTTGGCCGTTCGCGATCAGGGTCAAGATTGTATCGGGATCGTTGATGAACGCCTGGACGGTCGCGGCCACCTGTGCGTAGGTGTTGAGATCATTTTTGATCAGGTATGCGAGTATCGCCTGGCGTTTGAACAGTTCTTTCTCGAGTTTTTCGTGGTTCCATCCGCGGTCGAACTGGATCTCCTGGAGGGTGTTCGAATCCCCCATCTTCAGGTACTCGTCCGTTTCCGCCTGCCACTGGTAGACGTCCTGTACGTTGATCTCGTCGTGTTCGGCTTCGTAGTGGTTGATCTCGGTCAGAGACTTGTTACGACGCACTTTCTGTCCCTGGACACGGGTCTGTGTCTGAATCGACACCAGATCGAGCGCCGTAAACATCGTCTTCGAGACGTTGATCGGGTCGGTGGTAAACCGCTTCAACACCTCGTCTACGGAGTCGGCGTGGAACGTCGTGTACGTCGTGTGCCCCGTCGACATCACCTGGAAGAGTGTTCGTCCTTCCTCACCACGGATCTCACCCATCACGATGTAGTCAGGGCGTTGACGCAGTGCGGCCTCGAGCAAATCGAACTCGTCGACGTCACCTTGATCGTCGTCAGAAAACGAAGGTCGAGTGACCGACGCGATCCAGTTTCGCTGTGGTAACTCGACCTCTCGCGTGTCCTCGATGGAGACGATCTTGGTGTTGCTTGGAATGAACAGGGAGACGGCGTTCAGGCTCGTCGTCTTCCCCGAAGCCGTCCCGCCAGCGAAGATGAGGCTCTTGTGGTTCTCGATGGAGAGCCAGAGGAAGGCCATCTCGTCCAGGCTGAACGTGTTCCAGTTGATGAGGTCGATCGGAGTGAACGGGACGTCCTTGAACTGACGGATGGTGTAATTTGTCCCGTGGTCTGAGACTTCCTTCCCGAGTGTTAGCTGGGCACGGGAGCCATCCGGGAGGGTTGCGTCCACTTGCGGGAGTCGCTTACTGATCCCTTTACCGGATCGCTGGGCGAGTTTTACGACGAAGTCGTCGAGTTCGTCCTCACCGTGGTAGATATTCGAAATGATCTGTTCGTATCCAGAGTGATAGACGAACACCGGCGAGTGGTACCCGTCACAGGAGATGTCCTCGACGTTGATGTCGTGTTTGATCGGGTCTATGCGTTCGTACCCCAGGAAGTTACGTTTGAGCTGATAGAGCAGTTTTTCGACCTGATACTCACTCAGTGTGTCGGCGTCGTCGGCCAGTACGGCCGGTTCGGGTCTGGCTTCGATGCCATCTAACTGGATGGGGCCGTCTTCGTCTTCGACTTCCTCGTCGTCGTCCAGCAATGTCCGCAGAGACTCGATGAACCCTTTTTTGGTCTTTCCGCCCGACTTCTTGAAGAGATCGTATCGTTTGAGCAATCGTCGAGTTTCCTCTTCGATAACTTCCCGTCGTCCCTCCTCGTTGGCCTTGTGTTTGAGGCCGTCGTCAGAGTACTTGATCGCCGTTCGAAGCTTTCCGGAGAGGAAATCTTGTAGATCCGTTTCGATTTCGTTGAGATACGGTTCGACGGCGTAGTACTTTTTCTCGTTTTCTTTCTCCGAGTGGAAGATGATGACGAACGCATAGGGTTTATTTACCCAGTAGCGTTCGACCTCGCGGAAATGGAGCTTTTTCTGCATCGGAACGGCTTTCTCGAGGTCGTATCGGTTCGAGACAGTCGTTCCACCGTCTTCGGTCGAAAAAAACTCGTCCTCGTCGATGTCTTCGCTGACGTTGACCGTTCGTTCCTCGATGATGTCGTCGAGTTCCATCGCTGCGGCGCCACCCGCATGCAGTCTATTTCGCACGTCATCCGGCTCGAACCCGAGTGCTTCCTCCTCGTCGAATCGGTCCACTGTCCCCTCCTTGGTTCGTGGCCGGCTGCCGTCGTCGTCGTAGTAATACTCCCATTTGTAGTGTTCCCAGGTATAGACGTCTTTGACGACCGGTGTCGTCTCGGGGTCGACGTACTCGAGAAACGCGTCGTTGAGCACGTTCGCGTTCGGGACGAACGTCTGTGCGAGTAGCGAAGGGAGTTCATCCGGGTGATAGCCAAGAAACGCCTCGGGATCGAACTCGACGCGGTTCCAGTCGTCGCCGCTCGGGACGGTCGCGCCCGTTTCGTCCGTATCCAGGCCAAGCTGGTCGTCAGGTCCGCTCGTTCCGTGAGGATAGAGAAGCGATATCTCGTCGTCGTACCCGTACTCAGCCATGAGATCAGCCCAGGTGTACGCGCCGACTCGAACGTCAGCTCCGGCTGCTGTTTCGTCGGATGCCGCCGCTGACGTCCCCGCTTCAGCATAGTCTGCGGGGTCGGATTGGTCGCCCTCGTCAATAGCCATTACCGACCTCCACTAATTCAGCAGTCAAAAAATTCATGCAGAAATTACCATCTTTGATAATCTCGACCCGCCACGACGGTAGCTCCGTGTCGACGGTCGATTGATTCGGCTTCATCACACTCTTGCACATCCTTACTCACCCAGGTAGTCGACTATCATTTCTCCCATGATCATTTTTATTTTGTGGTTTCTATCAAGATACTAACACTGCGGTGAACGTGGCGTCATTTCAACTAGTATCACTCACACGATGACAGATATGTCTCTTTCGGCTGTTCGACTCGAACGTCTCGTCTGACTTCTTCGTCCGTTCGAACCGACCCCCTTCGCTCGAGATACCGAGCACCGACGAGATTGTGGGCGTCGAAGGTATCGTCGAATTACTCGAGTGTACAGCTTACGGTGTACTCTTTCACTCAACACTCGGCGGTCGCTACACCGCGACTATATGATGCGTACATGTTGGCGGACGACACGGGAGTGAGCGAACGCCCGCGGTCTCGAGCAACGTCGCGCCGAGAAGACGAGTCTCGTGAGTCGAACAGGCGAGACGGAATTCGAACCACAGTCGCGGCGAAGCCGCTCCCTGATCCGAACCCGCTGTGTCGTTTTCACTGCTCACGTGTCGTTCACAGGAAAACGGGCGAGACGGGATTCGAACCCGCGATCAGAAGGTTAGGAACCTTCTGCCCTCTCCGCTAGGCCACTCGCCCAGAGAAAAAATTAGTTGGCCTCGGTTTCTTTTTCGGTGTCCGAACTCGACTCTTCGTCGGTAACAGATTCGGTATCGACGAACTCGTCGTCTTCTTCCTCGTCGAGGTCGTAATTCCCCGTCTCGCGCATTTCATCCAGTTCCTTTTCCACTTTCTCCTGCCCTTTCTTGAACTCACCCATGGCCTCCCCCGTCGAGCGCGCCAGTTTCGGGATTTTGTTCGCCCCGAACAGCAAAATGGCGATGAAAAGGATGATCAGGAGCTCCGGACCCCCGGGAACGCCGGGGATGACAAGCGGTGCGATTTCGGCTACCATCTCTGTGCAAGGATTATCCGCTGGCAATTATAACCTTTTTGGACCGGCAAGTGAACTCCCAGTTTGGTCTGAATGTGCTCGAGAAGGCCTCTTGCTCGAAATTTCTTCTCGTGGAATAGGCAATGTCGGTGCTCGATGGGAACTCGTTGGTATGACTGGCAAATTCGCCGACGTTGCCCAGTGGTTTCCCAAACCTGCAGTTGTGAGTGAAATCACGCAGTGCGGTTCGCTTTCACTCACCGGTCGACGTTTGGGAAGAGACTACAGTAGCTATTGAAACGCATTTTACACCTAACGCAAGACTGCGTCGCGATAGGTGTGTAAACCGTTCCAATAGCTACTATCGCGCTGTGAACTGCGCCTGAGCACTCCGTCAAGCGTTGACGTGTAAACCGAACCCATCGGTTCGGCTTCCATGCGCAGGCTCGACGAACCACTGAGGGAACCACCTGTGACTTTCTCTAAAACGAAACGGTCATGCTTGTCCTACCGAAGACCAAAGCGATGGTAGACGTAGGCGACATTGCGCCCGACTTTACTGCACCGCTCACAACAGGTGACATCGAATCGATCACGCTTTCGGACCGACTCGAGGCAGAAGCTCCGGTGGTCCTCGCGTTTTTCCCCGGCGCGTTCACTGGGGTTTGTACGACCGAAATGTGTACGTTCCAGGACCGACTCTCCGCCTTCGAGGCAGTCGATGCGACCGTTTACGGTGTCAGCGTCGATTCCCCGTTCTCGCTCAAGGAGTTCCGTTCGCAGAACGACCTCAGCTTTGACCTGGTAAGCGATTTCGAGAAGGAAATAATCGACCAGTACGGCGTCCGGATGGACTTTGAAGAACTTGGTGTCTACGGCGTTGCCAAACGGTCGGTGTTCGTTGTCGAAGCGGACGGAACGATCAGTTACGCGTGGGTGAGCGATGATCCGGGCGTCGAACCCGATTACGACGAAATCGAGGCTGCTGTCGACACTGGAAACTGATTGGTCGTCGCTAAAATTCGAACGACACGACGCCCGCTCGAGGTTTTGCACACGTTCGAAACCTGGTGCGTGCATCGGTCGCCGTTTCCCTTTCGAACGACGGACGGAGGGCTTTTTTGTATCCCCGCCGAGTTCAAGCGTATGAGCGATAGTGAACAGCCAGAGCAGCCGATCGGCGAGGCGGGTGACCGTCGGGTGTACGATCCGGACAACGAGCACCACTTTCCCGACGAGAAGGTAAACGCCGTCCTCGAGTGGCTCGATGGCGACGAGGAGGTACAGACCTATCTCAGAGCCCAGAACGTCAATGCTGTCGACCGAAAACGCTACAACGATCACGGCGCAAAACACATCGAAATCGTCCGCAATCGGGCGCTGTGTCTCTACGATCTGTTGAAAGCCGGAAACGTCGAGTTCAATGGGGCGAACCAACAGGGTCTCGAGGAGGCTGACGAGGCGGTGATCGTCGCGCTGGCGGCGACCTTACACGACGTGGGCCACGTGGTCCATCGCGACCAGCACGCGTACTACTCGATTCCGCTCGCTGCGGACTTACTAGACAAGATTCTGCCCGAATTTTACGACGTCTCCGACAGCGTTCGTGTCAAAGGTGAGGTGCTACACGCGATTTTGTGCCACCACACGGCGGAGACGCCGCTGACGACTGAGGCCGGTGTCATTCGAGTCGCTGACGCACTCGATATGGAACGCGGGCGTTCACGCATCCCGTACGAACAGGGTGGCCGCGGAATCAACACGCTCTCGAGTCAAGCGATCGACCGCGTCTCGCTTCACGAGGGCGAAGGGACGCCGGTGATGGTCGAAATCGCGATGACCAACGCCGCAGGGGTCTATCAGGTGGACAATCTGCTCAAGGCGAAACTCAACGGCTCGGGTCTCGAGGACCTGATTCGCATCGTCGCGGTCAACACGAACGAGAAACGCGAACAACTGGTCGAGCGAATCGAACTGTAGGGACCACACGTTTCAAGCCCTTCGCTTCCCCCCTCTCGAGTATGACTGCGAACGATGGCAACGGGGCAGACGACCGCGAGTGGCCCGACCCGTCACCCGGCTTCGACCTTCGGTTCGACCGCCGGGAACTGGCCGTACGACTGGCGTGTGCGGGTGGTGTATTTTTCGTTCTCGTGCTATTCAGCCGCGATTTTTTGGCCGAGGCAATCCCGCTGCTCTGGCCGCCGACCGACCCGATCACGCAGTGGTCGATGCTCGTGATGCTCCACGCCTTTGGCTACGTTATTGTGCCGTTGTTTCTCGGGTCGATTATCGCGACGGTGCTGCTCGAGCGCGTGCTGGAGTGAGTCTACAGAAGGCGAATGGGTTTTCGTCTCACTCGAGAACGTGATACCGTCCGTCTCGTCGTTCGACGTAGCCACGTTCGCGCAACGTGGCCAGGATCGAGAGTGCAGCGCCTTTATCGACGTTGAGATTACAACAGAGGTCGTCGACCGTCCGTGTCTCGGAATCGTCCCTCAGTGAGAGCGAGAGATAGATGAGCTTCGCCTGTGCGGACTCGAGTTCGGCTGGTATCGATACCGGGGGGTGCTGTCGCGTGTTTGCGTGCATACTCAATCCCCATTTCTTCGACGATATTAAAACTGTGTATCGTCAATTGACGAAAATTGGTGACGGACGTCGATTCACACGGTGTCGGTCTTGGCTAACGAAGGCGAAACGGATTCGAGGATACCAGAGCGTTTTTGTCATCGCTTTCCCCTGCAACGGTATGGGATTCAAACTGATTGCACTCGGCTTGCTCACCGGCCTGTTGACGGGTGCGTTTTTTGCGCTGTTCGACGTTCCTATTCCTGCACCCCCGGAGCTTCCAGGATTGATGGGAATCGTCGGTATCTATCTGGGGTATAAAGCTGTCGAGGCCGCCGATCTCTCCGTTCCGGTACTCGAGTCACTCGGTTTTTGAAGATAGCACCATTGATGCCCGGGGACGAAAGCAGCGACAGTAAAACAGGTGGCGGATTTATGGCGCACACTCGAGTCCCGACGCGATTTCTCGAGCGCGTTCCCTGATTGCCTTCGGATCGGCGTGTTGCACTTCGCCATCGTCGACGAGCACGCGACCGTCGACCATCGTGAAGCGAACGTCGTCGCCGTGAGCCGAAAAGACGAGATGGGAGAGCACGTCGTGAATCGGTGTGGCTCGCGTCAAATCGGTCTCGAGGCCGATCAGGTCTGCTTTCCAGCCCGTTCGGAGGGTACCGACGTCCTCGAACCCGGCCGCCTTTGCGCCGTTGATCGTCGCCATTTCGAAGACGGTTCGAGCCGGCAGGGCGGTCGGCTCGAGGCGGTCGACCTTCTGTAGCAGTGAGGCCTGTCGCATCTCGGTAAACGGGTCGAGCGTGTTGTTACAGGGCGGACCGTCACTGCCGAGGGCGACGTTGATACCCCGATCGAGGTAGTCCTGAACGGGCGCGACACCACTGGCGAGTTTCATGTTCGAAGAGGGGCAGTAGGTGACGTGCGTACCCGTTTCGGCGAGCACCTCGCGTTCGCTCTCGTCGGTCCAGACGCAGTGAGCCAGCACGACGTCTTCGCCGGTGAGACCGACTTCGTCGAGCCAGTGGACGTTTCGCATTCCCGTTTCGGCTTCGACTGTGGCGATCTCGTCGCGGTTCTCGCTCGCGTGCGTATGAATTCGGACCCCGTCGTAGGCATCTACTAACGCTCGAGTTCCGCGCAGGCAGGCTTCACTACAGCTGACGGCAAACCGGGGTGTGACGGCGTACTGGATTCGACCATCGTCGATACCGTGATAGCGTTCGATCAGGCGTTCGCTTTCGGCCAGTGCGTCGTCGGTATCCTCGAGCAAGCCGGACGGGGCGTCCTTGTCCATCAACACCTTCCCGAGCCGACCACGGATTCCCAGCTCTCGTGCAGCCTCGAAGGCCTGCTCGGCGTGAGACACCGAGAGGTGGTCGATGCAGGTCGTCGTCCCGCTCTCGAGTAACTCGAGATAGCCCAGTTCGGCGGCGACGCCCATCGCTTCGGCGTCGAGTTCGGCTTCCATCGGGAGAACGTACTCGAAGAGCCACTCGAGCAACTGGGTGTCGTCGGCGATACCCCGGCCGAGGCTCTGGACGGAGTGAACGTGTGCGCCCACGGTTCCCGGCGCGACGAGGTCGTACGTGCGCCGTTCGTGGTCCGGATAGCGCTCGAGACAATCGGATCGCTCGCCGACGGCGACGATTCGGTCGTCGACAGTGACGACAGCACCGTCTTCGATTACGGTCTCGGCGTCGACGACGACGGTTCCGGACACCAACATACCGCTCCAGCATATACGGGCGAGCCGCTTAGGTGTAACGTTCCCTGTGTTGCTGTATGTCGACTGGTTGTGTCACCGTCGAACGGTGCCACTCCAGTGGTCACACCCACAGCCAGGTGTGAGTCCGTTCAGCTCGAGCGCTGGTGTAATCGCCACCGGTCGACCAGCAACTCTCGGCCGGTATCGGTTTCTGCGAACTGTACGGGTTGTCGCTCCCCGGCCGGCGTCAGTATCGAAAACGTTCCCTTCTCGAGGTCATCGGGAATCAGTGTCGTCCAGTTCCCGTCACCGATCGGGCCGTCGATACGCAGGCGCAGGGTGCCGCCTTCGGGCTCCACCGTCGCCGTTTTGATGCCGCGATAGGACTCGTACTCGCCGCTGAGTTCATGAAACCGTTTCTTTCGGGCGAAAAACGGACGTTCTTCCGGGTCCTCGCCACACAGCGTACCGAAGACACCTTTCCCGAGTTCCGCGAGGCCGTACCCCGGTGCCGTGTTCGCCAGCAGGACGATACCGAGGTCGTGCTCCCTGCTGAACCCCGCGTAGGCCGTCGAAACGGCGATCGAACCGCCGTGACCGACGAGCGACTCGCCGGCCACCGTTCGCGTCCGCCAGCCGTAGCCGTACGGGCCCGACGGCGTCTCCGCGTAGGCCCCGTACGCTTTCTCGAGCGTCGATTCCTCGAGCAGGCGATTCCCGTTGTAGCGTCCACCGCGCAGGTGAAGTTGCAGATACGACGCCATATCGGTCACGGGGGCGAGCAACCCGCCCGCGGCCGCGCTCTGTTCGCGGACGGGAACCGGTTTCGGCTCGAGGCCGTCGTCCGTCTTGTGATACGGCGTCATGCGGTCGTCGAACGCCTCGTACGTGGCTTCGTCGTAGGTCGAACGGTCCATCCCGAGTGGCTCCAGGATTCGTTCGGTCACGAAGTCGGTGTACGGAGTGTTGGTACACTGTTCGATCAGCCACCCGATGAGGGTGTACCCCGAGTTGCAGTACATCCAGCGCTCGCCTGGAGATTTGGTTTCCTCACGTGCGCCCTCGATGTGGGCACGGACGTCGGCACGAGTTCCGAGCGGGACGCCGGTTTCGCCGACTTCCATCTGTCTGGCGATGAGCGCTTCACTGGTAGCGAGCGAGGGGTAGCCGGAGGTGTGGCTCAGGAGTTGGTGGACGGTCACGTCCGCCGGGACGTCGACGTCGAGTTCGTCTGTCACCGGCTGGTCGAGGTCCAGTTCCCCCGTATCAACCAACAGAAGGGTCGCCAGCGAGGCGAACGATTTCGAGACCGAGCCGATGCCGTACACGGTTTCGGGCGTCGCGGGAGCGTTCGAGGACAGGTCTCGCGAGCCGTAGCCTCGAGCGTAGCAAACCCCGTCGCTGTCGGTGATGGCCAGACTTAGCCCCGGAATGTCGTCTTCGTGGAGTCGTTCCCGGAGGAGCGAATCGATCCTGTGGCGGGTTTCGTCCTCGAGTGTGTGACCGTTGGACATGGATATGACGTCACACTGGCCCAAGAGAATTCTTTTGGTCACACACTCGAGTTTCCGGCAACGCCAACGCAGACGTGAGGCCTTTTGGGGGCTGGCCGACGAACACCAACGACGGTGGAGACGAACGGTTCTGACGACGCGGCTGGCTCGAGGACTGGGTCCGCCAGCGGTGGGGTCGATGCATGTGATTCGGCAGGTAATAGTGGCGAAGCCGGCAATCGCGATTCGGCCGACCTCAGCGATGAAGTCGACAATCGCGATTCGGTGGCCACGACCGAGTCGGCATCCCTCGAGTCGACGCCACCCGACTCAACGCCCCTCGAGCCAAGTGAGCCGTCGGGCGAGCCAGTAACTGACGGTGGCGTCGACCAGCGAAAGGGAATCGACATGACGACCGGGTCGATTCCACCGAAACTCGCGCAGTTGGCCTGGCCGCTCGTCCTCGGCAATCTCCTCCAGACGTTTTACAATCTGGCAGATATGTTCTGGGTCGGGCGCGTTAGCGCCGAAGCCGTTGCAGCCGTCTCCCTGATGTTCCCGCTCTCGTGGATGTTCGTCTCGACAGCGATGGGATTGACTGCCGCAACTATCGCACTCGTCTCCCAGCACGTCGGAGCGGGCGACCAGCGCGCGGCTGACCGGGTCGTCGGGCAGACGATTTTGCTCGCGATAGCTGTCTCGAGCGTGCTCGCGACGCTCGGTCTGGTATTTCGACGGCCGTTGCTCGAACTCATCGGTGCGCGTGACCAGGTGTTCGTCGAGGCGCTCGCGTACATCGAGGTCATCTTTCTGGCGCTGCCGTTGACGTTTCTGTTTTTCGCGTTTCGCTCGTCTCTGCAGGGCGCCGGAGATACGAAAACCGCCATGTGGCTGGTCCTGATTTCGGCGGGCATCAACGTCGTGCTCGATCCGTTCTTTATCCTCGGTATCGGGCCGTTTCCCGAGATGGGAACTCGAGGCGCAGCCGTTGCGACCTTTATCGCCCGCGCGGTTGCGACCCTGGCTGGGGTGTATCTGTTGCTCGATGGGCGATACGGCGTTCGACTCAGACTTCGTGACCTCAAACCGAACCTATCGATACAGCGGCAACTGATCGATATCGGCTATCCGGCGACACTCGACGGCTGGGCGCGCAGTTTCGCCGCCGTCGCGATGGCGGGATTCGTCGCCAGGTTCGGAGCCAACGCGACGGCGGCGTACGGCATCGTCGTCCGTTTGATGTCGGTAACGTGGTCTGTCGCAGGGGCGGTCGGCGACGCGACAGCGACCGGCGTCGGCCAGAACCTGGGTGCGAAGACGCCTGACCGCGCGGCCGCCGTCGCCAAAACGGCGACGGCCGGTACGTTCCTCTTTATCGCCGCGATTGCAGGAGTTATTCTGGCGTTCCCTGCACAGGCAATCGGTATCTTCGTCGATGATCCCGCGGTCATTGCAGAAGGCGTCGTTTTCTTACGAATCAACGCCCCATTTTGGGCACTCTTCGCCGGGGTCATGGTAATTCAGGGTGCGTTCCGTGGTGCCGGGAATACGCGTGAGGCGATGGTGCTTTCCATGCTCTCGCGGTGGGTATTTCGCGTCCCCGTCGCACTCGTACTCGCGTTCGCGTGGACGGTCACGATTCCCGTCATCGGCATCACGCTCAGTGCCTTCGACTGGGGTGTTGCAGGTATCTGGTGGGCGTTCTCCGTCGGCATGGGCCTCTCGTTCGTCGTGGCGGTGCTCTGGTTCCGCCTGGGCACCTGGCGTGAGCGGGTCATCGACGAGGAAGGGACGCACGGTTCACCCACACAGTGACGCGAGTCGCCTGTTTGAATGTCGTTCACTCGAGCGATTTCTACCACTCCCAAGCGTGATCATAGTCGGATGTCGACGGTACTGCCGAACCTAACAGGTTCCCGAATGCGGCGTACGGACAGCTTGCAGCGGCCACAGATGTTATATAACCCGACCGCCGTCTTTCAAGAAACGGATGGTCGAAGGGTCGTTGTTTACCGCTGGGCTCGTGATGGCGACAGTTT
Source organism: Natronosalvus amylolyticus (assembly GCF_024298845.1). Lineage (NCBI taxonomy): Archaea > Methanobacteriati > Methanobacteriota > Halobacteria > Halobacteriales > Natrialbaceae > Natronosalvus > Natronosalvus amylolyticus. Next base: position 3,238,441 of record NZ_CP101156.1, read on the forward strand.
TCTCGCTCGTTCTCGGCGGGATGACCTGGCAGTATCGCGAACGGCCCGGTGCAAAACCGTTTCTGTTGTTGGTTGCGGGGCTCGCCATCTGGAGCGGCGGCACGTTTCTGGCCAGCATCGACCCCTCGTTCGAACGGACGCTCATCTGGTATCGACTCACCTATGCGGGTATCCCGACCGTCGTGCTCGGCTGGTTCCTGTTCGCCCTCGAGTTTACGGGCCGCGGAAACTGGATCAACCGTCGAACGTTGTCCTTGCTAGCGATCGAACCCATTGCCGTCCAGTTCGTCGTCTGGACACACGGCTGGCACGACTTGTTCTGGCGCGACGTCTCGAGTAATCCGCTCGAGCAGGCGGTGTACGGCGACCTGTTCTGGATACACGCGCTGTATTCGTACGGACTCTTGCTCGTCGGGACGATTCTCCTTCTTTCGTTCGTGTTGTACTCGAAAACGCTGTACAGAGATCAGGTACTCGCGATCATGGTTGCCATCACCATTCCGTGGGGTGCCAACATGGTCTATCTGTTTACCTCATTCCAGTCCGATCTCACCCCGCTGGCTATCGGCGTCTCCGCCGGTGCATTCGCCTGGTCGATGTTCCGGTACGGCTTCATGGACGTCGTTCCCGTCGCTCGAGAGACCGTCATCGACGAAATGAACGACGGCGTACTCGTCCTCGACCTCGAGGGACGGATCGTCGACCTCAATCGTGCGATCGTCCCGCTGCTCGAGACTGGTGAATCCGATGCCGTCGGCGCTTCAGTCACGTCGACGTTAGCACTGTCTCGGATGCGAGCGCTCGATTTCCAGACGCACACCACTTCGTGGTCGACGCCAGTTGACCTCGCTGATGACCCGCACGCGAATGCTGGCGCACTCGAGGCGTTTTTCGACGGCGACGTCCGGTCTGAACGGACGATCGAAATCGAGGTCGAACCACAGGGGCAGGCGAACGCCGATACCGACGCCGACTGGGCGTCGGATGCTGCCACTGCACTTCGATACGATGCGGGCGCGCCGGGCGACCGACCACCGTCACCGGGTGTCGGGGAGGGAGGAAAGAAAAGCGACATTCGGCGCGATATCGAGGCTGAAACGCCGGAATGCAGAAACTATGCGCTGACGCTCTCACCGTTTTACGCCCAAAAAGAGTCTCTCACCGGACAGTTACTCGTGGCCCAGGACATCACCATCCGGAAACACCGCGAGCGCCAACTCGAGCGCCTGGCTGATGAACTCGAGCGCCAGAGCAAAGAACAGGCAGCACTCATCGAAAACCTGCCCGGAATCGTCTACCGATTACCGTCGGTGACTGCGGATTCGTGTTCGTTCGTCAGCCAGGCCGCCGAAGCGGTGACTGGCTATGGGCCAGAGACGTTCGAGTCGGGTGAGCGGTCCTTGCACGAACTCGTTCACGGCGACGACCGCCAGCAGGTACTCGAACAGAAACGAAGCGCGGTAGCCAACGGGGAGCGTTACGACGTGACATATCGCATACGAAGCGCAGGCGACGGTCAACGCTGGGTTCGGGACGTTGGTGAAGGAATCGTCACGGGTGACGGCGAACTGGCCTCGGTCGTTGGCGTCATTCTGGACGTGACCGAAAACAAAGAACGGGAGCAGTTGCAGGTCCTCAACCGAGTGTTACGTCACAATATCCGCAACGAGATGAACGTCATCAAGGGGTACGCGTCGATGGCGGCCAAACAGACGAGCGGGGAGGTACGCGACGGACTCCACATCGTCGAGCGCAAATCCGAGATGGTGATGCGAATGAGCGAAAAAGCGCGTATCGTCCAGCAACTGCTCGGGACACCGGCCGGTGCGAATCGTGGCGTCGACGTGTTCGGCGCGCTTTCGGACGCGCTGTACCGCCTCGACGACCAGCACGGTGACCGCATCCGCGGTCGCGTTTCCGTCACGGCGAATGGAGAACTCGATGCCCGTGCCGACGGCGATGATCCGCTCAAACATTCCCTGCACGTACACGGCTGTGACCTCCTCGCACTCGGATTGTACGAACTCCTCGAGAACGCCGTCGTCCACGGCGGAGACAGCCCAACGATCGATATCACCGTTACCAGTGACGCCGAGACGGCCGAACTTCGAATCGCCGATTCCGGCTCCGGGATTCCTGACACCGAGCGCGACGTGATCGACGCCGGTCTCGAGTCGCCGCTCGAACACGGCAGCGGCATGGGACTGTGGATCAGCCAGTGGATTTTGACTCCCTACGCCGACCTCACGTTCGACAGCGACGACGACGGCACGGTAGTCACCGTCTGCTTCGACCGATTCGATGACGAATCCTCGAGCGACGAGCAGACGAGCGATTCCGAGAACACGGCGCGGTTGACCTGGCCGCTCTCGAACGAGGGCGACGTGGACGGCGCTGATCGGCTGTGATAGCGGTCTCGAGTAAAAACCGAAAGCCAGTCGCGTGCTCCAGGCCAGTCGTGTGCCCCAAACCAGTCGCGTGCTCCCTTACTCGAGTTCGGCGCGCAACAGGCCGTTGACGTCGCCCGGGTCGGCGCTGCCACCGGTTTTCTGCATGACCTGCCCAACGAGGAAGTTGATTGCGCCGCCTTCGCCGGCCTCGTAGTCGGTGACTGCGTCGGGGTTTTCCTCGATTGCTTCGAGGACGGCTGCCTGCACCGCATCGTCGTCGGTTTTCCCCAGCCCTTCGCGGTCGACGATGGTTTCCGGATCGTCGCGCTCGTCGAGCATCCCTCTGAGAACGACTTCCTTGGCGTTTTTCGCGGTGATTTCGTCGGTTGCGACCAGTTCGACGAGTGTCGCGATCTCCTCGAGGCGCCCCTCGATGTCGGTGATCTGCATGTCGCGGTAGTTGAGTTCGCCGAGCAGTTCGTCGGCCACCCAGGTCGCCGCCAGGTCTGGGTCGAACTCGCTGGCGACGTCTTCGTAGAAGTCGGCGACCTGTTTCGTCGAGGTGAGTTTTGACGCGGCTTCCTCGCCGAGGCCGTACTCGCTGGCGAAGCGCTCGCGGCGGGCTTTGGGCAGTTCCGGAATAGCGATTTCGTCTTTCCAGTGGGCAACTCGAAGCGGCGGGAGGTCGGCCTCTCGGAAGTAGCGGTAGTCCTTTTCGGCTTCCTTCGAACGCATCGAAACCGTGATACCGCGACTCTCGTCCCAGTGGCGAGTCTCCTGTTCGACCGCGCGACCGCGACGGACGGCGTTTTTCTGGCGCGTTTCCTCGTAAGCGAGCGCTTTCTCGGCCCCTTTGTGACTCGAGATGTTCTTGACTTCGGTTCGGTTGGCCGCCTCGAGGTCTGCGAGTTCGATCGAGCCGTCGTCACTGACGCGGTCGCCGTCGATGATCGAGAGGTTGGCGTCGACGCGCAGACTGCCGTCACGGCCCGCGTCGAACACGCCCAGGTACTCGAGGACTTCCTCGAGTTCGGCCAGGAACGCCCGGACCTCCTTCGGGCTGCGGAAGTCGGGGGCGGTGACGATCTCCATCAGTGGTGTCCCCGCACGGTTGTAATCGACGAGGGTGTACTCTGCGGTGTCGATGGAGCCACCGACGTGCTGGAGACTGCCGGGGTCTTCCTCGAGGTGGGCGCGTTCGATAGCGATGGTGTGGCGCTCGCCCTCGAGGGAGATTTCGAGTTCGCCGTCCTGACAGATCGGTTCGTCGTACTGGGTGATCTGGAAGTTCTTGGGCAGGTCGGGGTAGTAGTAATTTTTCCGGTGGAACCGCGTCTCTTCGGGAATCGTCGCGTCGATCGCCTTCCCGATTTTGACGGCGGCTTCGACGGCGGCCTCGTTGAGAACGGGCAACGCACCGGGAAGGCCGAGACAGACGGGACAGACGTGTTCGTTCGGCCCGTCGGCGGGCGAGGTCGAACAGCCACAGAAGATCTTGGTGTTGGTCTCCAGCTGGACGTGCACCTCGAGGCCGATGACGGTGACGAGGTCCCCCTGCTGGACGGTTTGTGCGGTCATTGCAGGCGGCTTTGACCCGCGGGCGCTAAAGGATAACGGAGCGTCACTCGCGAGACCGGCAGATTGTTTCGGGTCGAGGGTGCCTGGGGCGTCCAGGAATCACTCGTCCGATTCGTCCTCGGCCACCGCACGCTCGAGGCTCATCACGAACCCGAAGTAGGCGACGATGCCGGCGAGCATCAGCAGATAATACGCCAGGTCGGGTCCCTTGAGGACGCGAAAGAGGAGGTCCACGAGGGTTACCCAGGCGATGGCAAACACGAGGTCCATGAGGATGCCCCACCGCTGTTCGCGGGCGGTCGTAATCCAGGTTCGGAGGTCGGTCATTCTCTCAAATACGGGTGGGTAATCCTGGTGAAAAAGTCTACCGACGGGGCGCCCCGGTACTCGAGCACCTTACTATGGAACGTGAAGTAATAAGAAAATTCTTACTACGAAAAGTGGAGCAAAGAGCGCTTCTTGCTATGGTCTTTGAAGCGAACGGACTCCCAGCGTCGAAAACCGATGTCCCTCGAGACACCGAAAACGAAACCGCCTAACCGGCCCCGGCGGTGAGTAGGGGTATGCACGGACACGACACCCCCGAGGTCGTCGTCCTCCGACTCGGTCATCGACCTGGCCGGGACGAACGGATGACGACCCACGTCGGCCTGACCGCTCGAGCGCTCGGTGCCGACCGCGTCCTGTTGCCGGACAACGCCGGCCAGTCACTCGAGACCGTCGCCGATATCACCGACCGCTTTGGCGGGCCGTTCGACGTCGAACTCACCGACTCCCCTCGAGGTATCGTCCGCGGGTGGGACGGCGTCGTGGTCCATCTCACGATGTACGGCGAGCGCGTTCAGGACGTCGAAGCCGACATTCAGTCGGCCCATTTCGAGGCGGGACAGCCACTCCTGATCGTCGTCGGCGCGGAGAAAGTTCCCTTCGACATCTACGAAGAGGCCGACTGGAACGTCGGGGTCACCAACCAACCCCACTCCGAGGTCGCCGGACTGGCCGTCTTTCTCGACCGCCTGTTCGAGGGCCGCGAACTCGAGCGTGAGTGGGAAGACGCCGAAAAACGGGTCTTTCCGACGGAGACGGGAAAGCGGGTCGAGTCCGTGTCCGAGGAGTGATCGCGCGACAGAGGAGTAATCTCTGAGGTGAGAGGGTTCGTTCGTTCCCTCATTCCGAACGCTCAGGCGGGCCGCTGAACGGTCGCCACAGTCGGGCGAGGGCATCCTCGAGTAGGCTCGAGGCGCCCATTTTCGATTCCTCGACGGTGTATCGCTCACCAGCCCGACTGATCGGACTGTCGGGCTCGAGTTCTCGAAGCCGCGTCTCGACCGTTGCACTCGAGAGGTCGGTTCGGTCGGCGATCTGTCCCGGGGTGAGCGGCGTGTCAGCTGCTCGGAGTGCGGCGACGATGATCCGGCCATCCTCGAGCAAATCCTTCGTTTCTGTGCCGCTCAGATCGTCGTTCGTCGCTCGTTCGGCCGACTCCTCGGTGTCGATGTACCGATAGGTGTAGAGCGAGTCAGCGACGACCCAGATGGCGGGTGGAATCAGCACGGTCAGTAACCACGACCGAAGGATGACCGCGAGGGTAACAATCGCTAGCCCGCCCACTAGAGCGATTCCTACACTGAGGAGCGCGTCGTCGTAGCCACGAACCGACCAGATTGCTCGAGTCACGCCGAGGCCCACGAGGACGGCGACCACGATCAGTACGGTGAGCCAACTGGTTTCGAAGACGAGTACTAGAATTGCGACGACGAGGGCGAGCGAGAGGAGATTGAGTTCCTCGAGGAGAGCTGGGCCGAACGACTGGGTCATACAGGAGGCGTGTGTCGTCTCGGCTGAAAAGGTATCGTCTCTGCTGTGAGTCTCACCGTACCGTCACCATCACGGGACGGAGTGCTCCCCGAACCGAGTGACAAGACTTAATGGCTGTATGCGATTATTACAGGCTAATGGCTTTTGAGGACCTGCTCGAGGATCCGGTCATCCAGAAGTACTTACACGAGCTCGTCGGTCCAAAGGGGATGCCCGTCGCGGCGGCACCGCCGGACGGGGAAGTAACCGACGAGGAACTCGCCGAAGAGCTGGATCTCGAGCTCAACGACGTTCGACGCGCGCTGTTTATCCTGTACGAGAACGATCTCGCCACCTACCGCCGACTGCGTGATGAGGACTCGGGGTGGCTCACCTATCTCTGGACGTTCGAGTACGGCAACATCCCAGAAAACCTCGAGGAGGAACTGTATCGCCTCCACGAGGCGCTCGAGGAACGGCGCGAGTACGAACAGAACCACGAGTTTTACCTCTGTGAGATCTGCTCGATTCGATTCGAGTTCGGCGAAGCGATGGACTTCGGATTCGAGTGTCCCGAGTGTGGATCGCCACTCGAGTCGATGGACAACAACCGACTCGTTCACGCGATGGACTCGCGACTCGACGAACTCGAGGACGAACTCAACATCGACGTACGGGCGAACTAATGGTCGTTCTCGCAACCAAACTGTACGTCGACGGTGATGCTCGCGATCGATCGCTCGACTCGCTGCGCTCGCTCGTACAGAACGATATCGGCGAACTCGACGTCGAGTTCACGCTAGGTGTCCGCCACGACGATTTCCCGTCGGTGACGATCGAGGGCGAGGACGCCGTCGTCGCTCGGAACGTCTTGCGCGAGGAGTGGGGGGAAATTCTCCCCGATCTCGAGGCCGGTAAAACCGCCGTCGGGACGCTCGAGCAATGGGACGAGGACGGCTTCATACTCGATGCGGGTCAGCCGGTCCGGATTCCGACCGACGAACTTGGGCTTGGACCCGGAAACCCGGCCCAGATTCGCGAGCGCTTCGGACTCGTCCAGCACCTGCCGATGTCGTTCGTCTACGGTGGCGAGGACGAGCCATCGCGACTGAGCGAGGCTGAACGTGACCGACTCTTCGAGTGGACGCGCGGCGATGGCCGACTCAACGTCAACAGTGCCACTCGAGCGGAGGTTCGGGCGACGCTCAACCGGGCTGGCCACGCCCAGGATTACGTCACCGTCGAGCGACTCGGCTTGCTCGAACAGAGCGTCGTCTGTACCGAGGATACGGACCCACCGGGCCTGCTCGCGAGCATCGGCTCGTATCTCCCGGCCGAGCTACGCTGTGTCGTCCCCTGACCGAACACGTATGGACCTGACCGTCAACCGCCGACTCGTTCTCGCGACAGCCGCCGTCGCCGTGCTCTTGATTACAGCGGGCTGTATGTCGATGATCTTCGGCGGTATCTCGGACGAAACGCTCGACGAAGAACAGGACTACGAGGACCTCCGGCACGCCGACAACGACGCCAACGTGACCATCGAAGTCGGCAGCGGGTCGCTCATCTCGAGCGGCGAGTTTCGTGCGGTATACAATCTGAGCGATACCGAGGAACTCTCGCTGTATCGCTCGACGTTCTATCGGGAGAACGCCCTCGACATTCGGGCGGTTCGCTACTGGTATCCCAACGGGACGGAACTGACGGGTTCGGAACTCGATATCGATCAGAGCCGCTCGAGCACCGAGGTTCGGGTCCCCGATGGCAACGGCACCCTCGCGTTTACGGGTGGCGCTAGCCAGCGCACCTTCTACCTGCCCGCGTACGTTTCTGACTCTTACGAGGTCATCCTTCCCGAAGGATACCGGACGACGAACTATCTGTTCGGCGCGGTCAGTCCGAGCGGCTACGACCGGACCACGGTCGACGACCAGGAGCATCTCCACTGGGAACGTCTCGATAGCTCCCTCTCGATACGGTTTTACAACAGCCGAGACGTCCCCATCTTCGCCGGCATCGTCCTGCTGGTCGTCACCGTTGGTGGGGCCGGCGTCGCGTACTACTACCGACAGGTAAAATCCCTCGAGGAAAAGCGACAATCGATGGGGCCCGATGACGTGGACACCGATATCGACGACGACTCGAAAGGCCCACCACCAGGGATGTGAGTAGCGCGCGATTGGGAGTTTCCGTGTGTCTCGGTTCCGGCCCCTCTTGACGGCTATGTACGGGGGAGTCCACGGAGCGTCGCGATAGCCTGAAAGCTGCCGTAGCGGTTTTGGGCGTTTCCGGGAATTTGACCGATTCGTGGCACGGGCCACTCGAGTGAAGGTGGCACCGCTCGAGTGTTCTAGTGGCTTCCCAAACCTGAACTGGTGGGTGAAATCAGGCGGTGCGATTCGATTTCACCCATGAGTCGCCGTTTGGGAGGGTACTATATCTTCCACGAATCGCTCTTACTCGAGGCTTGCTGCCGTCTGGGTGGCGGTATCCTCGAGTTGGTAAATCCGCAGTCGACCTTCAGTGACGGCAAAAGCCGTCTTGAGCGCCGGGGGAATCGTCTCGGCCTTGCCGATGACCAGATAGCCAGACGGTTGCAGTGACCGGGCGATGGTCTCGAGCATCGACTGTTTGTACTCGTTGTCGATGTAGATGAACAGGTTGCGACAGATCACCAGGTCGAACCCCGATTTGGGATCGTCGTTGATCAGGTCGTGGCGCTCGAAACTGATGTTCTGGCCGACTTCCTCTCGAACCGTGAACGTCCGGTCGTCGTGATCGACGTACCGTTCGTACTCCTCGAGAAACGCCAGTTGGTCGCTCAGGTCGACCGTCCGTGATTCGGTGTAAACGCCCTCTCGAGCCGTCTCGAGGGCCGGTTCGCTGATGTCGGTTGCCGTAATGTGGATCGCGGACTCGTCGATTTCGGGGTCGTCGTGGGCGAGCATCGAGAGCGAGTACGGTTCGCGCCCGTCAGCACAGGCAGCGCTCCAGACGTGGATCGATTCTCTGGTTTCCGACAGTTCACGAAGCACGTCCCGAATCCCTTCCCAGACGTCCGGGTTTCGGAAAAAGCCCGTCACGTTGATACTCAGCGAATCGAGCAACGCCGTCTGTTCCTCGGCGTCGTCCTCGAGCAACTCGAGATACGCTTCGTACGTGTCGGATTCGGTTCGACGCATCCGAGAGGAGACTCGCCGGTCGAGGTAGCTTTCGTTGTAGTGACTCGTCGCAAATCCTAACTCGTCTTCGACGAACTCGAGGAGGGTAAAAAACGTCTGGTCACTGCTCACAACTCGGACACTCCATGGTCTTCGTTAGCCGTTCGAACAATAAGTTTACCGGTATCTGGTGTAAATTCAACGGTTCGTCCGTGTTTCCCACCGACGTCTTCGGCGACCAGCGGGACGCCGAGTTTCTCGAGTTCCTTGCGGGCGGCATCGATGTTTCGTTTGCCGACGCCGTCACCGAAACTCTCGAACTCGAACATGTCACTCCCGCCGGCGATTTTGGCTTCGACGGAGGTGTAGCTTGCGCCGCGTTCGACCATTCGGCGCAAGAGGGCTCTGATCGCGGTATCGGCGTACTTTCCGGGTTTGACGTCGCTGTTGTCCGAGGCGTCCCCGTCGGGAAGCATAACGTGGGCGAGACCGCCGATATCGCTGTCGGGGTCGTACAGCGCGACGGCGAGACACGACCCCAGTCCGTACGATTTCAGCGTGTCGTCGCCTTCGGTGACGACCAGTTCGGAGATGCCGACCTGCACCGGTTCCGGGATGCCCGGTTCGGTACCGTACGTTTTCATTCGACCTCACCAAACTCTGCTGTCGTCGGGGTCTCTTCGATTCGGTCTACGTCCAGGTCGTTGAGCGCTCGCTCGAGGTCGGCTTCGTCGGGGATGGCATAGATGTCGCAGTCGAACGCCTGGCCGTCGGCGACGACCTGTGTGTCGAAGACGAACGCAAACTCCTGGTCTTCGCCCAGCTGGATGACTACGGGGTCGATGACAGCGGCACCGATATCGTGGATAAACTCCGGCGGTGAGTGGTCGATGGTCGTATCGAGGACGTTGGCCCAACCATCGAGAAAACCACTGGCCATAATGTTGCCCAGTTCTTTGATCGCGCTGGTCCCCATCTCACCAAAGCCGTCTCCGTCGTGGTCGACCTCCATCGGTACCATCGCGTCGACGATTTCGTGTGCGGAGTCTTCGTCGAACAGGAACAGGAGGTAACCACTCGGTGTCCCGTCGAATTCGAACGCGACACCGACCAGCGGATCGTCCGCAATCTGCTGGGGAATCGCCTCGAGCGAGACGAAATTCAGCCGCCGGATTTCGACGTTCGTCTCGATACCGGTCAGCGTCGTCGCCGTTTTGGCGACCTCCGTCGCCCCCTGTTCGGCCATCCGGTCGAAGCCCTCGAGTTTGTCGTACTCGATACCGTCGCTTGATCGAAGCTCCTCGAGAAGTTGGGCCATCGATTCGCGTCGAGGGAACAGGTAGTGGCTGAAACTGATCTCGGTGCCAACGGCCTCGATGTGGCTCTGAAAGAGCAATGCGAGGTCCTGGTCGTCGGGTGCTTCCTCGAGGTCGCCGAAGAATGGGTCGACGGTTTTCGCCTCGATGAACTCCGGGGTTGAGACGTCGATGACGGTCTCGAGGACGTCCGCCCAGCCGTCGATGAAGCCGCTGTTCATCACCTGTCCGAGTTCAGTTGCCGCACTGCGACTCATCTCGTCGAACTCGTCGCCAGCTGAATCGGCGAGCAGCATTTCGACGACCTGAAGGGCGCTTTCGCGGTCGAATACGATGACTGAGTGCCCATCGAGGCCGCCAGTCACCTCGACTCGGATGCCGACTTTCTCGGTTCCGTCTTCGAAATCGGCGCGGATCTCCTTACCCCGCATGAAGTTAAGCTTCGTGACGCCAACCTGTGTCTCGACGCCGGTCATCTTGCTCAGCCGACCGGCGGCTAACCCGGCCCCCTCACGGGCCATTCGGTAGAACGTTCCGAGGGCGTTAACGTCGAGTTTCATGCAGTGTGGACTTCGATTCCGTTGACCATCTCGACGAACTCTTCGAGGTCAGGAAATGCGTAAATTTCGGCTTCGATCTGATAGCTCGGAACCGAGAGATCCGAGTCGAAAAACAGGGCGAGGTCGTCGCCTCCCAGACCTGCTGTGCGGACGACGATATCGCCGGCCGGTGCGTACACCAACTGTGGGGCGGCGATATCGATTGCCCGGCCGAGGACGTCTGCCCAGCCGTCGATGAAGCCACTGGCCATCATATTCCCCATCTCTTCGACGGCGCTACGGGCCATCTTCCCTGACACGTTCGACATGTCGTCGACGACGTCACGAAGCATGATCGCGGTAATCTTCTTCGCGCTCGCTTCGGGGAACAGGATGAGGATGTGCCCGTGTGGCGGATCGAGCAACCGAACGCGGACGCCGACCCGTTTGCCCGGCTCGAGCTGGGTTTCGATGTCGTCGACGTCGATGAAGTTCGTTTTCGTGACCTCCATCTGCGCGTCTTCACCGGTCAGTTTGCTCATGTTGTCGGCGACGCCGTTCGTCCCGACCTTTGCCATTTCGTTGATAAAGCTCAGCTTGCGAATGTCGACCATCAGCGTCATAGGTATCGGATTCTCCGTGGGTGTGTGTCGTTGGTGTTCATAGGGTCGTCACGTCCAGTATGTTGACTACTTCTCCCCGGCCACGAACGGTTGCACCGCTGAGGCCAGGAATGCCGCTCATAACCCCTTCGAAGGGTTTGACGACGACTTCCTGTTGGCTGCGCACGTTGTCACAGTGTAACGCAACCGAACGAACGTCGTCTCGAATGCGGATAACCATCCCCTCTTCGAGGTCGGTATCCGAACGGACCTCGAGCGTGTTTGCCAGGTCGATGACCGATAGCTGGTCATTGGCCGACGTCGACAGGACGGGTTCTCCGCTGTCGGTTTCGATCGATCGGCCGTCGTCGATGTCCTGTACGGTTTTGAGCGGGATGCCAAACTCTTCGTCCCCGAGTTCGAAGAACAGCACCTCCGCAATCGCAACCGTGACCGGCAACTGCATGGTCACGGTCGTCCCCTGTCCGGGTGAACTGTCGACGGTTACTGTACCGTCGAGGTCTTCTATCGTCCGTTTCACCACGTCCATCCCCACACCTCTGCCGCTGACGTCCGTGATCTCCGAAGCCGTTGAGAGACCGGGGTGGAAGATTAGTTCGTACACGTCGTTGTCTTCCATCGATTCGGCCTCGTCTTCGGCCAGGATATCCGCCTCGAGTGCTGCCGTCCGTAACTTCTCGGGATCGATTCCGCGGCCGTCGTCTTCGACCCGTATCGTCACCTGATCTCGAGCGCGCTCGGCGTACACTTCGACCGTCCCTTCGCGTGGTTTGTCGACCGCCTCACGATGGTCGGGCGCCTCGATGCCGTGATCGACCGCGTTGCGAACGAGGTGGATGAGCGGGTCGCCCATGCGGTCGAGAACCGTCCGGTCGAGTTCGACGTCTTCACCCTGGATTCTGAATGCGACCTCTTTGCCCTGCTCGCGTGCAATGTCTCGAACCGTCCGTGGAAGGCGGTTGGTCACCGTCTCGAGTGGGACGAGTCTTACGTCCATCACGGTTTCCTGGAGGTCGGACGTGAGATCTTCGAGGTCGTCGAGTTCGCGATCGATCGCCTCGAGGTCGTCTCCCTGTTCGATCGTGTGCCGAAGGCGAACGCGCGAGGTGACCAGGCCCTCGACCAGATTGAGGAGGGTATCGACTTGTTCGATGTCGACGCGGACGGACTGTCGCTGGTCGTCCGCTCGGGCCAGTTTCTCTTCTTCCGTTTCCTCCGGGATCGATATCTCCGGAATCGGCATCGGTGGGACGTCCTCGTAGACGCGCGAGGCCGCTTCGTCATCGGTCGACGATTCCTCACCGAATCCGGCAGCGTTCGAGTCGCTCGGTTGCGTTGCCTCGACATCGACTGCCGAGGCGGACACGTCTGCAAACTGGCTATCGTCGTCACCGAGGATATCTGCCGTCGCTCCGAAATCGTCTACGGAGCCGGCTTCATCCGCGAAGTCGGCGTCAGTCTCGAGATCGAGCGACTCGTCCTCGAACGCGCTGTCCGTGGCGTCGTCGGTATCTGCGACCGCTGACTCGCCGTCGAACGTTGCGTCGCTGGTGTCATCCAGAGACTCGGCAAGACCGAGGTCGAACGTATCGCTGGGCTCGGACTCGGTTTCATCGAAACGTTCATCTCCTTCGTCGAACGCCACGAAGTCGTCTTCGTCTGTGCCCAACTCGCCTTCCGTTTCACTGAATGCCAATTCGTCGGTCGGTCCGTCGAATTCCTCCTGGTCCAGGCCGAACTCGTCATCGCCCTCGAGGTCGGCGGCTTCCGTCACGACAGGGTCGAACGCCTCGGTCTCCTCGATAGCAGTCGAATCTGCCTCGAGCGAGTCGGCCTCATCTACCTCGAGTGAGCCTGCAGCGTCAACGTCGATTGAGTCGACCTCGTCTGTGGCCGCTGGCTCACCACCTGTTTCGGGAGCGGTGTCGGCGAAATCGACGTCCTCGAGGGCTTCGACCGAGGCAATCTCCTCGTCGCTCTCGGGGTGTTCTTCAATTTCTGTGTCCACGGCCTCCGGTTCGGTATCGAAGGCGTCGTCTGCAAACGACTCGAAGGCTTCGTCGTCGGCAACGAGGTCGTCGTCAACCGGCTCGACCGCCCCATCATCTGCATCATCCGGCTCGAGTACGTCAGCGAAGGCGTCATCGGAATCGGTATCTTCGCCGTCCGCCGGCGCCGCTTCAACAACGTCGTCGTCCGCCTGCAGGTCCGGCTGCGAGTCTACCTCGGCGCTCAACTCCGGCATATCGAGGGGCTCTTCGCCGACGCCGAGGAACGTATTGTCCGATGTGTCGACGTCGTCACCGAGTAACTCGTCCATGTCGACCTCGTCATCGCTGTCGAACTCGTCGAACTCGAGTTCGTCGAGTTCCGACTGGAGCTCGTCGAACCCGACCATCTCCACTTCGTCTTTGAGTTCGGCAAAGACGGCGCCGGCGTCGTCGACCTGCTCGTCCTCTTCTTCGACTGGGTCGGGGGTGCCGGCGTCGACACCGGCAGGTTCGGGCTCCTCGGCGTCATCGACGTGTTCTGGCTCGGGGATTTCGGGTTCGTCCGCTGTCTCACCGAGTAAATCGTCGAACGAACCGGCATCACCCATGTCGTCGAACGCCTCGAGTTCGGATTCGTCGACGTCTTCGACCATCGCGTCGAGGTCGTCGAACTCCTCGAACTCGTCGAGTAATTCGTCGACTGAAAGGTCCTGCGGGTCACCTTCTGATAGCGAGTCCTCGTCACTGTCGTCACCGTCCGGGGCGGGCGCCGGCGCAGGCGACGCTTCGAGTTCCGCTACCTGTTCGGTCACGTCGACGATGACGAACTCTTCGACCGCATCCACCGGATCCAGGGCGGCCGAAATAGCTGCCTTGCCGACGGCACTGGCGAACACTGCATCGAAGCGCGTACCGTACTGATCGTTTTCGATTGCTTCCTGTGAGGGCTCTGTTCCGATCAAATCGAACGCATCGATCAGTGCTTCGACAACCAGTTGTCCGTTGTTCACCGACTCGTGTTCGACGACCGAGAGTCGAACCAGGTAGACGTTGCCCTCGATATCGCTGGGCGGTTCAAATCTGGCAAGCACCGTCTCGGTCTCCTCGACTGTCGGTTCCCGGATGGGCTGCTGGGAACCCGCCGACCGTCCCTCGAGCGGGCTCCGAAGCGACTCGATTGTCGCTCCGGGATCGCTGTCGATCTCGCCCCTCGCCGCTGCCTCATCGAGCATCGCCTCGAGTTCGTCGACGCCGTCGAAGATAACGTCCATCACGTCGCTCGTGATCTCGATTTCGTCGCTTCTGATGGCCTCGAGCAGATCTTCGATCGCGTGGGCGAGGTCGCTTGCGCGTTTCAACCCCATTGCGCCGCAGTTGCCCTTGAGGGTGTGTGCGGTTCTGAAGATCGACTCCATCGCTTGTTCGTCGTTCGGATTCTGCTCGAGAGTCAACAGCGAGTTGTTCAGGCTCGTGATGTGTTCGTCGCTCTCTCGAGCGAACTCAGTCCAGTAATCAGTCATCGGTCTCACCGTCCGTGGTAAACGCGTCTACGATTCGGTCGACGAGTGCTGACGCGGGCACTATCTCGTCGACACAACCGGTTTCGATCGCCTGTCGGGGGATACCGAATACCGGGCTCGTCGCTTCGTCCTGGGCTATCGTGTGGCCGCCGGCGGCATTGATAGCCTCGATACCGGCCGCCCCATCTTTACCCATTCCAGTCAACACGACGCCACAGAGGGGGTCGGTGACCGTCTCCGCTGCAGTCTCCATCGTAACGTCGATCGACGGTCGAACGCCGTGGACGCGGGGGCCGCTCGTCAGTGCGACGTCGAGTGCACCGCCGTCGTTGTCGGTAACGGTCAGGTGATGGCCGCCTTTAGCGATTACCACGTCACCAGCACGGACGCGGTCGCCGTCGCTCGCTTCCCTGACGTCGTATTCGCTGGCGGAATCCAGCCGGTCTGCCAGTCGCTTCGTGAAGTCTGGCGGCATGTGCTGTACGATCAGGACCTTCGCTTCGAGTGCTGACGGCAACCCCGCCACCACCCGCTCGATGATCTTCGGGCCTCCAGTCGAGGCACCGATCACTATCGTCGGATGCTCCAGAAGCGGACCCTCGACAGGGGTTTTTGTGCCCGGTGTGTCGGCGCCCGACACACGTCTGCTCGTTCGAGGACTGGCGGTAGCTGTGTTTGCCCCGCCTGCTGTCACACTCGAGACAGGGGCATGGCGGTCCGGATCGGGTACCTGCCGTTTCGTCGCGTGAACCGCCGCCGTCGCCCGAGCGAGCGCGAGTGACGATACTGTTGCTTCCGAAAGCGCATCGACTTTTTCGACGACGGCGTCGGCGAGATGGGCGATATTCTGCTCGCTCGAACTGGCCGATTTCGGCAGAAAATCCAGGGCACCCCGTTCGAGTGCCTCGAGCGTCGCTTTCGCGCCGCGTTCTGTGTGTGCGCTGAGCATCAAGATTGGCGTCGGGTTTCGTGACATGATGCGTTCGACGGCTTCGAGGCCACCCATACCGGGCATCTCGACGTCCATCGTGATGACGTCCGGCTCGTTTGCCTCGACGAGTTCGAGTGCTTCATCGCCAGTACGTGCCGTACAGACGTCGTATCCTGCGGCTGTGAGCGCGTTACCGACGACCGTCTGCATGAACTGCGAGTCGTCGACAACGAGTACACACGTCATGCCGCAACGACGTCAGCAAGGGCTTTCCGTACGCTGGGTTCTTCGAACGGCTTCGTCACGTAGCCGTCTGCCCCAGCCTTTACGGCGAGTTTCATCTTCTCTCGTTGCCCGACACTCGTACACATGATGACGCGGGACTGCGGATCGAGTTTCTTGATCGCAGCCGTCGCCTTAATACCGTTACATTTCGGCATCACGATATCCATCATGACGATGTCGGGATTCTTTTCCTTATACAGTTTGACTGCTTCAGCGCCGTTCGACGCCTCTCCGACGATATGGTAATCCTGCTCGAGAATCTGTCGCAGTAAATTACGCATAAAATGAGAGTCGTCTACGATGAGCACCCCTGTCGACATTCAGTTGTACACCAAACTTCGATAGAAATACAACTACCATAAATGCTGTCTCCTGATTATCACACGTGATAAATGACGCGAGCGGATGTGAGCGATCCGTCTCCTCGAGTCTCGTGCGTGTTTGTTACGACTTGTGTCCGGATGCTAACAACAGTCGTTCGACGTCGACGAGTCCAGTTGCTTCGACGATGATCTCCGGTGGTTGCTCGGATTCTGGTTCTTCCTCGGTTTCCTCTTCGAGAACGAACTCGTCGCTGACAACGTCGTCGTCGGCCTCTTCGGTCGGGAGCGACAACGATTCGTCGGGTTGATTCGTGCCTCCGAACCGACTCTCGCGAGTCGTGGTCCCTCGAGTGCTTCGCTCGGCCTGTCGTTCTTGCTCGACGAGGGCGACGATAAGCGGGTGGTTGATCGCGCCGCCCGCGACCGTCGGATCCTCCACGTCTTCTGGCCCGTGAACGTCTGTCTCGGGCACCGTCTGAACGCCCAGTACCTCGTCGACGGTGATCGCAGCCGACTGCTGGTCGGTCGGGCGGTCGAACACGAGTAAACGCCCTTTCGCTGCCGGCGGTTCGTCCGCCGGAAAGTGGACTCGTGGGTCGACGAGTGCCGTAATTTCTCCGCGGATGTCGACGAGTCCGTCGACGGCCGGCGGTGCTCGAGGAACGGTGGTGATATCGGCTGACTCGGGTGGGTCAGTGATCGTTTTGACGTCGTCGACCGGAAACGCCAGACGGTGTTCCCCGATAGCGACGTAGACGAACCGCTCGAGTTCCTCCGGTTCGTCTTCTTCGGGTGTCGATGGTTGCCGGTCGCCCGGGTCGTCGATACTGACGCCGAGCATTCGTTCGGAGAGGTCCGGACTCATACGTTGGTCGACTATCTCAGTCCATCCCTAAAACGTTGACTCTCAGAGAGGATGTCAGATTGCGGGCGACTACCGATTGCTCCGGTCGAGGGGGTCAGTGTGGCGACGACTGTTCCAGGAACACGCGGCCGCGAACCCGGAGACGAAAGGCCCTTAAGGGGTGGGCAGCTAAAGCCAATTGGACTAGGTCGGGCAGTTAGGCCCTGCTCACAACTCACCCTATGGCCTTCAGTGAGGACCGAAGCCCGCGGGCGTCCGGTCTGACCGGCCGGGGCCCCGGGAGCTAACGTGGAAGCCTCGTCCGTCGGGGACAGCGGTCTACGGTGACCGTCCGCAGGGACGACTCATCGTGGTTAATCGGCGACAGCCCATCAGGCGCGGAAGCGAGCAGTGGACCGCCGAACACCTGTCGCTCGACGGGTCGCGGGGTGGAGAAGGCAACCGGGATTCCCCCGTCCGGAACGCCGGGCAATCGCGGGGTCCGCATTCATATCGATTTTCACAGTTCAACCAGTCTCATCACCATTAGCAGTGATGACATAGCCAGTGAACGTCATTGCACACCCTACACAAAGATTGCGCAGCGGTAGGCGTGTCAATCGCTTCACTGGCTACTACAGTTGGTGCGTCGGTACCCACTCGAAAACAGTTCCAACGTCGAGGAGAACAGTCCGGTCGATGGCAAAAGAACGTTCAGGGCTCTTCAGCGGCGATGAGGTACACCCCTGCGGCCATAACGACCCCACCGACGACGAACAACGACCCGAGTTGCTCGCCGAGGAACGCGGCCCCCAGTAATCCGCCGACCACCGGCTGGGCGAAAAAGAACACCGAGATGATGCTCGCGTCGACGTACTCGAGGCCTTTGTACCAGAGATACCACGCAGCGGCGGTTCCGAAGAGACCAAGATAGCCGATGGCGACGAGAACCGGGAGCGAAAGCGGGATACTCGAGAGCGTGGTGTCGGTAACCGCGAGTTCGATTGGGACGATGAACGCCAGCATCGGCACGGCTGCAACCGTCGAGTACGTCGCCGTCTCGAGGGCCGAGTAGCGCTCGATCAGGGGCTTGCCGTACACCGTGTACCCCGCCCAGGTGACACTCGCCACGATCAACAACAGAATCCCCGTTGTCGCCGCGCCGGCGAGTGACGTGAGGTCGTACTGTCCGGAGAGGACTAGCAGCGTGCCCACGGTGGCGACACCGATGCCGATGACCGCTCGAGCGGACAGCCGTTCGCCGAGGAAGACGACGCCGAGCAGGACGGTAAATACGGGTGTCGAGACGGTAATCAACGACCCCTGGCTTGCCGTCGTCAGGTCCGTCCCGAGGAACTGGGTGACGAGAGAGCCACTGACGAGCACGCCGAGTCCGGCGAACGCAAGCAGATCTCGTCTGGTAAACGAGCGACTGGGGTACGTGAGTCGAACGACGACCCACAGCGCGGCCGCACCGACGGCCACCCGGGCGAACGCCAGGGTGACCGGTGGAACGGCTTCGAACCCCCACTTGCTGACGACGTAGAGGCCACCCCAGAGGGTAGCAGCGGCCAGTGGCGCGAGCGCAAAGAGGTATCTCGAGAGGAAATCGTTGGGCGAACTCGACTCGGAGGATTCTCCCCCGTCAGATGCTACTGTCATTGATTCACCGGTCACGCCATTGCTTTGGGCTGGAGCGCTATCCGACTTGACGTTAGGATCTTAACCCCATTCGGGACGACGCACGGACGGCGGAAGGAGTTTCGATTCCGCCCGACGCAGCGTTTTGGACACGGCCGCGTCGGAAACGCCAAGTGAGTCGGCGAGTTCGCCGAGCGTCGTCGACCGCGGCACCTCGTAGTAACCCGCTTCGAGTGCTCGCTCGATGGTCTCTCGTTCGGTCGACGTCAGGTGGCGGTGGGCCTCGAGTAGCCGCGTTCCGACGGCGTCGGCACGGACGTTTTCGAGGGCGTCCGATGGCGTCACCGCTTCGTGGCGAGTCACCGTACACTGGTCGTCGGTGTTTCCCTGGAGCGACGAGAGCGCACCACGAGTTGCGGCTTCGGTGTCGAATCCGAGCGACCAGCGTTCGATGCCGTCGACGTTCCGGAAGGGGCCTGTCAGGTAGCCGTCGTGGTCGACGACCGTTCCCATCGCCGTCGTCGTTCCCATCGTCAGCCGTGATCGGGCAGTTTTTTCCTGTTTGGCGAGCAACTCGAACGAGGTTGTCGAGGGGTGGTTACGAACGGTTTCGAGCCCCGCCTCCAGCGCCGCGCGACTCGAGGCATCGACGAGCATGCGTAACTCGAGGCGAGCGTCGTCGCGGTGGTACTGCCAGTGTGGGGTGACGAAGGCGACGTCGTAGGCCGCCGATGCAGCGCTCAAGGGGCAGTCGGCCTGGCGTAGAGAGAGTTCGACGCCGATCATACGGGTACCGCGATAGCAGGGGGCAATGGTGTTTCGGTTACGGCAGCCCCGAGCAGTGAAAACAGTCGACGTTCGTCTTGATCACCGATTGCAGACACGGTTGGCGAAAACGCTGATGAGCTCGTATCAGTCGTCGGCGGCTTCGAGTCGGTCTGCGTTCTGGATACCAATCCCACCATCCAGCGTGCGGATTGGGTACGGAATGTCGATCCCTTCCTCGTCGAAGCGCTGTTTGACGCTGGTGACGTACTCGCCGCGAATGCGGACGAAGTCGGCTCTCGAGGGGTCGTCGATCCAGATACGCGACTGGAGACCGACGTCCGAGTCGTTGAGTTCGGTCAGGCGAACGGACGGGGCCGGGTCGTCCATGATCTCCGGGTGATTTTCGGCTTCCTCGACGATGATCTCGGAGGCCTGTTCGATGTCGTCGTCGTAGCCGATACCGAAGACGAACTTCAGTCGAAGGCGCTCTTTCGCGACGGGGTTTTTGATAACGCCACCGGTCAAGGTGGAGTTCGGCACCGTCAGCAGTTCGTTATCGAACGTTCTGACTCGCGTGACACGGAGACTGATGTCTTCGACGACGCCGGAGTGATCGTCCCACTCGATCCAGTCGCCGATGCGGAACGGTTTGTCGGTGTAGATGAACACGCCAGCGACGAAGTTCGCGATGACGTTTTGCATCGCAAAACCGATTGCCAGTGCCCCGGCCGCGGCGATACCGGCCATCGATACGAGGAAGTTACCGTAATCGGCCGCTCCGAACGCGACGGCGATCCCGACGAACAGGACGCCAAACTTTGTGAGTTTGAGTAGCGGTATCTGTGCGTGTTCGTCCAGGTCTCGCCGTCGCATTCCGCGTCGAACGAGCGGGACGACGATCACGCGGCCGAGCAGCCAGACGACGACCAGTGTGAGGACGAAGATGATCGCACCTTCGAGGGTCCCTGCGAGTGCGTTATCGATGCCGCCGATGGCCTCGAGTTGCTCACCGATCGGACCCAGGTCTTCCTGGAGCGGTGCCGGAAGCACCGTGCCCATCATCGATGGATCACGGCGGTGTGCCCGCGCGTCTCAACGAGCGTGCCGTTCACTTCCTCGGCGAGTGACTGTGCTTTGCTCTCGGTGGAGTCCCCGGCTCGAGCAGCCCGAAGAAACTTCACTTTTACCAGATTCTCGTTTGCGAGCTGGTCGTTCAACTCGTCGACGACGGCGTCGACGCCGCTTTTACCGACCCAGACGGTTACGTCGAGGTCGTGGGCTCGCTTTTTCAGTTCCTGTGTATCCATAGGGCGTCGTAAGGAGGCCGATGGTTTCAATCTTCGCGAATCGATATTCGAATTCGACCGCTTGTGGCATGCACGGTCACTCGTAGGGGTACCGAGCGTGGTGTCCACAGTCACAGGTGATCACCACGTGGCCATCCTGGAGGCGAACGCGAGCGTTCACGCCCGGGCGGAGATACGCATCACACGCGTCGCAGGTGAACCGTTTGAACGTTCGAGGGAGCGACAGTCGGTTCCGTTCGGCCACGCGACGGGCCAGCCTGACGTAGTGTTTGGCCCGCTCGTCCTCACCGTCGGCAGCCGCCGCTCGAGCGAGGTCGTGGAGCCGATCGATTCGCTCTGCGGCGATATTCATTACTCCCGTTTGTCGTGGCCGACGTATTGGTGTTTTGTTTACTGGGCACTCGAACACCGCTATCGAAACCGCTATCTGGCTCTTGGCTGACCGTTCGACACGAGCGTGCGCGTACTCAACTACCTCGAGCTGGAGGGGCCGCTCGAGCGAAGCGGTATCGGGACGGCGGCGGAGCATCAGCGACGGGCGCTGCTAGGCGAGCCCGCTCACTCTGCGGATCACGACATCGAACTCCGCACCGACCCCTGGGGTGGCTCGCCGCGTTCGGTGTTGAGACGCCTTCGCCGGGAGCGCTCACCGACCGTCGAGTACGACATCGCCCACTGCAACGCGATTGGGCCGGGTTCGCTGATCGTCGCTCGTGATGCCCTGCGGACGGACACGCCGCTCGTGTTGCACGCACACGTCACCCGCGAGGACTTCCGCGACAGTTTTCGCTGGTCGAACGCGCTGTCCGGCCCCCTCGGAGGCTATCTCAAACGGTTTTACTCGCAGGCCGACCTCGTGTTGTGTCCGAGCGAACAGACCAGACGCCATCTCGAGGCGTATCCGGTGTCGGCCCCGATCGAACCGATCACCAACGGCGTGGACCATCGCTCGCTCGAGGGGGTCGATGCTCGACGAGAGCGCGCTCGAGAGCGATTCGACCTCGATGGATTGGTTGCCTTCGCCGTCGGCAACGTGTTCGAACGCAAAGGGCTGACGACTTTCTGCCGACTCGCCGGCCGAACGCCGTACTCGTTCGTCTGGTTCGGCCCCTACGACCGAGGTCTACAGGCGAGCTCGACCGTGCGACGGCTGACGGGGAACCCACCGCCTGACGTCCGATTTACGGGCTGGATCGAGGACAAACGCGACGCCTTCGCCGCCGGCGACGTGTTCGTTTTCCCCACCCACGCCGAAAATCAGGGCATCGCCGTCCTCGAGGCGATGGCCTGCGGGAAGCCGGTCGTCCTCCGGGATCTCCCCGTATTCAGGGAGTTTTACACTGACCGCGTCGACTGCCTGTTGTGCTCGACCGAGGACGAGTTCTGTGCAGCACTCGAGATGCTCGCAACGAATCCGGGCCGGCGTCGAGAACTGGGTGAGAACGCACGGGAAACGGCGGCCGAACACTCCCTCGAGCGGGTTCGAGCGCGACTGCTCGAGGTGTACGATCGGGTCTCGTGATTCGGTCAATTATCGAGTGGCTCGAGTGGAGCCAGTACCGCTCGAGCGTCTCGGGACCTCCACGAATCGCTATCACTCCAGTGACGTGGCTCACAAAATCTCGGGGGCAAACCCCCGAGCAGCCGTGGGCAACTCTCCGGCCCGACAGGACGGCGGTTCTGACTGTACGTTTTGCCTGGTCGATGACGCAATACTGTTATATTTCCCACAGCGAAGTACCCACGAGAACGTGCACGACGATTCATCGGCCACCTCGAGCGACGTACGGCCCGGGTCACGCCAATCGGCCGCAAACTCGAGCGATTCTAGCGCAGATACTCGTCTCCCGATACCAAACGGTACTGTATTTGAACCGAAAGCTTCGGAACCAATAGTAAGTGAACCTACCGCGGATGAGGACACTGGCGCCTCGAGTTCGGGCCGACGAGCATTTCTGGCCAGTGCTGGCGTTGGCCTCTCTGTGGCGACCGCGGGCTGTCTCCGGGAGTTCCGGAGCGCAGTCAACCGCACTCGACTCGAGCAACTGTCGGTGTCGATTACGACGCAACCGGCCGACGGCGACCGGCAGGCGATTCAAATCGCCCGGCGGTTGGCGGACAACCTCGAGGCCGTCGGCATCGACGTTTCTGTCCCACTGCGCTCACGCGAGGAGTTCCTCCGTGACATCCTGATCAACCACGACTTCGATATCTACGTCGGTCGTCACCCCGGCGACACTGACCCCGACTTTCTGTACGAGACGCTCCACTCACGCTACGGCGAAGAAGCCGGTTGGCAGAACCCCTTTGGCTACGCAAACACGATCGTCGACGACTTGCTCGAGACCCAGCGAACCACCGATGGCGACCAGCGCCAGCAGGCAGTCGGCGACCTGCTCGATGCCGTCGCAGCCGAACAACCGTTCGTCCCCATCTGTCGGCCGACTGATGTCAGGTTGGTCCGCACCGACCGGTTCGATGGCTGGCATGCCGACGCACTTTCGACACGGATTGGGTATCTCGACCTCGAGCCAGTCGATGACGCGAGCACGCTTCGGGGGACGGTGATCGACGCACGGGTGTCGAAAAACCTCAACCCGATTTCGGCCGAATACCGGGGGAAAGACCCGCTCGTCGATCTGCTATACGACTCGCTGGCAACCCGCGACCACGAGGGAACCCTCATTCCGTGGCTCGCGACCGACTGGGAGTGGGACGGTGACGCCCTCCTCGTCTCGCTTCGGCGCGGGCACACGTTCCACGACGGCGAACCCGTCACCGCCCACGACGTCGCCTTTACGTACCGATTCCTCGAGGATACGTCACTGGGCTCGAGCGACGTACTCGCTCCCACGCCTCGATACCGCGGGGCGATTGCCGCGGTCGATTCGGTTGACATCGAGAGCGATCACGAACTGCGGATTGGCGTCACCACGGGCGAAGCCGTCGCCCAGCGCGTACTGGCCGTCCCAATTTTGCCCCGGCATCGCTGGGAACCACGGGCCGAACAGGCGACCGTTCGGGGGGTTCGTATCGCACAGGGGACGACCGAGGCGCTGATCACGGACAACGTCCCGCCGGTCGGGAGCGGTCCGTTCGAGTTCCACGACAGAGCCGAGCGCGAACACCTCACACTCGAGCGATTTGGCGATCACTTCACCGCTCGAGATGACGTCTCGCTTCCCTCGGCCACGGTCGACCGACTGCGGGCCCAGATCGATCCGCGGAGTCCGTCTGCGATTTCGTTGCTCGAGACGGGCGATTCCGATATCACGATGTCGCCGCTCGAGGCGTACGTGTACGACGATCTCGAGGAGTCAGCGGAGAAACGGGTGTTGGAGACGCCCTCTGAGGGTTTCTATCACGTCGGTTTCAATACGCGATCTGCACCCTTCGCCAACCCGTACGTCAGACGGGCGGTGGCGCGTCTGATCGACGAGGCGTGGCTCGTCGAAACCGTGTTCGAGGGCTACGCCGAACCGCTTGCCACGCCAGTCGCAGACGAGTGGACACCGGACTCGCTCGTCTTCGAGGAGGCCGATCCAGTGGTACCGTTTTTCGGCGAGGACGGTGACCTTGACGTGAGCGCGGCGCGGTCGGCCTTCGAAGCGGCGGGCTATCGGTACGATGGCGACAAACTGGTGGTGAGAGAATAGTGCTGGTCGAAGTTCTCACTCGGTTAGCGCTCATCGTCGCGCTGATGGTCGTCCTCGGCGTTGGCGTCTTCGCGGGCCGCCAGCGACTGGTTCGAACCGTTCGCGAGTGGCCCACTCGAGTGAAGGCGATCGCTCCGATTACGGTACTTCTGGCGACCGTCCTGTTGTTCAACAGTGTCGCCAGACAGGCGGTTCCCGAACTCTCCTGGCTGCGGCTGATTCGAAAGGAAATTACCTGGACGATATACGAAACCGAAGGCGACCTCATCCTCTGGTTGCAGGCACAGGCAACCCCCGAGGTGACGGCGTACTTTTCGTTCATCTACATATACGGCTACGTGTTCTTGCTGATCTTCCCCGTCGTGGTCTACTTCCTCCTGCCGAATACGCGCCCGCTCAGGGAACTGTTCACCGCGTACACCCTCAACTACACGCTCGGGCTCGTGTGTTACATCCTCATTATCGCGTACGGCCCACGAAACCTCGAGCCGGAGCTGATTCAGGCGCTCCTGTACGACACGTATCCGCAGTACCAGCACCTGACGCGACAAGTCAACCGGAATACCAACGTGTTTCCATCCCTGCACACCTCGCTGGCCGCGACGGTAGCGTTTCAGGCCTATCGCACTCGAGAGATCTACTTCGGGTGGTATCTCCTCACTATCCCACTGGCACTGAGCGTCGCGCTTTCGACGATGTATCTCGGCATCCACTGGGCAATCGACGTCCTCGCCGGTATCGTACTCGGCTGGATTGCAGTCGTACTCGCTGCTCGACTCGTCGGTCGCTGGTCGATTTACGACGCATTCGCGGACGCCGGCGGCCTCGAGGCGATACCTGGTGGTAATCGACTTCGTTCGCTGTTCGGTCGGCGGTAGGTACTGTCTCGAGTCCAGACACTCACCGACTCAGCTCGTACTCGAGTCCAGACACTCACCGACTCAGCTCGTACTCGAGTCCAGACACTCACCGACTCAGCTCGTACTCGAGTCCAGACACTCACCTCCGTCAGACCCTGCAGCCACGCCAGCCGCCGAAATCGCCACTGCTTAACGCTGTGAGCGAAAACCGCCAGCCAATGGTCGAGCAGGTCGCCGCGTTCACCGATACCTATCTTCCGACGGTCAACGGCGTGACCTACACCGTCCGGAGTTGGCGTGAACGCTTTCGGCGGCTCGGTGGCAGGATGCCCGTCGTGTTTCCGGCCAGTTCCTACGATCCCGGCCCGGCCGAACATCCCGTCGGAAGCGTTCCGTTTCCGTTCTACGACGGCTTTCGACTCGGCGGGCCACGCGTTCCGCGAGCGCTCTCGAACGGCGACGATATCGAGGTCGTTCACGCCCACACACCGTTCGCGCTCGGCCTCGCCGCCAGCCGGTTCGCGAGGAGCCACTCACTGCCGCTGGTCGCAACTTATCACACCCCAGCGGCCGCCTACGCCGAGTATCTCGCCCCACACGAACGCGTGGCCAACGGAATCAGGCGACTCGCCACCGGATACGAACGCTGGTTTTACGAGCGAGCCGATCTGGTCGTGGCCCCCTCGAGCACGGCTCGGCGCCACCTCCGCGAACGGGTCGGCGTCTCAACGCCGATTCGAGTCGTCTCCAACGGCGTCGATCTCGAGCGGTTTCACCCGCGAGAGGTGACCGACTTTCGAGCTCGACACGGTCTCGAGGAGGACCGTCCACTAATCGGCTACACCGGCCGTCACGGCCAGGAGAAGCGACTCGAGGAACTGATCGACGCCGTTGCGAGGCTCACCGAAACTCGCCGATCGAACGGGCTCGCCGAGCCGTTGCTCGTTCTCGGTGGCGATGGACCGGCCCGGGAGGCGCTCGAGCAACGGGCTCGCGACCACGGGCTCGAAGCGCGCTTTCTCGGCTTTCTCGAGCGTGCCGATCTTCCGTCGCTGTACGCGGTCCTCGACGTATTCGCCCATCCGAGCCCGGTCGAAACCCAGGGGATAGTCGCCCTCGAGGCGATTGCATCGGGGACGCCCGTCGTCGCTGCTGCTGCCGGCGCACTCAACGAAACCGTCGACGCTGGTGTCACGGGCCTTCACTACGACCCCGGAGACACCGGGTCGTTTGGCCGGGCTTTGCAGACTGCACTCGAGGGACGGTCGACGCTCGAGGCCGGTTGTCTCGACGTTCGGCCGACACTCGGTGTCGAGCGGTCGGTCGAACAGGTCCGCAGGCTGTACGCGTCGCTGGTCGAGTCGGGTACTCTCGGGTAAAACGGCGTCTGTGGGGTTTTACTCGTCTTCGAGCGCGTCAGCGATACGGTTGAGCGCTCGCGTCTGGTCGCGCAGTTCGTCTCGGACTTGACGGACCTCGCGAACGAGTTCTTCGTTGCCGACGCCGGAGTCGCCACCGGCACCCGGACCGCCGGGGCCGCCGGGTCCACCGCCCATCATGC
Organism: Natronosalvus amylolyticus; assembly: GCF_024298845.1. Lineage (NCBI taxonomy): Archaea > Methanobacteriati > Methanobacteriota > Halobacteria > Halobacteriales > Natrialbaceae > Natronosalvus > Natronosalvus amylolyticus. The sequence continues at coordinate 3,265,532 of NZ_CP101156.1, forward strand.
CGCCCATCATCTGTGCCAGCGGGTTGCCGCCCATGCCGGGGCCACCGGGGCCGCCACCGCCGCCGAACGGGCTCTCCGGTGGGCCTTCGCCTTCAGCGGCTTCCTGTTCGCGTTTCTCGCGAATTTCTTCGACGCGCTCGCGGAACGATTTCTCCTCGCCGTCGTCGCCGTTTTCGGCTTCGTCTTCGGCACCGCTTTCGTGTTCGTCTGCCATACCCGACCTTCTCGAGCGGGCCGGAAAAGGATTGTTATAGCTGCTGTCGAAAGGCCCCACGTGTCCCCATCGATCACGTGTGTCGCCTCTGCTGGTCGCCCTCTTGAGCCTTGAGCCGTGACGTTGCCTCGAGCCCTTCGACACTGATTTCCAGCGTTGGATCACTCTCCGTACACAAACGCTTTGGCAGATTCGGTCTTCGAGATTCGTATGGGTCTGTCTGAGAGGGTGACGGACGTGTTCGCGCCGGAATTTCTCGAGGTACTCCTGATGTTCGCCATCGCTGTCGTGTTCGTCCTCAGCGTGATCGGATTACTTCTCATCGTCCTTCGGTAAGCCATCCCTGCGTTGCTCGGGTACAGGGCCAGGGGGTCCCCGGTGCAGCATCCGTTTTCGGACGATGAAGTGTGCGCCCCCCTCGAGAGGTGGGGCGTCACGCCCACCGTACCCACTCAACCGAACGAACCCAGCGACGACTGCAGGTCGCCAGCGTCGTCGCCCGTCCCGCGCTCGAGTTCGTAGCCGACCAGGTCGCGGAGGTCGACGGCGTACGTCGTCCCCTGGCGCTCGAGAACGAGAAGTCGGCCTTTCGTGCCGACGACCGTCCCCGACAGGTGTGTCTCCGCGATCGGCTGGCGTTCGAGGTCGATTCCGTACTCGAACGTGAAGCGCTCGATGACGTCGAAGGCGTCGCGCTCGAGCAGCGCGTTCCACGCGGCACCGTCGATTCTCTCGGCGAGACTCGAAACCTTCGCGGGTGTGCGGACGCGGTCGACGAGCCCCTGTTCGTCGGCAATCGTGGCCTCGAGTTCTCGGGCGATGCGGCCGTCGGCCACCGTATGAACGTGCGCAGCGACGTCGGCTCCTTGTTCGCGAAGACGAGTCTCGAGTCGCCACTCGCGGGTGACGCCGACTTTGAAGGTGTCCGGGGCGAAGCCAGCGAGGTAGACGACGTGGGTTTCGAAACAGTCCATCTCGTCTTTCAGGCAAGTGCCCGTACAGCGCGCACAGACCCACGTGCTTGTGTGGTATGGACAGTGTGGGGCCGCCTCCCGGTCACATGGGTGGTGTCGGTCCCCGTCGAAGACGCCGGCACAGTGTCGGTTCTCGAGGGTATACTCGAGCGTGGTGCCTGGCTCGAGCGCGATAGTCGTGATTTCGGACAGGGGCCCGTGACCGGAATCACCATCGTCACCCCTCCTAACACGGCTCGAATCGCTACAGAACACGATCGCGTGCTCGTCCGAATCGGGGGGAGAGCGCTTCGGTTCGTAGCCGACGATTTGCACAGGTAACCCGTCGCGTCCACGGTAAAAAGTCGTACCGTTCACGGTCGTCTCGAACAGACCCGTGGCGTTTCCGGGTGCCTCGAGTTAATTTCTGCTATCCCGCAAAGAATATAGTATGCCCGAGCGAACCGACGAGTATGACACTCGAGGGGACGCTCGACGTGACAGTTTCTGACGGGACGCCGTCGTTCGCACTCACGGTCGAAAACACGGGCACAGAGCCGGTAACGTTCCAGTTTATGACCGGATGCTCGGCAGATTTCGCCGTCGAAGCCGATGGCGCAGAGGTGTGGCGACTGACCGAGAACCGGATGTTCACCCAGGTGATCTCCTCTGAATCGCTCGAGCCAGGTCAACAGCGGACCTACGAGGCGACCGGAGACTCGCTCGAGCCGGGGGAGTACACGGCTGTAGGCGAACTCGCTGCGAACGATCACGACTGTACGGCGCGAACCGACTTTTCGGTCTGAACGCTGGTCATCGATCAAACTCGATCAGAACTGCCCGCCGTCAGAACGTTTATTCGTCTTTCGACCATCGCTATCGGTATGGACCGAGAGACTGTCGACGAGGCGACAGGCGTCACGCGACAGTCACCGCCGTCGTCGTTCCTCGAGGGAGCCAACGTCACCGACGGGTCGATCAGGGAGACGTTTGCGAGCGAGTGGCCCGAGTGCTGGGACCGAGCGGGCGCGTCCCTCGACTGGATGGAACCCTACTCGAGCGTCCTCGACGAGCGAAACCCGCCGTTTTATCGCTGGTTTCCGGATGGGACGCTCAACGCCTCTTATAACTGTCTGGATCGCCACCTCGAGTCGGGGCGAAAGAATCACGCGGCGATCAGGTGGGAGGGAAAAGACGGCGAACGTCGTACCTACACCTATCGGGAACTGTTCGTCGAGGTAAACGAGTGTGCGGCCGCCCTGCGAGCGCTGGGTGTGGGCGAAGACGACGTGGTGACGATTTACTTGCCGATGATCCCCGAACTGCCGATCGCGATGCTCGCGTGTGCCCGGCTTGGCGCACCGCATTCGGTCGTGTTTGCGGGCCTGTCTGCTGCCGCGCTCGCTACGCGGATGGAGGCTGCAGACAGCGAGTACCTGATTACCTGTGATGGGTACTACCGTCGTGGCGATGCGTTCAACCAGAAGAGCAAAGCGGACAATGCCCGGTTCTCGATCGAGACCGACGTGACGACCGTCGTGGTCGACCGACTCGGCGAGGCGCTCCCGCACGTCCTCGGGGACGGCGAACACGATTACGGCGATCTGCTCGAGGCCCACTCGAGGGAAACGGTCGAGCCGGTTCCTCGAGACGCCGAGGACATGCTGTTTTTGATGTACACGTCGGGGACGACGGGCGAACCCAAAGGAGTCGTCCACTCGACGGGTGGCTATCTCGCCTACGCCGCCTGGACGAGCCAGGCCGTACTCGATATCAAACCGGATGACACCTACTGGTGTGCGGCCGATATCGGCTGGATTACGGGCCACAGCTACATCGTCTACGGGCCGCTCGCACTCGGGACGACCACGGTGATGTACGAGGGGACGCCCGATTATCCCGACCGTGACCGCCTCTGGGAGATCGTCGAACGGATGGCCGTCGACGTCTTTTATACCGCACCGACGGCTGTTCGGGCGTTCATGAAGTGGGGAACGGAGTATCCGGACGCTTACGATCGCTCGAGTCTACGCTTGCTCGGGACGGTGGGCGAGCCGATCAACCCGCGTGCCTGGCAGTGGTACCGTGATCACATCGGCGATGGCGAGTGCCCCATCGTCGACACCTGGTGGCAGACCGAAACCGGCGGGATCACCATCTCGACACTGCCGGGGGTCGACGACATGAAACCCGGCGCGGCCGGTCCACCACTCCCCGGTATCGAGGTCGAGCTACTCGGCGGGGACGGCTCGTCGGTCGACGTCGGCGAACCCGGCTATCTCACCCTCACGAAACCCTGGCCCGGCATGGCCAAGACGCTGTATGACGGCGACGACCGTTTTTTCGAGGAGTACTGGAGCCAGTTTTCCGATCCCGAGGCGGACGACTGGCGCTACGCGAGCGGTGACGCCGCTCGGATGGACGACGACGGCTATCTGACGATTCTGGGCCGGGTCGACGACGTGATCAACGTCGCGGGCCGGCGATTCAGCACGATGGAAATCGAGAGCGCTATCGTCGGCGTCGATGGCGTCGCCGAGGCGGCGGTCGTCGGCGGGCCCGACGGTGCAGCGGTGTACGCTTACGTGAGCACCGAGGGGCACACCGAACCGGACGACGCTATCGAGTCCCGCGTTATCGACGCCGTGGAGACGGCTATCGGCCCGATCGCTCGTCCGGAACGGATCGTGTTCACGCCCGAACTGCCGAAGACCCGGTCGGGAAAGATCATGCGCCGACTGCTCGAGGACGTGACCAACGGCGAATCGTTGGGTGACACGAGCGCGTTGCGGAACCCGGAAATCGTCGGGGAGATACAGTCGGCCATCGGGACTCGAGACTGATTTCGCCATACCAAATACTACGAAACGGCTATTCGACCTGTTACTCCAATTTCACCGCCATTCTGGTCGCTATCGCCGTCAAGAGCAACATCTTTATTTTCGAGCTACTCGATATCGCGAAACATGAACGGCCACGACTCGAGTGAGGGTCCGCTCGATTCGACGGGATACGACGCGATTCTCGACGGGGCAGACACTTTTCGAGAGGCACTGGTCGTTCGCCTGTGCGGCGAAGTCGGCTTGCGCCCGGCAGAAATCGCAGCCCTGACGCCCGATTGTCTGCGGCTTCTGCAGGAGGAACCGCCACGGTATGGGCTGGACGTCCGGATGGTCGACCACGGCGGACCGTCGGCTTCACGAGAGGTGGACCGAACGGCCTACGTCCCGGTTGACCTCGAACGATCGCTACGACGGTACGCGACCAGCAACGATATCGGCGGAGATTCGCGCCTGTTTCCAGTGACGCCACGACGCCTCCAGATGCTGGTCTCCGAGGTGACCACTCGTGCAAGCGAGAAATACGATAATCCGTCGCTCGAGACCGTCTCCTCGAGTGAATTACGCCGGTATTTCGCCCGACAGGCGCTGGTGGAACACGAGATCAACCCGCGAGTGGTCAAAGCCGTTGGCGGGTGGCACAGTTTCGAGGCGCTCGAGCCGTACCTCGAGCCGCCGACAGCCGACCGAATCGTCGGCGCGTTCGCCCCTCTCGAGCCTGCGAGCCAGGGGGCTGCTGTCGGCGGGAATCGAACCCCCCAAACTCCCGATGACGAAACTGGGGGTGGCGGTACCGCCGATTCGGCGTTCGACCCACGCGAGTGCCACCAGTCGCTGACGACAGCGCTTCTGGAGGCACCGACCCACGAAGGTATCGAGACCGCTGTCTGTGACGTCCTCACCGACTTTGCCTACGAACTCGCGTGGATAGATCGGTCGACCATTTCGGGTGACAGTCGAGAGCAGCGGACCGTTAGCGGCGAACCCGAGGAACTGATCGAGGCAGCAGGGGTACGAGTCGACGGTCCTGGCTCCGATATCGAGGCCCCTTCTCTCGAGTCGAACGTGAGGATAGAGCGCGATAGCGTCGCGGACTCGACGCTCGAGGGCGGGATCGCCACGATACCGATTCTCTACGGCGATTCCGTCTACGGCGTTCTCGGCGTCGGAACCGAGCGGCCGAACGCGTTTGGGGAAGACGAACGTGCCTGGCTCGAAACCGTCGCTCGTCAGGTCGGGCACGCTATCGCGGCCGTCCGTCGCCGGAACCTCCTCTTTTCGGATACCGTCGTCGAACTCGAGTTCCACTCGCGAGACAGCCGGTCGTTTTTCGTCGACACCTCGCGAGCGCTCGAGTGTCGCTTCGCGCTCGATTCACTGGTGCCGGTCGAAGAGGGAACACACCTCTATTACATGCGCGTTACGGGCACCACGCCCGACGCCGTGTTCGATCGGGTTGCCAACACCGAGCGGATCCAGGATTGCCGGGTTATCGACACCTACGAAGATGGCAGCCGCCTCGAGTTCGTCGTCTCCGGGGCGTCACCGACTCTGACACTGATGGAGTACGGTGTGACGATTCTCGAGTCGGTGACCGAAGCCGGGTCCACGACGATCACCGCCGAGTGTGCGAGCGACACGGATATTCGGACCATCGTGGGCGGCCTTCGCCGATCCTTCCCTGACTCGGAACTGGTCAGCAAACGAACGCTCGAGCGGTCGGTACAGACTGCACAGGCGTTCCACACGGGCCTCGAGGAGCGATTGACGGACCGTCAGGAGGCCTCGCTTCGGGCGGCGTACTTCGGCGGGTACTACGACTGGCCGCGGGAGAGTACGGCCGAAGAAATCGCCGACGCGATGGGTGTCTCCTCCCCGACGCTACACAACCATCTCCGGAAGGGACAACACGAACTCCTACGGACGTTTTTTGACGCCGACACGGTCGAAGAGCCCTCGAGGCGCAGTTCTCGGTGAGTCCCTGTATCCTGGAGAATTTCGTATGCGCGCTTCGGCCGTATTCTAAGCTTCTAGAGCGCCCATCGAATTCGAACCTCCACACTTTGTACACCTAGATTCGGTATTTACCCCGTTACTACTACACTGGTATACTGTCACATGTCACAGGAAGAACCGGCCCTCGAGGCGCGACTTGCTGACGGAGAGAGCTACGAACCACCACAGTCGTTCGTCGAGCAAGCGAACGTGTCGGACCCGGCGATTTACGACGAGTTCGAAGAGCACTGGCCCGAGTGCTGGGAACGAGCCGCCGATCTGGTCTCGTGGTCCGAAGAGTACGACACGGTCCTCGAGGAGGACGATGCACCGTTCTACCGATGGTTCACCGGCGGCGAGCTCAACGCGTCGTACAACTGTCTGGACCGCCACGTCGAGGAGGGGCGAAAGAACCAGGCGGCGATCAAGTGGGAGGGCGAACTCGGCGAGACGCGCACCTACACGTACGGCGACCTGCTGAACGAGGTCGAGGCGTTCGCCGCCGGATTGCGGGAGCTGGGCGTCGAGGAGGACGACGTCGTCACGCTGTACATGCCGATGATCCCCGAACTCCCGATCGCGATGCTGGCGTGTGCGCGTCTGGGCGCGCCGCACTCGGTCGTTTTCGGCGGCTTCTCGGCGGATGCGTTGGCGACGCGGATGAACGCGGCAGACAGCGAGTATCTGGTCACCTGTGACGGCTACTACCGCCGTGGCGACGCGCTCGATCACCTCTCGAAGACCAACGACGGTCTCGCCGACGTCGAACACGGCGTCGACACCGTCGTCGTCGACCGACTGGGGGACGAACGCTCTCACAATTTGACCGAAAGCCAGCACGATTACGGCGAACTCGTGGCCGCCCACGAGGGCGCATCGGTCGAGCCGGTCGCTCGAGACGCCGAAGACATGCTGTTTTTGATGTACACGTCGGGGACGACGGGGCAGCCGAAGGGCGTCAAGCACACGACGGGGGGCTACCTCTCGTACGCGGCGTGGACGAGCCACGCGGTCTTGGACATCAAACCGGAGGACACCTACTGGTGTGCGGCCGACATCGGCTGGATTACGGGCCACAGCTACATCGTCTACGGGCCGCTGACGCTCGGGACGACGACGATGATGTACGAGGGGACGCCCGACTACCCGGAGAAAGATCGCCTGTGGGAACTCATCGAGAAAAACCGCGTCGACATCTTCTACACCGCACCGACGGCCATCCGCGCGTTCATGAAATGGGGCAAACAGTACCCCGAAAGCCACGACCTCTCGAGTCTTCGCCTGCTCGGCACCGTAGGCGAGCCGATCAACCCCCGCGCGTGGCAGTGGTACTACGACACCATCGGTGGCGGCGAGTGCCCGGTCGTCGACACCTGGTGGCAGACCGAAACCGGCGGCATGATGATCACCACGCTCCCCGGCATCGGGGAGATGAAACCCGGCGCGGCCGGACCGCCACTGCCGGGTGTCGACGCGAGGATCGTCGACGCTGCTGGCAACGACGTCGATCCCGGAAACGCGGGCTACCTGACCGTCCAGAAACCCTGGCCAGGCATGCTCCGCACGCTATACAACAACGATGACCGCTTCCTCAACGAGTACTGGCGCGAGTACTCCGACGAAAACGCCGACGAGTGGGTCTACTTCCCCGAAGACGGTGCGAAAGTCGACGAGGACGGCTACATCACCATCCTCGGACGCGTCGACGACGTGATCAACGTCTCCGGCCACCGTCTCGGGACGATGGAGATCGAAAGCGCCATCGTCGGCGTCGAAGGGGTCGCCGAAGCCGCCGTCGTCGGCGGCGACCACGAGATGAAAGGCAAAGCCGTCTACGCCTACGTCATCCCGGAAGACGGCTACGAAGACAGCGACGATCTCGAGGCCAGAATCGTCGAGGGCGTCGAAGAGGGTATTGGGCCGATCGCTCGCCCCGAAGCGGTCGTCGTCACTCCCGAACTACCCAAAACCCGCTCGGGAAAAATCATGCGTCGACTGCTCGAGGACATCGCTTCCGGCAACGAACTGGGCAACACCTCGACGCTCCGGAACCCCGAAATCGTCGAGGAAATCGCCGCACAGGTAGAAAACGAGTGAGCGGCGGTCGGGCAACATGAGTGGTTCGATACGCCTGTACGCGTGACTGAGTGCGTCGACACCTGACGGAGTACTGAGTCACGGGTTGGCCGTGTCGATGCCGGTGCACCCACGTTTTCGACCGACGCTCAGACCGCTACAGAACGGGATTCGTGACAGGACCTCGGGCCACATCACGAAAATCCCGAGTCAAGTCACGCCACACTCGAGCGATTCCATGACACGAACACAGGACATTCCGACAGACGGTGACGAACACAGTTATGACAGAGAATAACAGCCACGAAACGACGGACGACGGTGCGAACGCCCTCGAGACGGATGGGGGTGTCAGCACTGACGCCTATCTCGACAACGAGATCAATATCTTCAAACCGGCGACACCGTTCATGCGGGACCACCTACTGGTCATCTGGGCTGCGTTTTTCGCCTGGATACTCGTCGTATTCGGCCCCGTTACGGGTGCGCTCCTCGCGCCCGAGATATTCGTCGAAACGACGGTTCTCGGCGGTTTCCCACTGCACTTCTTCCTGGCGGCCATCGTCACCCCACTGGGAGCGCTGGTCCTGTCGGTCGCGTATGCGATCCAGCGTGACCGACTCGATACGAAATACGGCATCGAACACGAGACGGAGACGGCGGAGGACGCGGGAACCGTCGCGGCTGACGGAGGTGACCAATGATCGGTGGGTTCGCCGGCTTGCTCGAGCCAACCCTCCTGCAGTTGCCGTTCGATCCAGTGACGCTCGAGACGGCGCTCGACGTCGGTGAGTTCAAGCTCATTCCGGCGTTGACGGTCGCGCTCATGCTGGCGCTGTTCCTCGGCGTCGGCTACTTCTTCCGGGTGGCCGCAGTCGACGAGCTGTGGGTCGCCGGCCGCTCGATTGGCAGCATCGAGAACGGGATGGCTATCGGCGCGAACTGGATGAGTGCTGCCTCGTATCTGGGTGTTGCCGCACTGGTCGCGACGGCCGGCTACTTCGGCCTGGCGTACGTCGTCGGCTGGACGACGGGCTATTTCATCCTGCTCATCTTCATGGCCGCGCAGTTCCGTCGGTTTGGCAAGTATACCGCACCCGACTTCGTCGGCGACCGGTTTTACTCCGACTGGGCCCGCGGCATCGCCGCGTTCACGACGCTCGCCATCGCGTTCACCTACGCCATCGGGCAGGCCAGCGGGATGGGGCTGATGGCCCAGTACATCTTCGGTATCTCGTACGAAGCCGGGGTCATCCTGTTGATGGGCGTTACCATCGGCTACGTCGCCCTCTCGGGCATGCTCGGGACGACGAAGAACATGGCCATCCAGTACGTCATCCTGATCATCGCGTTCACGCTCGGACTGTACGCGACGGGCTGGAGTCAGGGCTGGTCGACGGTGTTGCCCTACCTCGAGTTCGGCCCCGAAGTAGCCGAAGCGGCGAGCATCGAGGCACAGTTCATCGAACCGTTCGCCAACGCGGGCTACTACGCCTGGGTCGCCCTTGCGTTCAGCCTGATCGTCGGCACCTGCGGGCTGCCACACGTGCTCGTTCGATTCTACACGGTGGACAACGAACGAACCGCTCGCTGGTCGACGGTCTGGGGACTGTTTTTCATCTGCCTGCTCTACTGGGGCACGGCGACGTACGCTGCCTGGGGCGGCCTGCTATACAACCGCGAGGTGACCGGTGGAGGTGGTTTCGCCGGCGAAGGTGGCATGTCGGGTGAGGAAGCCGACGCACTGGTCGTGTTGACGACACAGTTGGCCGACCTGCCGACCTGGCTCGTGGGCCTCGTCGCCGCTGGCGCAGTCGCGGCAGCGCTGGCAACGACGGCAGGGCTGTTCATCTCGGCGTCCTCCGCGGCCGCACACGACATCTACACGAACCTCTACAAAGAAGACGCCACCCAGCGCGAACAGCTGATCGTCGGCCGGTCGACGATTCTCGGTATCGGCATCCTGGTGACCCTGATCGGGCTCAATCCCCCGGCACTCATCGGCGAACTCGTCGCGATGTCCTTTGCTATCGCCGGCACCGTCTTCTTCCCCGTCTTCTTCCTCGGACTCTGGTGGGAGAACACGACTCGAGAGGGTGCACTCGCCGGGATGGTCACCGGGATCGCCCTCTCCTTTGGCGCGATCCTCAACGATACCGCCATCCCGATGTACACGGGGGTCGAAGACGCCGTTATCCCGGCACTGGCAACGTGGCTCCCCGGGACATCCTCGGCACTCGTCGGGGTTCCGGTCGTGTTTGTGGTTATCATCGTCGTCTCGGTGTTCACCGCAAACCCGCCACAGGACGTCAAACGCCTCGTTCGACAGTGTCACAGCCCAGAACCGATGCGTCGAATGGAATCCGCGGAAGACGCCGCGAGCACCACCCAAGCAGATGACTGACTCATGTACGATACCATCCTCATTCCCACTGACGGCAGCCAGGTTGCACAACACGCGGTCGAACACGCTATCGACATCGCCACGAAGTACGACGCCAACGTCCACACCCTGTACGTCGTCGATACCGGTGCGATGGACGTCGGCCTCGGGACCGAACAGGTCGACCGTCTCAGACAGGGTCAGTTCGGTTCGATGCCAGAAGTGCGCGAACGAGCCGAATCCGCCACGAACGCCGTCGTCGAAGCCGCTCGAGCGAGCGGCTACGACCTCGAGGTCACCGAGGCGATCACCGCAGGGCAACCGCACCGCCAGATCGCGAGCTACGCTGACGAGCACGATGTCGACCTCATCGTGATGGGCTCTGCCGGTCGTGGTGGGATCAAACGGGCGCTGCTGGGGAGCGTCGCCGAACGGACGCTTCGAACAACCCATCTGCCGGTTCTCGTCGTCGACGTGCACGAACAATAAGATGGGTATGTTCGCCTCCACGGAGGAGGAGAGTACCTCACTGACCCCCGATCCGTGGCTCTCGAGGCAGTATTCTGGAAGTCCGACGCCCATTCGAGAAGCGGTCACTGAGCCATCCCGTACGGTTCGGCCGGTCCGCTCGAGTGGATGTGTCCACTGAACTCCCCTCGAGCAGTCTCGTTCCCATCTGCGACTGGCTCCCCGTTCCACGCATCTTGAAAACGTTGGACGTATTTCCAAAACATTTCACGTATGTTTTGAATATGATGTGTCTGTCAAACAGACACAGTGCTTAATGTCGCCCATCGCTTCGATTGGGGTGAACCGATGATACGCCCCAGCCGCGAGAGAGAGGGAGCCGCGCAGACCGCGACTGAAACGGCACTCGAGGAGGACCAAACGGAGCGGACTCCTGAAGTGGACGAGGAGGGCGTGAGACGCTGCCCGGAATGTGCGTCTGACTCGCTGGTGACCAGCGCCAACGGCAGCGAAGTCAGCTGTGAAGACTGTGGCCTGATTCTCGAGGAAAGTAGCATCGACCGCGGGCCCGAGTGGCGTGCGTTCAACCACAGCGAGCGCCAGAACAAATCCCGCGTCGGCGCGCCGACGACCCAGACGATGCACGACAAGGGGCTGACCACGGCTATCGACTGGAAAGATCGGGATGCCTACGGCCGGTCGCTGTCCTCGGAAAAGCGCAGTCAGATGCACCGACTGCGCAAGTGGCAAGAGCGTATTCGGACCAAGGACGCGGGCGAACGCAACCTCCAGTTTGCGCTTTCGGAAATCGACCGGATGTCCTCGGCGATGGGCATTCCGCGCTCCGTTCGTGAAGTCGCCTGTATGATCTATCGGCGTGCGCTCACCGAGGACCTGATCCGCGGTCGCTCCATCGAAGGCGTCGCGACGTCGGCTCTGTACGCTGCCTGTCGGATGGAAGGCATTCCGCGGAGCCTCGAGGAAGTCGCCGGCGTCTCCCGTGTCGACCGCAAAGAGATCGGCCGAACGTATCGATACGTCGCCCAGGAACTGGGCCTCGAGATGGAACCGGTCAACCCGAAAAAGTACGTCCCGCGATTTTGCTCCGAACTCGAACTCTCCGAAGAGGTACAGAGCAAGGCCAACGAAATTATCGACGTCACGACGGAGAAAGGCTTACTTTCGGGGAAATCACCGACCGGATACGCAGCCGCAGCCATCTACGCCAGTTCGCTGTTGTGTAACGAAAAGAAGACCCAGCGGGAGGTAGCCTCCGTTGCACAGGTAACGGAGGTCACGATTCGGAACCGGTATCAAGAACAGATCGAAGCGATTGGTCTGTAGGAGTTTTCATACAGCCTCGAGCGGTTCCCGTAACGTCCACCGGTCCTCGAGCGGGTCGAGACGGTTGGGTTCGGCTCCGCGCTCGGTGAGCAGTCCGCTGTGATACAACATTGCCTTGAGCTGGAAGACCGTCGGTGAGTGATAGATTGCCCCGTCCTCGAGCTGGCTGGCGAGCAGATTGCCGTCTTCGGTCAGCGCTCGAGCGCGTACGTCGTCGGTACCACGGAGGAACAACTCGACGGCGAACGTGGGCTGCTGGACGTGCAACCACTCGACGAGATCGACGAGCGAGGGGTCGGTAATGCCGTCTTCGTACATCGTCTGGAGTTCGGTCACCAACAACTTCGTGGCGGGGTACGCCCAGATGACGCGTCTGGTCACCAACCCCCACTTCGGCGCTATCGAACAGAAGCGCTTTCTCGAGCCGCTCCACGCGGCAAACGAACGGATAGCGGCGTCGACAGACCCGTATTCGGTGTGCGCAAAACGAACGACTTCTCGGCCCAGCGGTGTGAGACTCGTCCCGGTTGGCGACTCGCTAACGAGTCCGAGAAACGTCGCCCCCTGCCGGGCCCCGTCGACGGCCCGGACGACGTGTTCGGCCAGCAGTTCGTCGGTCGGGTCGGGATGATACAGTGCCAGGGGGTACGCGAGGTAGTTCTTCGGGTGGTTCAGGCTGAAGGATTTGTCGGCGACACCCTGGGCCGTCGCCTGAAACCGTATCGCACTGGCGTCGCCGGTCGTTCGGTTCCCGACGACTCGAGGTACTTCGAGCGGTTCGACGACGCCGTCGGCTTCGACGCCGAGGACGCCGACGTTGAGTTCGCGAGCGAGCGTGCGCACCGAGGGCGCAATCGAGTCGGTGGGCGCAGCGACGTAGGCGGCGTTGGCCTCGTGCAATCGGTCGTACGCCTGGAGGACCCCGCGTTCGACGTCGACGCCGCCGCTTTCGGTGTAGCCTTTCGCTTCGACGGCGATCAACGGCGGCTGGGAGCCGAAGCGTTCGACGGCGAGGAGCTCCGACTCGAGCGAGCGAACGCCTACCAGATCGGGGTACCCCGAGCCAACCTCGACGTGATTGAACGGAGCCAACTGCGTTCGGACATCGGCCGGAATCGGTCGGCCGGGGAGCCACTCGTCTTTCCCAAACTGGGTATCGCTGACGACGTAGCTGTTCGGTTCGGACGCCTCCGGAAACAACCGCTGTTTCGTGTGGGCGAGCACCTGCGGTTCGGTCAGCGTGGCGACGCCGGCCATACGTCACGATTGCGGAGAGTCCGTATAAATGTGGTCTCGAGGGTGCAGTACTCGGCTATCCGTCTGATTCTCGAGCCAGTTCGGACGAGTCGGTTTGCTCGAGTTCGCTCGAGTCGGTGTATTCGGTGGGTTCAGTCGGCGACGTACTGTCTGGAGGTTCTCGTTCGGCCTCGAGACAGGCCGGGCAGTAGACGTTCTCGCCCCACTCTGGCACCGCGACGGTGGTCCCGAACAGCACCCGTCGAGTCGCGTAGCGGCGACGCTCGCCGCCGTCGGCGGGACGTCCACACTCGTCACAGGAAACCGTCTCGTCGGTCACGGCCGCGGTCGACACCGAACGCCGTGTGCCGATCACGGAGACTGGATGGGTCGTCGCACTCGCCGCCTGCCAGCAGATCAGCAAGCCTACGGCGAACAACAGCGTCCCGACCCACCAGTAGCCGAGCCAGGTCGGTACGAAAAACAGCGAAATCAGTATCCAGCCCCAGAGGAGCGCGAACCCGAGGCTGTCGGCGACCCGTCGGAGCCGTCGGTCGAGACTTCTCGGTGGCTCGCTCATCTTATCCCTCGAAGGCCCGCTCGAGTTCGCGTTCGGCGCTTTCGTCGTTTTCTTGCACTCGCTTGACCGCCTCCGTCTCGTGGACGCCCGGTCCGCCACCGGGTCGCGCACACTCCAGACAGTAGTCGTTGATTCCCCACTCGAGGGTGTGCAGCGGAATCCCGAAGACGACGAACTGGCGGGTGTAGCGTCTGCGTAGCCCCTGTGTCGCCGTCGTGCCACACTCCGTGCAGTGTTTTCGTGGCCCGTCGAACGTGTCCTCGTCGATGCGGTGTTCGACGCCGAAGGTGTGCGCGGGGTACAGGGGGATTCCCCTGGCGATCCAGATAACGAACCCGCCGATGAAGAAACTGACCCAGCCGAGCAGGGCTCCCCACGGCGGGTCGAAGACGACCATCGGCCAGATGAGCAGAAAACAAAGCAGGACCGCTGGGAGTATCTTTCGTAGGAGGGCGAAAGCTCCCACTCGAGTGCGATAGAGGACGTCGTCGGGTCTAGACATCTACGCACATGTTCACCAGGTAACAGTAAAACCGTTCTGATCGTCCATCGTTCGTGGGAAGGGTGTATCGACGAATCTCGAGGTGATTGCACCGACTCGAGTTTACTATTGCGTCTATACTGAATATTTAGTAAATTTGTTCTGACATACTATCAATATAGCACCAACTCACTACCAACTCACCACCGGTATACTACAAATATGCTACCAATAATTTCAGTCGGCAATCGCTTCACTGGTTTCCGTCTCCGGAACCGCTCGCTGGATCCAGAGATCGCCGAACAGTTCGTCCTGCTCGAGGACGAGCCGACCCCGGTGGGCGAGAAAGAGCAAGGCCAGATAGGTCATGACGCGTGAGCCGCCTACCTCTTCGATTTCGGCGTACAGCACCTCCTCGCGGCCCCTGTCGTAGTGTTCGGTGAGGACTTCGTCGACGTCGTCGATCACGGTCTCGATATCCTCCTCGTGGGCCGTGTGCGTCACGTCGCTCGCCGTCGGTTCGTCGTCCACGCGGAAGTCGTCGCCCGAGTGGTAGTGTAACTCCTGGGTCCCGCGACCGTAGCCGCTGGGCGAGTCGCTCGTGTCGTAGCTGCGCGAGGACTTCCACCAGGTGCCGCGTTCGGCATCGCGTAACTCCCTGACGAGTTCGTCCAGCGTTTCGGGCTTGCCACGGGCGTGCTTGCGCTCGAGGCGACGGTCCATCTCCGCCTCGAGGCCCGCGACGGGGTCGAATCCCGGTTCGACGTCGTCCATAGCGCCATCGTCCGCGAACGGGGCTTCCCAGGGCGGCAGTTCCTCTTCCTCGGGCTGGTCAGGGGCGAACAGTTCGTCGCTTTTCATCCGCAACAGGACGCTCGCGTAAAACAGCGCTCGCCCCGAGGTTCTGAGGTCGGCGTCGTCGAGTGCCTCGAGGAAACGGTCGGTGACGGTGACGATGTCGATGTCCCAGGGGTCGATCTCGCCGTCTTTGGCGAGTTGGACCAGCAGTTCGACGGGTTCGACGTCCTCGTCGTCGCCATCCGCTTTCTCTCCCTCGCTTTCCAACTCATCGACGTCCATCTCCGCTTCGTGGAACTCGAGAGTCGTGTCACCGCCCGGCGGCGACCGCTCTTTCGTTCCCGGCCGTTCGCGGTCTTCGTGACCCGCAATCTGGAGCGGGATATCGTCCTCAGTCATCGGCCGGCACCTCGGTTTCGTCCGGGTTGTCGCCGTCGTCCCCGCTCGAGTCGGAACCACTCAGGTCGATGCCGGTCACCGCGGAGACGTTGTCCTGTTGCATGGTCACGCCGATTGCCCGTTCGGAGCGATCGAGCATCGCCGAGCGATGGGAGACGACCACGAACTGGGCGCGACCGGCGAGTTCGTCGACCATCTGACCGACCCGTTCGGCGTTGACCGCGTCGAGGAAGGCGTCGACCTCGTCCAGTGCGTAGAACGGCGCGGGGTTGTGTCGCTGGATGGCGAAGATAAACGCCAGTGCGGTCAGCGACTTTTCGCCCCCGGACATCGCATCGAGACGCTGAATCGGCTTGTCGCCGGGCTGGGCTTTCATCGTCAGGCCGCCGTCGAACGGGTCGTCCTCGTTCTCCAGATGGAGCGTCCCCGTCCCCTCGGAGAGTTTTTCGAAAATTTCGGTGAAGTGGGCGGCGATTTCGTCGTAGGCGTCCATGAACGTCCGTTTCTTCTGGGTTTCGTACTGCTCGATGCGCTCCCGGATGCCGTCGGCTTCCTCCACCAGCGTGGCCTTCCCCTCTTCGAGCGTCTCGAGGTCCGACCGCACCTCGTCGTACTCGTCGATGGCGAGCATGTTGACCGGTTCGAGCGCTTCCATGTCCGCCTCGAGCAACTCGATCATCTCGGTGACGGTATCGTGGTCGGGAATCTCCTCGGGGTCGTACTCGCCGACGTCGGCCTCGAGGGAGTCGACCTCCCACTCGAGCGCGTCGGCCCGTTCTTGGGCGGACTCGAGTTTGTTCTCGACAGTGTTCACCCGGTCCTGTTGCTGGTCGCGAGCGGTTCGGGCCTCCGCGACAGCCTCTTTGCACTCGCTTCGTTCGGCTTTGAGTTCGGCGAGTTCGTCCTCGAGTTCTTCGACGGCCTCGCGTTTGGCTTCGAGTTCCTCCCGTTTGTCGTCGATAGCGGCCTCACAATCCTCGATCGTCGATTCGAACTCCGCGATCCGGTTCTGGGCGGTTTCGATGTCGTCGTGGAGGTCCTCGATGGCGTCCTCGGCGTACTGCTTTTCGAGACTCAACTCGTTGAGCGAGCTATCGAGGTCGTCCATTCGATCTTCGCGTTCGTCGATCTCGGCGTCGAGTTCCTCGATCTGTGCCGTGAGCTCGGGAATCTTCGAGTCCGCCAGTTCGGCCTCGAGGTCCGAAATCTCGGCTTCGATAGCGTCGATCTCGTCGTTTTTCGTCTCGATTTCGCTTGCAAGTTCGGTCATCCGCTCGTCGACGGTCTCGCGTTCGTCTTCGAGATCGTCGATTTCGTTCTCGAGCGTCTCGATTTCGCCTTCGACGCGACCACGTTTCTCCTCGAGTTTCTCGAGTTCGTTCTCGATGGAACGCACCTCGTCGGCGGCATCTGTCTGGCGATCTCTGGCGTCCTCGAGGCGGTCGTCGACGCCACGCAGGTCGCCTCGGACCGACTGCTTGCGGTCCTGTAACTGGGTGATTTCGGTCGCGACGCGCTCGAGTTGGCCTTTCCCGCCGCTCGCAAAGGAGTACCGGGAACCTTTGCGCGATCCGCCGGTCATCGCGCCGCTCTTTTCGACCAGATCACCGTCGAGGGTGACCATGCGGTAGTCGCCCATGTAGGCACGTGCCGTCTCGATATCTTCGACGACGAGGGTGTCGCCGAGGACGTACGAAAAGACGCTCTCGTACTGGGAAT
The DNA here is from genome assembly GCF_024298845.1 of Natronosalvus amylolyticus. Classification (NCBI taxonomy): domain Archaea; kingdom Methanobacteriati; phylum Methanobacteriota; class Halobacteria; order Halobacteriales; family Natrialbaceae; genus Natronosalvus; species Natronosalvus amylolyticus. Next base: position 3,283,018 of record NZ_CP101156.1, read on the forward strand.
CGAAGTCGACGAGATTGTACGCGAAGTCGACGACGCCTGGATCCGATGGCGCGTTTGGCAGCCCACGACTGCGCATTTTCGTCATCGGAAGGAACGTCGCTCGGCCGGCGTTTCGCGATTTCAGGTACTCGATACACTGCTGGCCGACGACGTCATCGTCGACGACGACGTTCGCCAGCCGGCCACCGGCAGCCGTCTCACAGGCGACGGCGTACTCGCCCGAGACGCTTCCAAGTTCGGCCACCGGGCCGTGAACGCCCTCGATGCTCGCGTTGTTGATGGTGGTGACCGCGCGGCCGTACGACGAGTCACCGCTCTGGCCAGCGTTGGCCTCGAGTTCGGCGTACTCGGCCTGTTTGGCCTGCAACTCGTCGTCGATATCGTCGAGTTTCGTTTGTAACTCGCGTTTTTCCTCCCGGAGGTCATCGACGACGTCAGTGATGTTCTTTCGATTGGTCGTCGCCTTCTCGAGTTCGCGCTCGAGGTCGTTTCGCTCGGTTTCGACTTCGGGCAGCGTCTCGCGTTTGGCTTCGATGGCGTCTTCTTTCTCGCTGACGGCGTTCGACCGTCTGCGGGCTTCGTCTAATAACCGGTCTTGTTCTCGCTGGAGGTCGTTTTTCGCGGTTTTGGCCGCCTCGAGGTTGTCTTTTTCCGCCTGAAGGGCGGCTTTGACCTCGTCGTACTCGGTGTCGACGTTCTCGATTTCGGTCTCGAGACGCTCGCGTTCGGCCTCTCGCTCCCCAATTTCGGCTTTGAGCGAAGCTTTCTCGAGTTTGTACTCGCGCATCTCGCTCTCGAGGTCAGCGACCTGTTCCTGTTTGCGGTCGATCTGGACGAACGCTTCTCGTCGCGTTGATTCGGCCTCATCGATGCGTTCTTCGGTCGCATCGATCCGATCCTCGAGTCGTGAGATTTCGCCTTTGACGGACTCGATTTCGCTTTTGATCTGGAGCTGTTCGTCCTCGCCTTTGCGCTCGATTTCGGCGTTCAGGTCCTCGAGGTCTTCTTCGAGGCGCAACACTTTCCCCTGGCGTTCGTCGAGTTCGCGCTGGAGGTCCGCGAGGTCGTCTTCGAGCGTTTCGATGCGGGACTGGACCCGTGTCAGGTCGTCGCGTTTGTCCTCGAGTTCGCTGGCTTTCAGATACCCCTCGTACTCGTCTTTCTCGTCTTTGAGACGGCGATAGCGAAGGGCCATCCGACGTTCGTCTTCGAGCTGGACGAGACGGTCGCGTTTCTCTTCGATGCGGAGGGTGGCTTCGTCGATTCGTTCCTGAACGACCTCGAGTTCCTCGAACGCGTCTTCCTTTTTCGCGTCGAACTCGGCGACGCCGGCGATTTCGTCGATGATCTGACGCCGGTTGTACGGCGTCATGTTGATGATTTCGGTGACGTCACCCTGCATGACGACGTTGTAGCCTTCGGGGGTGACACCGGCCTGCGCGAGGAGGTCCTGGATATCGGAGAGGTTGACCGAGCGGTCGTTGAGGTAGTAATACGAGTAGTAGTTGTCCTCGGTGCGTTTGATACGCCGCCGGATGCGGATCTCTTCGCAGTCGCCGACGTCGTCGCTGCCGGCGGCGTTGACGACCTGCGAACGGGTCAGGGTTTCGTCGCTGTTGTCGAGAATGACTTCGACGATAGCCTCTCGCGGCCCCATCGAGTCGCCGTCGCCGTCGTGACCGGGGTTGTAGATCAGGTCGGTCAGTTTTTCCGCGCGGATGCCACGCGTTCGGGCTAACCCGAGGGCGAACAACACGGCGTCGATGATGTTGGATTTCCCCGACCCGTTCGGGCCCGTAACGACGGTAAAATCCTCGTAAAACGGGATTTTCGTCTTCCGGCCGAAACTCTTGAAATTGTCTAAGACGAGCGCCTTGATGTGCATAGTTACTCCCTTCTGCCACGGGGTCCCGGCCGTCGAAACGCGGTCGGAACGTATTATGCGACGATAATGTCGTCGGTACCTGAGTCTTCTGGTTCGTCCTCGAGGTCGGCGTCGTCTTCGGCTTCGGCGGCGGCTTCGTCCACGTCGTTCTGTGCGGCTTCGGGCGTTTTACCGTCGCTCTCGCCGTCGATAACGGCCGATGAGCGGCGTTCCGGTACCCGTGTGGGTACCTCGGCATCGAGTTCGGCCTCGAGAATGCGGATACGCTCTTTCGATTCGACGAGTTCCTCGGTGAGCCCCTCGACTGTGGACTCCAGTTCCTTGACGGTCGCCTCGAGTCGCTCGACACGGTTTTTCGACATACCTACTAGGGACCAGTCACGACACTTAAACGTACGTCAGACACTGGTATCGAATCTGAAATGTTTTGGACCCCCGATATCGGCTGCCCAGTTGTCGTGCGTCCCGGAACTGGCGAGGGCAACCACCCAGCAGTATTTAGGGAGGTTGCCGTCGTAAGAGTACCATGTATCGTGTGTTACTTCCCGTCGATACGAACGAAGGCAGAGCGATAGCCCAGGCCTCCTACGTGACTGACCTCCCCGCAGCGAGCGAGGCGGTGGAAGCGATCATCCTGTTCGTCTTCACGGACGAGAGTGCGGACCTGCCGGACGAACTCCAGCCGTTCAAGTCGGCACTTCGGGTCGGTTCCGTCCGCCGAGCGAAAGAGATCTTCGACGAGCACGACGTCGAAACCACGATTCTGGACGAGAGTGGGGATACCGTCGCCGACATCCTGCAGGAGGCAGACGAGTTCGACGTCGATGCCATCGTCCTCGGCGGGCGCAAGCGTTCGCCCGTCGGAAAGGCAATCTTCGGAAGCGTTACCCAATCTGTCATCCTCGAGGCCGACCGTCCGGTCGTCGTCACCGGTGGGCCGGAAGAACGCTGATCGGAAAGAGGCGACAACAGTCCGTCTCATATGGTCTGCTGTAACTGTTTACCGGTGATTGCTCATACCGGGTCGGCAAACACCGGGAAGAGACCACAGTAAACCGTATCAGTGTTGCTCGAGCGTCGTAACCTCAGTGTTGCTCGAGCGTCGTCACGTCTCGTATTTCGATACGGGTGCCGCCGTGTTGGCCCCGTTTGACGAGAAGTTCCCAGTCGTGGGCTTCCGCGATGGCTCGAGCCAGCGTGAGACCGAGCCCGCGCTCCGAGCGGTCGTCTGGACGCAGGGCTGGCGTCCCCTCGGTTTCGATTTCGGTGGCTTCGGCGGACTCGGCAGTTTCATCTTCGACAGTGACCGCGGCGTCCGGCTCCTCGAGTGCCAGTTCGTTTGTCGGCGGGCTGATAAAGCCCACGGTGCTCGGTGATCGTTGCTCGCGGTCGGCCAGATTCTCGTTTTCGGTTGGTGGTACCTCGGCCGCATCGTCCATCAGGAAAAATCCGCGTGTCTCCGTCCGTGGCGTCGAAAAGCCAATGAGCCCGACCTGAATCGTGACGAGTCCGTCAGCACGGGCGGCCACGTCGTTGAAGACGGTCTCGAGCAAGTTGTGGAACCGTTCGTGGTCAGCACGTAAGGTCGCATCGGCGTCGACGACGATGGACGGACGCTCGAGCCTGGAGTCGGCGAGCGCCGCATCGATAGCTTCCTCGAGATCGATTCGCGTCCGCGGACCGACGGCCGTCGCGTTGCGGGCAAACTCCTGGACGTCGTCGACGAGTCGTTCGGTTCGGTCGAGCGTCGTGGTGACGGTGTCTTCGGCGAGCGGGAACTCCCACTCGGTGGCCTCGGTTCGCTGTTCTTCTTCCAGCGCCGTCGCCACCGCCTCGAGCTGGTCTTTGAGATCGCTCGAGAGGACGTTCGCGACGGCTTCCAGGCGATTGGTCTGGCGCTCGAGCGCGTCGCTTCGCTCTCGAAGAACCTGCTCGCGGATGGCGCGGTCGAGGGCTGCACGGGTGTTTTCGACGAGCATCGAGATGAGGTCGATGTCGGTTTCGCTGAACTGGTCGGGGCGTTTGGCCCCGGTCATCATGATGCCGTGGGTCCCGATGGGAGCGATAATTTCGGAGTGAATGGGGGTGTCGGGATTGTAAACCCCTTCGACCGAGTGCAGGTCTTCGAAGTACTCGAGGTCGCCGCTCTCGAACACGTCCCAGACGAGGCCCTCGCCGGGGCGAAACCGGGGGAGGCCGCCGAACTCTTCGTGAGCACCAGCCGTGCCGGCGACGGGGTCGAGATAGCCGTATTCGTCGTCGAGCAGCCAGACACCGCTGATCGGTAAGTTGAGCAGGTCGCTGCCGGCGTGGACGGCTATCGCACAGATCTCCTCGGGTTCGTCGGATTGTAACAGCCAGCGGGTGACCTCGTGCAGCGAGGTAACGACGCGCTCGTATTCGCGCTGATCGGTGATGTCGCGGGCGATACACGCCACGTTGGCCGACCCGTGATCGATAGGAACGACCCTGATATCGACGACGCCGCTGTCACCAGCTGCGTTGGTGTAGGGGACCTCGACCGATCGGAACGAACCAGTCCCCACACCGACGTCGCTAATGGCCCGGCCGACGCGGACGGCGTCCTCGGCGTCGATAGAGGCGATGTCGAGCAGGGTTTCGACGTGTTCGCCCCGCAGTTCGCCCGCGTCGACGTCGAACGTCTCCTCGAGCGTCGTATTGACCGACAGGATGCGGGTATTATCATCGAGGGTGACGATGCCGTCCTGGACCGCCTCGACCACCGCGGTGTTTCGTGCCAGTTTCGTCTCGCGCTCCTTTCGCTCGGTGACGTCACGCATGTAGACCGAGAGGCCACTCTCGTCGGGCCAGGCTCGCGTCTCGAACCAGGTCTCGAGTGGCGAGTGATACACTTCGAAACTGACGGGAACCTGTTCGTCCATCGCCTGATAAAAGCCGTCGGGGAACTGGGTTTCGACGGTTTCGGGGAACTCATCCCACATGACGCGGCCCAGCAGGTCCTCGCGCGAGCGACTGAGCAGGGACTCGGCGCGTTCGTTGACGTACGTGAACCGAAAGTCGGTATCGAGGGCGAAAAAGGCGTCTCGAACCCGGTCGACGATGGGGATGTGTCGCGGGCTCACGGACGGTCACCCCTCGAGGTAGTTGCCACTCCCAGCGTCTGTGACAACCCACTAGCGATCTGAGGCACCCGTCTCATCGAGACTCGTTACTGTTCTATATGTTACCGAGGCCGGTATTTGAGTGTCGTGGCCGAATCGTCGAGTGTACAACGGGCCGAGATGATCTCGACGCCGGTCACAGGTCGACAACTGTGCCGACCCCTTCATCGCGTGCTCGTTCGTACAGTTGTGACGCCGTTACTGCGTCGAAGACGGCACTTCCGACACTCGAGAGGACGAGTATTTCATCCGGTGACTGTCGTCCAGGTATCGGAGACGTGACCGTGCCCTCGTCGACGAACCGGCCGCCGAAATCGTCTACCTCGAGGTCGGGATGAACGCACAGGTCGCCCGTCTCGCGTGCTTCTTCGGGGACATCGGCGTAGACGCGCTCGGCACGCTCGAGCGTCCGGTCGTCGAGTTCACGCATGTCGGGAGTGTACGCGCCCACGGCGATCACCAGGGCCCCTGCCTCGAGGTCGCCCCCGTCGAACACCGGCTCGGTGCTCGTGGTCGCGGTGACGACGACGCTGGCTCCCTCGAGCGCCCGGACCGGACTCGAAACGGCTTCGACGGGGACCGAGAGTTCGCCGTCGAGGTCGGCCGCACAGCGGACGCGGGAGTCGCTGGGTGAGTAGACGCGAACCGACTCGAGGTCGGTGGCGGCGTCGATGGCTCGCGTTTGCCAGCGGGCCTGCGCGCCAGCACCGATGACCGCAAGCGAGACCGGCTCCTTTCGAGCGAGTTCGCGGGCGGCGAGGCCGCCGATACAGCCAGTTCGTGCGTTCGTGATCGCCGTCCCGGCGAGGTACGCGAGCGGCTGGCCGGTTTCGGCGTCGTCGACCGCAATCCGTGCCGAGACGGTGGGCAACCCCCGGGCTTCGTTCCCCTCGAAGACGGTTGCCAGTTTGGTGACGACGTATGGCGAGCCGTGGACGTACGCGGGCATACAGAGGCCGGTTCCGAGTGGCTGTTCCGGGTTTACCGTCTCGAGGCCGCTTCCGATCGGATAGTGGGGTCGTTCCGGCCGTTCGACCGCTCCCGCGTACTGGGCGGCGAAACCGTCGGCGACGACTGGGAGGAGTGTCTCGAGGTCGATCAACGAGCGGATGTCGTCGTCAGGAATGACGCGAACCATACCCGATAATGGGTGTTTGGGCACTTGATAGGGGCTGTTGTCGTCAGGGACAGTTGCGGGTCGATGAGATGATTCCACGTTGCAGCCGTTTTACTACGAAAATAATAGTGTTTAGTATATTTCTGGTGCGTATTGCTATGGATTCAATACTTATCAATTTCGAGGAGTGATGAAACACGTCGACGGTGAGGGGTTTCCGCTACCCGATGTCTCTTTATCTCTCGAGAGCAACCGCCATCCAATGAGTGATACAGACTCGAGACGGATTATCGTCGATACGGACACCGCTGGAGACGACACCCAGGCGCTCGTCCTGGCTGCACTGTCTGACCGGGTCGATCTGGAGGGGGTCACGATCTGTGCGGGCAACGTCCCCTTCGAATACCAGGTCGAGAACGCGAAGTACACGCTCGAGTTAGCCGGCGTGGCTGACGAAGTCCCCGTCTACGAGGGGGTTCGATCACCGCTGCAAAAAGAACACGATTTCGCCGAGTACGTCCACGGAGAGGGCGGGCTTGGTGGGAAGCTGTTCCCGGATACGGGGATCCAGTCGGCAGACGAACACGCCGTCGACTTCATCGTTCGGAGCGCTCGAGAGAACCCGGGCGAGATTTCGCTCGTCTGTATCGCACCGCTGACCAACGTTGCGGTTGCGCTCCAGCACGAACCCGACCTGCCGGAGTTGCTCGACGAGGTGCTGATCATGGGTGGGGCGGTGAACACGCTGGGCAACATCACGCCCGCCGCGGAGTACAACTTCTGGGTCGACCCCGACGCCGCCGCCATCGTGATGGACGCCTTCGAGACCACGCTGGTCGACTGGGGCGTGACCGTCCGCGATTCGACGTTCGATGCCGACGTGTTCGCCGAAATCGAATCGATCGACACGCCACTGGCCGAGTTTTACACGACGATCACCGAGGCCGTCCGCGAGTTCAACAGCCAGTCCGAACACGACTCGCTTGGCGAAGACGTCACTACCCAGCCCGATTCGATGACGATTGCGACGCTGCTCGAGCCGGATATCGTCGAGGAGGCGAGTACGTACCACGTCGCTGTCGACGACCGAGAGGGCATGACACGCGGCTACAGTCTGGTGGACGAACTCGAGGTAACCGACGGCGAGGCGAAAACCCGGGTGATCGAATCGGTCGACGGCGACCGGTTTACCGAGATGCTTCTCGATGCGTTCCGGCACGGTGATCCCCACTACGCGAAGTGACCGTTCAGCAACCCTTTGTTGATTTCCTCCTCGAATGGTCAAGAAAATTCACCCTGGGGCGTCCAAAACCGAATCTATAAACCGATTGCGCAGAGTCACATCTGTGTATGCAACGACGCACGTTTCTGACATCGGTGGGAGTTGGTGCAACGGCTGGACTGGCTGGTTGTCTGGTTGGCGATGGGGACGATGATGGTGGCGACTCTGACATCACCGTGGGTATCATTTACTCGACCGGTGGACTCGGCGACGAGTCGTTCAACGACATGGCCTTTGCCGGCATCGAACAGGCCGAGGAGGACTTTGGCATCTCCTATCAGAACGCCGAACCGGACGAACCGGCCGACATGAACGACATGCAACGCCAGTTCGCGAGCGACGAGGACATCGACCTCGTCTGTTGTATCGGCTTCGACCACGAAACCGACCTCGCCGAGAACGCCGAGGAGTACGAGGACCAGCGGTTCGCCCTCGTCGACGCCGTCGTCGAGGCGGACAACGTCGCGAACTACACGTTCAGAGAACACGAGGGCTCGTTCCAGGTCGGCCACCTGGCCGGCTTGCTCTCGACGATGGACTACGCGCACGGTGCCGGTGAAACGGACACCGACAACGCGCGGGTCGGCTTCGTTGGCGGCCAGGAAATCGCTCTCATCGAACGGTTCGAAGCGGGTTACATCGCGGGTGCCCAACACGCTGACGACGGCATCGAAACACCCTCTGCCTACGCCGGCAGCTGGCACGACCCGGCGACCGGCCAGGAGATCGCGACCGGCATGTACGACGAGGGTGCCGACGTCGTGTTCCACGCCGCCGGCGGAACCGGTGGCGGCGTCTTCCAGGCTGCACAGTCGGCCGGGCGATTCGCCATCGGCGTCGACGACGACCAGTCGATCAGCGCCGAGGAGTTCAGCGACGTGATCGTCGCGAGCATGGTCAAACGCGTCGACACCGCAGTCTACGAATCGATCGAAGCGGTCGTCAACGACGAGTTCGAGAGCGGTATGAACGACCTCGGTCTCGAGGACGAGGGTGTCGGTGCAACGATCGGCCAGGACTTCGACGGTGACCTGCCCGACGACGTCGTGGACGCGCTCGAGGACTCGCGCCAGGCGATCATCGACGGTGACATCGACGTGCCGGACAACCTCGACGACCTCTGATCGAGATGGAATCTGACGAGCAGGACGAACGGGCGGCGACAGGGACACCACCGGCGGTTCACCTGGACGGCATTACCAAACGGTTTCCCGGCGTCATCGCGAACGACGACGTCGACCTCGAAGTCGAACGGGGATCGATTCACGCCCTGATAGGCGAGAACGGTGCCGGCAAGACGACGTTGATGAACGTCCTCTATGGTCTGTACGAACCGACCGAGGGAACCGTCCGTATCGACGGCGAGCCACAGACGTTCGACGACCCCGGCGACGCGATGGACGTCGGCATCGGGATGATCCACCAGCACTTCATGCTCGTGGACACGATGACCGTCGCCGAGAACGTCGTCCTCGGGAACGAGCCCACCAAATGGGGCGGCATCGTCACCGACCGGGCACGGGCAAACCGCGAAACGCAGGCACTCGCCGACCGCTACGGCCTCGAGATCGAACCAACCGAGTTGATCGAGGAGATAAGCGTCGGCGAACAACAGCGCGTCGAAATCCTGAAAACGCTCTACCGTGGGGCCGATATCCTGATTCTCGACGAGCCAACGGCCGTCCTCACGCCACAGGAGGTCGAATCGCTGTTCGACATCCTCAGGGAGTTGATAGCCGAAGGGAAGACGATCATTTTCATCACGCATAAACTCGGTGAGGCGCTCGAGGTGGCTGACGAGATCAGCGTGTTGCGAAAGGGGAAACTGGTCGGCACGGTCGACGCCGGGACGGCCACTCGCGAGGAGCTTGCGCGGATGATGGTCGGACGTGACGTCCTGCTCGAGGTCGAGAAACCGGCCGCTTCACGGGGTGACCTCGTCCTCGACGTCGAGGACGTCACCGTCGAAGACGACCGTGGCGTCGTCGCGGCCAACTCGGTGAGTTTTGGCGTCCATCAGGGCGAGGTGTTCGGTATCGCAGGTGTCGACGGCAACGGCCAATCCGAACTGATCGAGGCGATCACCGGCCTTCGGAAACCGACGGGCGGGACGATCACGTTCGACGGTCGGGATATCACGACAGATTCCCGACGCAGTCGCGTTTCGGCTGGGATGGCCTACGTCGCCGAAGACCGCCAGAAGCGCAGCCTGGTGATGGAGTACGAACTCCGACGCAACGGCTTGCTGGGTCGCCAGCACTTGCGCCCGTTTTCCGACGGTCGACTGATCGACTGGGGGGCGACGGACGAGTACGTCGACGATGTCATCGAAGAGTACGACGTGCGCCCCGCCGATCCGACAGCCAAGGCCCACTCGTTTTCCGGTGGTAATCAACAGAAGTTCATCGTCGGCCGGGAGTTCGAACGCGACCCGTCGCTGGTCATCGCCTCGCAGCCGACCCGTGGCGTCGACATCGGAAGCATCGAGTTCATTCACAACCGCCTGCTCGAACTCCGCCGCGACGGCAAAGCGGTATTGCTCGTCTCCTCGAAACTGGACGAGGTGACCCAACTCTCCGACCGACTGGGCGTCATGCACGATGGCGAGATTATTGCGGTCGTCGACCCCGACGAGGTAACCGAAGAAGAGCTCGGTCTGCTCATGGCGGGTGAACGTCCGGACAACCTCGACGTCGACGGCGCTCGAGTACGGAGGTCTTCAGTATGAGCGACGATGACAGCGGTGAGGGGCTGCGGGCACAGGGGTCGGCCGCACTCGACCGTCTCGTCGATGCGACGGCCGCCGAGCGAATCGCGATCAGTCTGGCCTCGCTCGGGTTCGCAATCATCGTCGGCACCGTCCTGGTGTTCGTCTCCGGGTTCGTCGCCGAGTGTCGCGATCCGTTCATCTACTTACCGGGACTGGGATATGGCTGTTATAACCCGCTCGAGGTGTACTGGACGATGTTTATCGGCTCGTTCGGATCGATGACCGACATCGGGCAGACGCTCTTGCAGACGACGTTACTGTTGTTCACGGGGCTGTCGGTCGCGGTCGCGTTTCGAGCCGGGTTGTTCAACATCGGGACGCAAGGACAGATGGTGCTCGGTGCGCTGGCAACGGCACTGGTCGTCCTCGAACTCGCTGCGTACGTGCCGGATAACGCGGTCGGGATGCTTATCGTAATCCCTGTCGGGGTCGTCGTCGGCGGGATCGTTGGCGGCTTCTGGGGGATGGTACCAGGGCTGATGAAAGCATACGCGAACGCCCACGAGGTGATCACCACGATCATGCTCAATTTCGTCGCCATCGGCATCGCTTTCTGGCTCGTCCAGGTCCACGTGGGTGACCTGACGACCGACTCGGTGCAGACCGAGTCGATTCCGTCGGTCGCTCGATTGCCCGCGACGATCAGTGGCTCGCGGTTTTCGGTGATCGCGCTCATCGGAGCATTGCTCGTTGCGGTTGGCATCTACCTGCTGTACAAGCGAACCGTGATCGGCTACGATCTGCGAACGAGCGGGATTCAGGAAAGTGCCGCCGAATACGGGGGCGTCAACGCCAAACGAAACATCGTCACCAGCATGACGCTCTCTGGCGTCCTCGGCGGTATTGCTGGCGCTATCTACGTTATGATGGTCCAGTATCGCTGGCAAGCGGGCATTCCACCACTCGGGTTCGACGGCATCGCCGTCTCGATTCTCGCCGGGAACAACCCGATCGGGGTGATTCCGGCGGCACTGCTGTTCGGCAGTCTGAAAACCGGCAGCGTTGCCGTCGACCTCTCACTGGGTGTTCCGGGCGAACTGGTCGAGGTGCTCAGAGGGCTGATCATCCTCTTTATCGCCATGCCGGAGTTCTTCCGCATGATCGGTAAACGGTTCGGCTACGGAAACGGTTCGGTCGCGACCGACGGGGGTGAGGCCTGATGAAAGCCCCGTCAGTCACTCGTCGGCAGGGGCTGCTCATCGGTGGGATCCTCTTTGGACTCATCGCACTCGGCCTCCTCATCGATGGTGGGGGCCAACTCCTCGGCGACGTTGCTGGCGTGTTCAGCGTCTCCTATCTCGCCTCCGCGATACGGCTCACGGTACCGATCGCGTTCGCAGCGATGGGTGGCATTTTCGCCGAAAAGACCGGCGTCATCAACATCGGCCTCGAGGGACTGCTCATCATCGGGGCGTTCGGTGCCGTTGCGAGTTTGTACGCGCTCTCGGCGACTCCAATCGGGGCCAACATCTGGCTCGCGTTCGTGCTCGCTATCGTCGCGAGTACGTTCGTCGCCTTGTTGTTTGCCATCGTCTGCATCGAGTTCAAAGCCGACCAGATCATCGCTGGTCTCGCCGTCTGGCTGATCGCCCTCGGTTTCGCCCCCTTTGCCAGCATCATCATCTGGAGTCGCACGAGCAGCCCGAGCGTCGGGACGTTCCCGACGCTTTCGGTACCAGGACTCTCTGCACTCCCCGGTATCGGCCCGCTGTTCGAAGCGACGCCACCGGTGTTCTTGCTGGCGCTTGCCGTCCCGTTCTCGTGGTACCTGCTCAATCGAACCACCTTCGGGATGTGGATCGAGGCCAGCGGCGAAGACCCGAAATCGCTCGATACTGCTGGTGTCGACGTTCGGAAAGTTCGCTACGCTGGGGTCTTGCTCTCCGGTATCTACTGTGGTATCGGTGGTGCCGGTCTGGCACTCAACACCGGCCAGTTCGTCGGCAGCGGCGACACCATGATCGACGGCCGTGGCTGGATCGGCCTGACGGCGTACCTGATCGGGAACTACAACCCCGTCGGGGCGTTTCTGGCGTCGTTCCTGTTTGCCGGCCTCGAGGCGCTACAGCTACAACTCCAGCAGATTGCGGGCTACGACGTCTCTTCGACGCTCGTCGGAATTATTCCCTACGTCGCTGTGCTGGTCGTCCTGACCTTCGTCGGACGTACCCGGATGCCGTCTGCGGCCGGGGAACACTACGAATCTGACGAGTGAGAGACGCGATTTCTTCTCACCCAGCGATCAGTGACGAATTCGCGGCTCGGTCAGAACCCTTCATCCAGAAAGATATTTCGCTCGGGGAACAGCCGTTCGAGGCCCTCGAGCCCCGCTGAATCACACTCGAGTCGTCTCGCTCGCTCCAGTGCGCCGCCCGAGCGGGCACCGATAGCCAGTTGGGAGAGCGTCGCGATGTCCAGTATCGCGTCGACATCACCGCGTTCGTCTACTCGTGTGCCATCGGATGTCCCCGCCGTCCCGAGTCGGTGACACGACCCGTTGCCGTCGGCGACGGCCAGTTCGAAGGTGCCATCGTTCCAGTCGACGAGCGGATCGGTGACTGCAAGCGTGATCGTCTCCTCGGTTCCCCCCGGATACGAGAGCACACTTAGTGCCCGTTCGACGTCGACGATGCGAGCCATCGGACCCGTGTGATACTCGACCTCGAGTTCGTCGGGGTCGGTGGCGATGTCGAACAGCGGCGTGTCGACGGGCAGGCGTAATTTGACCGCCGACACCTGTGAGTCGTGGTCGTGACAGAACGCGAGTGCGGCACGGAACGCCTCGAGGTCGACGGCGACGAGTTCCGAGACGGTCATTGTGCGGTCACCCCAGTCACCGTCGATGACGTACCGGAGGTATGCCGCCGGTTTTCCGTCCCGTTCCCACACGTAGACGAACGGATCGGTCGTCCAGTTCTCGAAGATTCGATAGCGCCACCAGTCACCGTCCCGATCGATTCGGCAATCGTATCGGTCGGCGTAGCGCTCGTAGACCGACTCGAGGGCAGGGTAGTCGTCGGCCTCGAGTGCCCGGAACTCGTGTTCGCTTCCGTCTGGCTCGCGTCGAGCGCGGGCAAACGCGAGGTCCTCGGGTTCGCACTCGACTCGCAGATACCGGTTCGTCGTGTCCCAGCCGTACTGCCGATAAAACCGATAGCGAAACGGCCAGAGTAGCGAGAACGGAGCCTCTCGCTCGCGGTACTCCTCGAGGGAGTGTCGGAGCAGTTCCCGTACGTGGCCACCGCGGCGGTTTTCGGGCGGGGAGGCGACGGCAGAGAGACCCGGTGTCAACAGCCCTTCGCCCCGGATGTTGGTTTCGAACCAGTAGTGGCGACAGACACACAGCGGGTCCGGCGGGTCGTCCGTCTCGAGTCGCTCGAGGCCGTTCTCGTCAGGGCGTGTCGCTACATCGTCAGGATACAGTCCGCGGCGAGAGCCCAGTTGCTCTCCTTTGGTTTCGTCCTCCTCGGGGTCGTACTCCGGGGGACCTTCCTGTGGTGAAAACGCATAGGAGACGTACTCGTGAAAGACCGCCCGCTGGGTATCGGGCAGGGCACAGTATTTCGACATACACACAGGACCTCCCTCGAAGGATAAGTAGGTTCACGTGTAGTGGTAGCATCTCACAGGGTGCGGTGGATGATCGCCTCGAGCGGTCGCTCTTCCAGACGCAGATACCGACCGGGGTCGAGAGAGTGGGCGATTATAGCCCGTCGACGAACGTTTCGATGCGAGCCAGCGCTTCGCGCAGGTCCTCGAGTCCGGTCGCGTACGACACTCGAAGGTGCCCGTCCCCACCGGGGCCGAAGACGTCGCCGGGGACGACGGCGACGCCCTCCTCGTGCAAGAGTGCTTCGGCGAAGTCGTTGGCCGTGCCGTCCCAGCTATCGGGCACCTCGGGGAAGACGTAGAACGCGCCGGCGGCCTCGAAACACGGCATCCCGATTTCACGGAACCGCGAGAGGACGAATCGGCGTCGTCGGTCGTACTGGGCGACCATGTCCGCGACGTCGTTCCCACAGGACTCGAGGGCCTCGAGAGCGGCGTACTGTGCGGTCGTCGGGGCCGAGAGCATCCCATACTGGTGAATGCGGTTCATGGCGGCGATGGCGTCACTGGGGCCCAGTGCGTAGCCGAGTCGGAGCCCGGTCATCGCGTGGGCTTTCGAGAACCCGTTGAAAACGATCGTTCGTTCGCGCATGCCAGGCAGCGTCGCGATTGAGGTATGGATGGCGCTGCCGCCGTGAGCGGGTCCGTCGGTATCGTTTCCGTACGTCAACTCGGCGTATATCTCGTCGGAGAGCACCGACAGGTCGTGTTCGCGAACGAATGCGGCGATCGGCTCGAGGTCGGCTTTCGACATGACGGCCCCCGTCGGGTTGTTTGGGTAACAGAGGACGAGCAAGTCGGCGTCGGCCGCGCCAGCAGCCTCGAGCGCGTCGACGGTGAGCCGAAAGTCGTCCGCTTCTCGCGTCGGCACCGAACAGACCTCGCCACCGGCGAAGATGACGCCCGGTTCGTAGGAAATGTACGACGGCTGAGCGATGGCGACGGTGTCGCCGGGGTCGACGAACGCTCGGAACGCCAGGTCGACGGCTTCGCTCGCGCCCGCGGTGACGAGGATCTCGTCGTCCCCGTCGTACTCGAGGCCGAACCGTTCGTCGACGTATCCTGAAATCGCCTCCCGTAACTCGCGCATCCCTCGGTTTGCCGTATACGACGTCTTTCCTCGCTCGAGGGAGGCAATCGCGGCATCGCGGGCAGCCCACGGGGTCGAAAAGTCGGGTTCGCCCACGCCGAGTGAGATGACGTCGTCGCGTTCCTCGGCGATCTCGAAGAACCGACGGATACCCGAGGGGCCCACCGCTTGCACGCGCTGTGACGGCTCGAGACTCATGGCGAGACCGAGAGCCTATCGTCGTCTTCGCCGTCCCCGAGTTCGATCCCGTGTTCCTTGTAGGAGGTCATGATGTAGTGAGTGACCGTCTGGGTAATCTCGGGGACGGGGGCGACCTTTTCGCTGATGAACTGGGAGACTTCGCGGATGGAGTCGCCCTCGACTTCCATGTCGAAGTCGTAGTCGCCGCTGACCAGTCGCAGTGCCGTCACCTGGGGGAACCGGGCCAGGCGTTCGGCGATGTCGTCGTAGCCGGTCTCTCGGTCGAGGGTGACGTTGAGTTCGACTTCCGCTCGAACGCGCTCGTCCTCGAGGCGGTCCCAGTCGACGACGGGTTTGTAGCCGCGGACGACGCCTGCGGCCTCGAGTGCGTCGATCGCTGCGGCTACCTCCTCCTCGTCGAGGTCGGTCATTCGCGCGATGTCGGCCACGTCGTATCGCGCGTTCTCACGCAGCAACTCGAGCACGTCGCGTTCGCTCATACCTCCTCGAAGCGCGAGGGTCATCAAAAGCGTTGTGTCACACGCAACAACTGGCGACTCGATACCGCTTTCCGAAAGCTATCAGTAATTCTTGAACAACAGGGCGCGAACGTCGTCTTTGGTCTGGACGTCTTTCGTCCCGCCGTCCGGCAGGTCGACCCGATAGCGATAATCCGCCGACGGTGACTCCTCCCACTTGTCGTCGTGGGTGTCGAGCAAGCTCATCATCTTGTTGAGCATGTCGTCGTCGTCGGCTGCCCCACCATCGGAACCGTCGTCACTTTCGTCGGGTTCGTCAGCATCCTCGGCGTCTGACGCCTCGGTTTCCCCTTCGTCCTCGTCTGCGTCAGCATCTTCATCAGCCGCGTCGTCGTCTTCGTCGGTGTCCTCATCTGCGGCGTCGGCGCGGTCGTCTGCCGTTTCGTCCGCATCGTCGGCGTCCTCGTCCGCTGCACTCGAGTCGTCGCCACCGACTTCGTCGTCGCCCCCTTCGTCGTAACTCACCGTTTCGACGTCTTCCGGCGGGGATTCGCCCTCGATAGCGGCTTCGACGGCTGCCGCCACGTCGTCGGTCGCCGTCGAGCCCGAACTGTCGGCCTCGATATCGAACGCGAGATCGCCTAACTCGCCGTCTTCGGTGGCTGCCTGGAGCGTGTCGATCAGATACTGGACGGCGTCTTGCTCGCGAACGAAGCCGTACTTGCCGACGACCTCTTCTGACATCGTCGCCCGGAGTCGCTGGATCACCGCGTACTGTTCGTCCGTAACCTCGAGTGTTTGCATACCTGACCGATGTGGCGAGGGGTACATATATTTGGGTCCCTGCCGACGACCCCGTTCGTCGGATGGGGTCGCTATCGAGGTTCCCAACGTCTCTGTGTACGACCGCTACACGTTACCCCATTCGACCGCTTTCACGTCGTCGACGCCCGCCCGTCGGACCACGGCCCGAACGGGATCACGAACGCCCTCGAGGTTCGGCGACTCGCCATCGAGCACCAGGACGCGAGCCGACTTGCCTGCCTCGAGCGAGCCGTATTCGAGGTCGAGCAGGTCGGCCCCGTTGACGGTCGCCATCTTGAGAACCTCGCGGGCGGGGACGTCGCTCAGTTTCGCCAGGAACTCCATTTCACGGAACATCGACGGCGAGTTCAACATCACGTTGTCGGTACCCAGCGCGAGCGTCGTCCGCTCGAGAAGGTCCGAAACGGGCGGGAATCCCACGCCAGTCACCAGGTTCGAACGAGGGCAGAGCACGACTGGGACACCTTGCTCCTCGATTCGCTCGAGGTGGTGGACTTCGGGGTGAACGACGTGAATCAGAAACGCCGGGTCGAGGTCCAGCGCCGGGTCGATGTCGCTCGGGTCACCCTCGCCGGCGTGGATGGCGAACGGTTTGCCAGCCTC